>DASPUZ010000167.1:0-9860 GCA_035622635.1 bacterium | reverse complement strand
GGAAGCGTATCGTGAAGCGGCACAATCTCTCGAAGCCACAGGGGGTACGCGGTCGAAACAGCGATAACGCCAGACTCCGGCGGGTACTGGACTGGGAACCGCGGACTCCTCTTCGAGAAGGGTTGAAGCCGACGTACGAATGGATTGAGGCCGAGCTAGTCAAAGCGAGAGGGATTGCCCAACCTGCTAGAGCAGGCGTCTGAATTCACGGTTTTTCACGCAAAACCGCGCGGCCTAAGCCAAAGCTAAGCAAAAAGGGCGGGAACTCGGGGCAATTGGAGTCGAGAGTCCCGCGTAAGGCAGGGTGATCCATGGAGTCACCATTCTCCGATCAAGGTGCATGGGACGCCGGACATGAGATTGCTCATCTGCGGGATATTACCGGGACCATCGAGCACCGGATGTTGCATCTGATCAGGGAAGGGACCAGGGAGGTCGTGTCGCTGGAGGATATGATGAGTGAACTCGCCCTCCTCGCGAAAGACGTCAAACGTTGCTACGTACGGGTGGCAGACTTGCGGGAGCGACGAGACGTCGGTTTTGGCGTACATCGGGTACTTGAGGAGGTTGACCGCCAGTGCATCTGGCTCTACCGGAGGCTCCACTTGGAGCAGGCATTCTTTCGGAAGTTGCACTTGGAGACGCGACTCCGTGCGATCATGTCGGCTGAAGCGCGGCAGATCTACGAAGAACTCTTGGACGCTGATCACGCGGGGAAGGGGTTCGAAGACCAAAGTGACGCGGAGATCGGCAGAGTGCTATTGTCGGGCGAAGACGGCGACGATGCATGCTCACGCCCACGCGTTGTCCGTCGCACTGCACCGTTGTGAGCACATCCGGGAGGGACTATCGGTGCCTGCCGGGACGCCTCGACTCAACGGTCCGTTGGCGTTGGTGTTGATGATCAGGCACCATACTCGCGTGTCGACCTCCAGAATCTCGTCGAGACCTCCATGAGGTTTCGTTCACGAACCGCATCCCGCAGCCCGCATGGTTTATCAGGATGTGGAGTACCCCGAAGCGACGGAGTGCCGCCTGGACTGCCCGCTCGCAGTCTCCCTCTCGACATCGGCGGTAACAGCGAGCACAGTGCCGGTTTCTGGACTGCGCCTCGGAACCTTCGACGATCTCCCCCTCGTGACGCGCTGTAGGCACCAGAACGTGTACGCCCGCAGCCGCCAACCCCAACGCCATAGCACGACCGCGCCCTCGTCCACCGCCCATGACGATGAAGACTCTGCTGGTTGGTTCGAGTGGTGCCATTTCTGTTGCCGAACATGCAAGAGCGACGGAATATGGACCGGTGGCAGTGTACCCGCTGCTTAGTTTATAGTTTAGAACTCTGCCTAGAACCGAGTCAGCGCTCGGTCCGTCTCCCTCGGCAGAGAGTTGAGGATTCTGGGCGTCTCGTGCGGCATTCAGGTATGCTGACCTCCCTCGGCGGAAGCTCCTCGGCAACCGGAGTTCTGACGAAGAGCGCCCACGCGAGCGGGGCAATCCAGGAACGATGTCCAAGAAATGCGAATGAAATCGACCGCCGTGCAGCCTCGGGCTTCAAGGGGAGGTGCACCGTGTTACCGTCGGTGCTAAACGGGCGGTCACATCGAGGACGCGGATGAGCCAACTTCCGCAGGAGAACCCTGGACATGACGAATCTTGTCTCGAGGCGCATGTCTAACGTTGCACCTCCAGCACCCGCGACGGATGCCGCCGACCGTTCTGTCCCCGTGTCCGCGTTCCGCCTGGTTGCCGCCTTGGTCTCGTTTGGTCTTCTCGCCCTCGGAACTGGCCTGCCGTTCGGCCTGCGTGCGGACCACGCCGTCACAGCCTGGTTGAAAGAGGCACCCGCCGCCGCTGCCGCCCCTGCTGCTTCCCTCGTTTCTCTCGCGGAGCCGGAAGTTCTCTTGACGTGGCTCGTAGCGGCTGCGTTGGTGCTCCTGTTGTTCGGTGACAGGCGCCATGGGTACGCGTGCTTGTGGCTGGCTGCTGGAACCGTAGGGGTCAGCCTGCTAGCGGCGCTCCCTAAGCACGCGATTGATCACCCGGCTCCAGTACCGATGAGGCCTGTAGCGGGGATAGAGTTTACCGTGGGTGTGCCTGCTGTGCTCGGTCTTGTCGCGGCCGCGCTCGTCTTACTGATGCTCCACGGAGCGCAGCGTCGGCGTGCCCTCCTGTGGATCGGAGCCGGAGCGGCAGGCTTCGTCCTTGCGGCCGTCGCTCCAACATACGTGATCGGAGATATCGGACGCCACGTCCTTCAGGTGACCGGGCTCTACCCCGTTTACGGATTTCCATCCGGGCACACGATGCGGACGACCTTCCTCGCCGGGACGGCGCTCCGACGCGTGCCCGCGCTCGCACTCTGCGTTGTCGTCGGCATGATGGTATCGCTTGTTTATCTCGGTCTCCACTGGATGTCCGAGGTGCTTGGGGGCTTCTGTCTTGGTTGGGCGTGCGTGGAGGGGGCGCGCGAATTCTGGCGTTTCGTGTATCCGGACGATTCGTCGCGTTGATTCCGAGCTCTTAGAGTGGGACCTGCCAACAAGGACTTTCTCAATTTGGAAGCTGGATACGCTTTGCTCCAGTGCAGGTTGTCCTAGAGTATTCTGCGGCACGAGCGCTACTTCTCGCTGCGCCCAGCCGCATCTCCGCCCGCGTCAGGTCGACAGCCACATCGAAGTCCACGGTCACTACTGTTCCGCTCCACATCCCCTGCGCTAAGAACCCGTCGATGTCCGCGTGGCCGCGGGGGCCGTCGAGGTCTTTCATCGCAGGGCTTGCGTTCCCATGCAGGAGCGCAGTGAGCGAGGCCGCCACACGACGATCGCTGCAGACCGTTTCCCCAGTTTCGTGACTGCCGCCTGGGCCCGGCGTCGCCCGTCGACCATGCGAACATCGAAGGTGCCCGAGCCTCGCGGCTCGAGCCGACCCGGTAGACCTATTCTATCAGGACCACCGCGGCGCACGGAGGGCGCGCAAAATGTGCGCAGCGTAAGTGCGGCGGTTCATGCGGACGCGCTAGCATCGTTGTCCGGTAAGGAGCTGCCGTCGTGGGGTGTGTCGTCAGGTGGAGGTTCAAGTCCTCGCGCGCCCACCAGATTTTTCAGGGGCCACATTTGCTCGTCCGCTGACCGGCTGCGCATTGAACATCAGATAACGATTTCCTTTTCTCCCGGTTGCTTCCGTCGTTGCACGCAACGGCACCGATGCCAATTCTGTGGACTTATCGTACGTAGAGTTCATGCTGCGACTTGTGGCTTAGGTACCGCTGAGCCGCAGACGCGCCCCGTCTCGGGTCCGCCGGCGCGGGCGACACGTACTCAGGCTGGTTGGGTTGGTTCAAGCATAAACGACATCGTCTCGCCCGCCGCCAGTACGAGGGACGAGACGATGATCCAGCCGCTGTCGGCCGGTCTCTCGTCGGTCTCGACTAGAATCGGACGAAGTCTTGCGACAGCTCGTTGATACGGTTGACCACCTCCGGGGTCAGTTCAAGATCCACCGACTTCAGGTTTTCTTCTTGCTGGGACACCCGTGTAGCGCCGACGAGTGCGCTCGTGATCCCCGGTCGGTTCATGACCCACGCCAGCGTCAGCTGGGCAACCGTCGCCCCAACTTCGGCCGCTACTCGCTCCATGTTCTGCGCGAGGGTCAAGTTGCGCTCCGTCATCCGCCCAAAGGACGGCTGCGTCTGCGCACGGGATCCCTGGGGCGGTGGACTGCCGGCCTTGTACTTGCCGGTCAGCACCCCGCCCGCGAGCGGAAAGTAGACAAGCAGACCGAGACGCTGGTCCAAACAGAGTGGCACGAGTTCGGCCTCGATTCGCCGGTTGGCCGGCGAATATTCCGGCTGTACGGATTCATAGCGCGCGAGGCCGCAACGGTCGCTTGCCCATAGGGCTTCACACACCTGCCACGCGGCAAAGTTCGAACACCCGATGTACCGGACTTTGCCCTGGTGGATTAAATCGTCCAGCGCGCGGAGCGTCTCCTCCGGCGGAGTGTGCGGGTCGAACCGGTGGATCTGGTACAGGTCGATATAGTCCGTCTGAAGACGTCGGAGGCTACCCTCCACCTCGCGCATCACGTGCCACCGCGAAGCGCCCTCATCGTTCGGGCCGTCTCCGATTTTCCAGCCGCACTTGCTCGCGATGATCGCCTCTCCACGTCGATTTTTGAGCGCCTTGCCAATGATCGTTTCCGAACGAGTATTGGCGTAGCTATTGGACGTGTCAATGAGGTTGACGCCGTGGTCGAGCGCATGGTGAATGACCGCCATCGATGCGGTCTCCTCGGCGCGGCCTCCGAAGGCGTTAGTGCCCAGTGCGTACACGGAGACGCGCAACCCCGCGCGCCCAAGCTGACGATACTTAATCAGCCTCACCTCCATGGGGCCATCTGGTGCGGTGGGACACCTGACGCACGCAGTCCGCACTTATGGGATATCGATCGAACGTTCTCGTGCGAGCCCCTCGGCACCTCTGCGCATCCGGCGGCACGACTCCTGCCGCCTGCCACTGGAGCTGACGAAATAGCAGGATGACTTGCGCGTGGGCAAGACGGGCGCGACGCACACGTCGAGTGGCTGCTGCGCGCCTATGCTGCGACCGGGAACGAGTAATCGCACGTGGGCCCGGGTGAGAAGCTAGCTCCTTGCGGCCGTTCGACGAGTCGATCCGGTTCACGCGTTCGCCCGGGGAGAGCGTGTGGCATGCTTTCTTGCAGGAGCGCATCGTCGGCGAAAGGATCCTTGCATCGCTTTGAGAATATTCCCACCTGAGGTGTTGGGCGTTCCCAGGACAAACAAGGCGAGTGGAGGGGTGAGGGATGATGGGGCGATATTGCAGGTTGGCAGGGGCCGTCGCGGTGTTAATCCTCTTCACGGCCGCCGTGAGTGCGCCAGCGCTCCCGGCGCCGGTCCAGGGCGGCACGTTGACCATGGCATGGGAGGGTGATCAGGAGCCCGCGAACATGGATTCCCAGGTCGATCCCTATGACAGCACCAAGCTGCTCAACGCTTGGGTTGGCGATCCGCTCATCCAACTGGACGCGTCCGGGAAATACATTCCGATGCTGGCTCGCGGGTGGACGGTGTCTGCGGATGGGAAGGTGTGGACGCTGACACTGCGGACTGGCCTGAAGTTTCAGGACGGGACGCCTTTCAACGCTTCGGCGGTGAAGTTCAACATCGACCGAGTGATGAATCCGGACACACATTCCGCCGAACTCGCCAACTTCCTCGGGGCAAACTACTTCGAACGGGTGGACGTCATCAACGCCTCCACGGTCAAGATCTACTATAAAGCGCCCGTACCGATCCTCCTCTGGGGGTTGAGCGTGGCCCCGATGTGGTCCCCCGCTGCGGTGAAGCAGTACGGGGCGAACTATCCACAACACCTAGTTGGGATCGGCGCGTTCAAGCTGACAGAATGGGTCCGAGGGGACCACCTGAAGTACGTCAAGGACCCCAACTACACGAGCGGTCCCCCATGGCAGAGGCATACCGGGCCGGCGTACCTCGACGCGATGGTCGTCCGGTTTGTGGGCGATCCAGGCGTGCTGGGACAGGTGCTTAAGTCCGGCGAGGTCAACCTGGTCGTTGGCCTGCCGTCCCAGAGCTTGAGCGACTACCAGCACAACTCCGCGTTCCAGGTGATCCCCGGCTACCAACCGGGGACGGGCATGCAGTTTGTAATGAACACCAGCCGTCCGGCGTTGCACGATATCCGTGTTCGGCAGGCGCTGCGC
Source organism: bacterium (assembly GCA_035622635.1). Lineage (GTDB taxonomy): Bacteria > Sysuimicrobiota > Sysuimicrobiia > Sysuimicrobiales > Segetimicrobiaceae > JAJPIA01. Next base: position 4,112 of record DASPUZ010000167.1, on the reverse strand, counting down.
TATGCCTACGACCCAAACAGGATCAACACGACACTGTACGGCGGCAACTACGTGACGGTGGCGGGGCCGCTCACGAAGTACAGCCGATTCTACTGGCCCGGTGCCGAGCATGCGTACCCGTATAATCCGACCAAGGCGAAGGCACTCCTCGATGAGGCCGGATGGAAGGTCAATCCGGCGACCGGCATCCGGGAGAAGGACGGTCAGCCGTTGACGTTCACAATAGTCATGCTCCACCATCAAGAAATCGGTGAGTATCTGGCTGCACAGTTCCGGAACGTCGGGGTAGACCTGAAGGTCGTCCGGGTCCCCGGTCCCGTGCAACTGCAGCGGGCACAGAGCGGAGACTTCGACTTCATTTACGAGCGTCAGCGTACCTTCGAGCCAGACGGCTCCCTGTTCGCCATCTGGTATTCGAAGAACAACCAGCCAGGTGGCTGGGCGTGGTCTCGGTTCCAAAATGATCGTTTGGACGCCGTGCTGCTCGCCACGCAGCATGCCGCGTCTCAGGACCAGCGCCAGAAGCTGTGGATGCAAGTGCAGCAAATGCTGACCAGCTACGCGCTGGCCCTCCCGACCGTGGACGACGCCGTGTACTATGCGATGCAGAGCAGTGTCAAGGGGTTCAGGCTGGGAGCCATCGGAGACTGGTTCTTCGTCAACGATATCTACATCCAGAAGTGAGGGGAGGCAGGGTGCCGGGGGGAACAGCCCCGGCACCTGCCCGGTCTGCCTAATTCTCGATTGGAGGCGGCGGCTCCGAGACGTTGACCGAAGGAGGCCCGGCGCGGAATGACGGGGATGCGGGTCCCGATGTACGATCTCCGGGAAGAGTACCACACCCAGCAGGACGCCATCGACCGCGCCATACGGCGCGTGCTGGAGTCCGGCGTGCTTATCATGGGCCCCGAGCTGGATGCATTTGAGGACGAGTTCGCACGCTACTGCGGGGCCCGCTATGCCACCGGTGTCGGATCGGGCACCGCCGCCCTCCATTTGGCGCTGCTCGCGTGCGGGGTCGGGTCTGGAGACGAGGTGATCACGGTTCCCAACACGGACATCCCGACAACGATGTCGATCACCCACTGTGGCGCGTCCATCGTATGGGTGGACGTCGACCCGAACACGTTCACGATCGCGCCTGCTCGGTTGCTCGAGAAGATCACGCCTCGTACCAAGGCGATCGTCGTAGTGCATCTGTTTGGCCACCCCGCCGAGATGGATCCCATCATGGAGGCCGCGCGCGCTCGGGGAGTGGCGGTGATCGAAGATGCGGCGTTGGCGATCGGCGCCGAGTACCGGGCGCGACGGGTCGGAACGATCGGTGACGTGGGATGCTTCAGCCTGGCCCCCACCAAGATTCTGGGCGCCTTCGGCGACGCGGGGATCGTGGTTACCGACGACCAGCGCCTGGCCGACCGGGTCCGTGTGCTGCGCAATTACGGTCACGACTTACGGATGAACGCGCCCAGTCCGTTCGCCTCAGGCAACTGGCGATGGACGCTGGTCGCGGAGGGGTTCAATGAGCGACTCGATTCGCTCCAGGCCGCGATCCTGCGAGTGAAACTGCCAGCGCTCGATGGGCGGATCGCGCGTCGTCGTGAGCTCGCCCGTCTCTATACGGACGAGCTCGCGGGCCTGGATCTCGTCACGCCCCACGAGGCCCCATGGGCGAAGCACGTCTACCGCACGTATCCGGTGCTGGTGGCCGAGCGAGACCGCGTGCGTCAGCATCTCGCGCAGTGCGGGATTGCCACGCAGACGTACTATGTTCCGCTCCTTCACCTGCAACCCGTGTATGCCAACCTGGGGTATGGCCCCGGCTCGTTCCCGGTGGCAGAGGCGGTGGCCGATCGACTGCTGTGTCTGCCCCTGTTCCCGACGATGTCGGGCGTCCAACTTGGTGAGGTGGTGGCGGCGCTCCGAGACTGTGTGCCGACGATCGCCGCGGCGGGGTAGCGCGTTCGGTGGCACGGAGGCCACGCCCGGCAACACGTGCGCTGGTTGCTGCTCGCGCGACGTAATATCTTCCATCCTGGCCAGTGGTCAGGACCCGTGTCGTGCACTCATGGGCAGCGCGATGAATGCGAGGTGATACGGGTGTCCGAATCGGCGAAGCTGCCGAAAGAGTTCACAGAGACTGCACGCCCACCGCTAGACACAACGCTTTTCGAACGAATCCGGGGCAGTTCCGAGGGCTTCACACGGAGTTTTCGCAAGGTGGCCGAGTACGTGCTCAGCCATGCCCCCGAGATTGCCTTCCTGCCTGCGGCCAAGGTGGCGGCCAACGTGGGCGTCAGCGAATCGGTGGTGGTGCGCTTTGCCAGCAGTCTCGGGTACGCCGGCTATCCTGCGATGCAGGCCGCCGCACAGGCCATTGTGCGCTCACAGTTGAGCCCGGCCGCTCGGTTCGAAACACTCTCCATCACCGCGACGTCCGCGCCAGCTGACATCTATCGGTCGGCCATCCAGCAGGACATGGACAATCTGTTCGTCACCGTGAACGATGTCGCCAACCAGACGAGTTTTCCAGGCATCGTCGATGCGCTCTCCCGTGCCGGCCACGTCTACGTCGTTGGGTTTCGCGGCCTGAACTGCCTCGCCGGCCTGCTCAGCCTGCTGCTCGACATGACTGGGATCGGCACGACCCTGATCCCTCACGGCGACGCGTCGGGCTTCCAGGCCGTCCGCCGCATTCGGAAGGGAGATGCCCTCGTAGCGTTCGCCTTCGCACGGTATACGAAAGCCACGGCCCAGATGGTCGACCTCGCGCGGAAGCGGGACGCGGCCACCGTCGTCGTCTGTGACTCCGTTATGGCACGGGCCGCCCGGATGGCGGACTTCGCGTTGCAGACGGCCACGGTATCGTCGAGCTTCTGGAATTCCTATACGGCCGCTGTGGCCTGCATCAATGCGGTCATTGCCGCGTTGTCCGCGAAGACCCGCCCGCGGGTGGCCCAAACGCTCAAAGAGATCGATGCCGTACTTCCCAAGGACCAGTTCGACTACGACGGCTCCATGTGACAGGCATGCGCGGATGATCGTGCTAGTCACCGGCGCCACAGGGTTTGTGGGGTTGCATGTGGTGCGCCGGCTCGTCGGACACGGTGCCCGGGTGATCGGCTTCTCAGCGAATGAGCCCGATGCCGAGACGGCGCGGTTCCTGGGTGAGGCGTCCTCGGGCGTCACATTTATCCGTGGGGATGTGCGGGATCGGGAGTTCCTGACCGCTGTCTGCGGCCGGGAAGGGGCCGACCGGATCGTACATGCGGCGGCGCTGACCCCATCTCCGGACCTGGAACGAGCCGCTCCTGCCACGGTCGTTGATACCAATCTCGGCGGCACGGTGAACGCCCTGGAAGCGGCACGAGCCTGTGCGGCACAGCGAGTGGTGCTGGTGAGTTCCTCCGGACTGTACGGTTCCCCGGAGGACCCCGATCGCCTGATCACGGAAACCACGCCACCCCGTGCGTCCGGGCTGTACGCGCTCTGCAAAGTCGCCGGCGAAGGGATCGGCCGACGTTACGCGGCCCTCGGCGGGCCGCCAGTGGTGGCCGCGCGCGTGGGCACGGTGTACGGTCCAATGGAACGTCCGACGCCGACGCGGCAGGGAATGTCGGAGGTGTATACGCTCGCACACGCGGCGCTTCGGGGCACCGCCGTTGCGATCCATGGGGCGGACGTGCGCCGGGACTATTGCTACGCCGACGACGTCGCGGAAGCCTTGGCGGGCCTTACGCTCGCCGACACGCTGACGTGGGACCTCTATAACGTGGGCTCAGGCGCCGCTCCGAGCGTCGGGGCGGTCGCCACGTCCCTGGCGAACCTGGTACCCGGATTCGTCTGGGAGGCAGTCGACACCCCCGCTGCTGCTGACCTGGTCGTCCTATCCGCCAAGGCACGGGGACCGATGGATCTCACGCGACTCACTCGCGACCTCAACTTTCGTCCCGAATACTCTCTCACGTCTGGACTAGCATCCTACGTGAGCTGGCTTCGGACCGTGAACGACGCCTGATCACGAGGCGCGGGCATCGGACGTCCCCTCGGACACCGCTTGCCCAGAGTGGGGTGCGATGGGTCGTGCCGCTGCAGCCCGCGCGCCGGCACTG
>DASPUZ010000166.1:0-12696 GCA_035622635.1 bacterium | reverse complement strand
CAAACCGCACGCCTTCGCTCAGCAGCCGCGCCCCGAGACCCGCCCCGCGCGCAGCGGGCTCGACGAGCAGCAGGCGCACCACCGCGACGGTGGCCGATCGTTTCATGAGGAATACACAGCCGACGTTCCCGCCATCCTGTTCCGCGATCCAACACCGTTCCCGGCCGGCGTCGAAGCGGCGGATGAATCCGGCCACGCTCTCGGCCACGAGCGCCTCGAATCGCTCGTCCAAGCCGTACTCCTGCACATACAGCACGCCGTGACGGTGCACCACCCATCCAATGTCTCCCGGTTGGTGGGAGCGCAGAAGACAGGGGGAGCGCGCGGCCGGTGCGAAGTCCAGGAGCTCCTCTACGACCTGCATGGCTTGAAGGAGGCGATCCTGCTGGCCCGGTGACAGACCGCGCAGCAGCGCGACAATCTCGTCGCGCTGACGGGCGTTCAGGGGCGTGAAGGCCTGACGGCCCCGGGCCGTCAGGCGCAGCAGAACCTCGCGCCCGTCGGTCTCGGACGGCGTTCGGCGGATGAGGCTCCGCGCCTCGAACTCCCGCAGGATACGGCTCAAGTATCCGGGATCCAGGGAGAGCTCCTTGCTCAGCGCCGCCGCCGTGAGGGTATCCTGGTGCGCCAGCTCATACAGCACGCGCACCTGCGCCAGAGAGAACTGGCTCCCGAGAAAGCCTTCGCGCAGCACGCCGATCTTGCGGGTGTAGAAACGATTGAAGCGGCGAATGGCCGCGATGCGTTGCTCCAGATCGACGTCAGCGACCGGTGTCATCGCTGACTACGATCTCGTAGTGCCGGACCCGATGATCGAACCGGGTCAGCAGCGCGGCCGCCTCATCGGCGACCACCGCTCGCGTGACGTCAGACCCGGCAAAACCCCGAACCGCGTCGAGCGACCGCCACAGGGTCATCACCGTGATCTCGACCAACCGCGACGCGCGCCGCTCGAGCAGCATCGCCCTGACGTATCCTTTCTGCCGCCGGAGCGCCGGCACTACGTGGGCGCGAACGTGGTCGGTGTATGCTCGAGCCCGCGTGGGCGTTGCGTGTGCCGTCCAGACGCGTGCTATCATCGCACACCTCCCGTCGGGCGCCCCCCCTCCGGTCCATTGCCGACGACAACTGCCCAGGGCCGAACCTTCCAGCGCGTCACCAATCCATTGGTCACGTAAGGATCGGCGCTGGCGAAGCGTTCCGCCGCGTTGCGATCCGGCGAACGAAACACGATCAGCGCCCCGTCCGCGGGATCGCCCAGCGCGCCGGCGAGAAGAAGCTCACCGCGGCGGTGCGCGTCTCGCACGAGGCGAAGATGCTCCTCGCGGTACGGCGCGCGGCGGGCCACGAAGCCGTCCACCACTTCATAGAGAAGCGCGTAGTAGTTCATTCCGGCACCTCGCCACTAGGACATCAGCCAGCCGCGAACATCTTCTTCCCGCCCCGGTGCGGGCGGCCTCGAGCCGTGACCGGATCGTCCCCATCAGCGTGCCGCCTCCGGCAGGGCATCCGATCCGACATCGGACCCGAGCCGGATCTCCAGCCGCCGGTTGGCCTTCCCCTTGTTCTCCGTCTTCACGATCTTGAGCGAGCCGATCTCGGTCGTGTGGGCGACATGAGTGCCTCCGTCAGCCTGGGCGTCGTACCCCTCGATCTCCACGACCCGGATGCGGTCGAGGTCGCGGGGAACGGTGTCTCGGGCCAGCCGCACCAGATCCAGCCGCTCGAACTCCTCGTGCGTGACGAACCTGACGAGAATGCGCGCATTTGAGGCGATGACGCGATTCGCCTCCCGCTCGACGGCAGCGACGCGCTCTCTGCTGAGGTCCTCAAGGGAAAAATCCATCCGCGCACGATCGGGATAGATCGCCCCACCGGTCACCAGGGCGCCGAAGAGCCGGTAGACCGCTCCCACCAGAACGTGCAGCGCGGAGTGGTGGCGCATGACGGCGTACCGCCGGTCCCAGTCCAGCACGGCGGTGACGCCGGTCCCCGGCGAGGGAAGGCCACCATCGAGCACATGCCAGACCTCGTGCCCATCGCGGCGCATATCCACGACGCGGCTCTCGCCCCCGGGCCACCTTACCCGCCCCACGTCGGGCGGCTGGCCGCCGCCTCCTGCGAAGAACACCGTCCGATCGAGCGCCACCGCCTGCCCGTCGGCGGCCATCACGGTGGCTGTGGCTTCGCGAAGGTAAGCGTCGCGCAGGTAGAGGAGTTCAGTCATCCGCAGCCTCCCGAGGGCCCGCCGCTCCGGCCCGATGGGTACCGCAACGTCGTTGCCATTGTCACATATTTAGTTGACAATCGTCAAGTAATCTAGGGCTCGGCAGGCGACAGGCCGGGGACCAGCTCGCCCCTGATCTGGGTCGAGTGCCCTCGGAAGAGCGCGACCACCTTGTCGTTCTGATCGGTGATCGTCACGTCGCACGTTCCCGACCGCGCGCCGCGATACCGCTCCACCGCGCGGGCAGTGAGGACGTCTCCTTCCCGAGCCGGCGAGACGTACGTGATGAGGCAGTTATTCGCGACGGTCACCCGATTGTGAGAGTTGCAGGCGAACGCGAACGCGGAATCAGCGAGCGAGAAGATCATGCCACCGTGGCACACGAGGTGGCCGTTGCACATGTCGGGCCGCACGGTCATTCGCAGTACCGCGCGACCCGGACCGATCTCGAGCACCTCCATGCCGAGCGCCCGGCTGGCCCGGTCGCGCGTCCACAGCGTGTCGCGCGCCGCCTCGGCGATCGCTTGGGGGGTCGGTTTCTCGGCCATTCTTCACCCGTTCCGGTGTGGTTCTGCCGGACGGCTTCGCGAGACCGCCCGGTCCGCTCCTGCCGACGCGTTGCGAGAGCAGCCTGGATCCGTCCGGCCGCGTCGTGGCCTCCGACGTCATCGCTCACGGGCGTCCCAGTCCCGGCCCCACGGCGGTCCGGTCCACGGCGGGTTGCTCCCGCGCGTACTGGCTCACGCCGCAGGCGCAAGGCCCAGAGGCGCACCTCATGGTCGACGCCGCTCCCCGTGGTATCATGGCACCGTCATGGCCGCTTTGACCAATCGCGCGCAGCCGCCCGTGAAGAAGGGCGAAGAGATCGCGCTGACGATCGACCGTCTCGCGTACGGGGGCCGCGGCGTTGGACGCCTGGACGGGTTCGTGGTGTTTGTACCCGGCACCGCGCCCGGAGACCGCGTTCGCGCGCGCCCGTGGCGGGTGAAGTCAGGCTACGCCGAAGCCGACCTGGTCGCGGTCGACTCGCCGTCGAAGCACCGGACCGCGCCTCCCTGTCCTCACTTCGGCCCGTGCGGTGGCTGCGTCTGGCAGCACGTTGAGTATGCCGCGCAGGCCGCCGCCAAGGAATCGATCGTCCGAGAGAGCTTGGCGCACCTCGCGGGGGCCCGGGATACCCCGGTGGGGACGATCATCGCGATGTCCGATCCGTGGCGCTACCGGAACAAGATGGAGTTTACATTCCATCCGGACGGTGTGCTCGGACTGCACCGCCGCGGCGCGTTCGACCGCATCGCCCGGGTCGACGCGTGCCTGCTCCAATCCGGCGCGGCCAACGCCATCCTGTCGGCCGTGCGTGCGTTCGCGGAGACGTCGGGGCTCTCGCGCTACGCTCCACGCGACCGCACGGGCCTGCTGCGCCAGCTCGTAATCCGGGAAGCTGCTGGGGCCGGCGAGATCATGGTCGCCCTTGTCACGAGCGGGCCCGAAGTGCCCGGGCTGCAGGGGCTGGCGGACCGCCTCGTCGAGGCCGAGCCCCGGATCGCCAGCGTGCTGCACGCCGTCAATTCCGGCCCGTCGGACGGCGTTCCGCTCGCGGGCATCACCGCGTTGGCCGGCCGAGCTCACATCGTCGAAGTGGTCGATGGGCTGCGATTCCGGGTCGGTCTCGAGACGTTCTTCCAGACGAACACGGCGCAGGCGGAACGGCTCGTCCGGGTCGTCGACGGGTTCGCCTCACTCGCCGGCGGGGAGACGGTCTACGATCTCTACTGCGGCGTGGGGATGTTCTCGCTCGCGCTCGCCCGACGCGCGGCCCGCGTCCACGGTGTCGAGATCGTCCCCTCGGCAATCGAAGCGGCCAGGGAAAACGCGGCGCTCAACGGACTTGCCAACGTCGAGTTCGCAACTGGAGACGTGCGCAAGGTACTGCCGGAGATCCGGCGGCGCACCGACGCGCCCGATCTCGTGCTCCTGGATCCGCCGCGCAGCGGCGCAGGGAGCCGCGTGATCCGGAGGATCGTGGAGTGCGGCGCACCGCGGATCATCTACGTCTCGTGCAATCCGACGACGCTGGCCCCGGACCTCAAGGATCTCCTAGCCGCCGGCTACGCCGTGCGCGCGGTCCAACCCCTCGACCTCTTCCCGCACACCTACCACGTGGAGTGCGTCGCGCTGTTGGAGCGCGCAACCTGAGACCGGCCTACGCCTCTGTTCGCTTTCCCGGCCGCCGCGCCGGTGTCATGCACCCCGCGCCAGCCTCGTCACGAGCGGCATCACATCGGTCCCCTTGAGCATCCCCAGGCTCCCTCGCGCACAGGCCGCCTCGTTGAACGCCCGGCTGCCGTCCGAAGTGACACCCGCGCCCGCGACGAGCACCGGAACCGGGTCGTCGGAGTGCCGGCCGAGAACGCAAGGGGTGGCGTGGTCCGCGGTGACCACGATCACGACGTCCTGCATCGACACTTCCTGCAACAAGGTGCCGAAGAATGCCCGGTCGATGGTCTCGATGACCCCCATCTTGCCCCGGCAGTCCTTGTCGTGGCCGGGCTCGTCCGGGCCCTTCAAGTGCATGTAGAGCCCGCCGTGCTTCTTGTATTCTCGCGCGGCGGTCTGCGCCCACTCGGTGTAGACGCGCTCCTTGTCGGCGCCGCTCGGCGGCACCGGGATCACCGTCATCCCTGTGAGTTCGGCGATGCCGCGCTCGACCGGCATCTCGACGAAGCACCCGAACTCGACGCCGAACCGTTCGGCGATCGGCGGCATCTTCGGCAGATGATCGCCGGCGTCGCGCACCAGGAGCAAGTTCGCGGGGGGACGGCCACGCTCGCGGCGACGCACGTTCGCAGGGTGGCGGTCGAGCACCTCGTGCGCGCGATCGGAGAACTCGTTGACGAGCAGTGCCGCGACCCGGGCGTCCTCGCTGTCGTCGAGCGGCTGGCACCGCTCGACCTCGTTGCCGACATCGGCCTTCGCGATCCCGAGCCCTTCGCCGACGCGCCCGTACGCCGGGTCGGTGTTGCTGATCTTGGCCGAGAGCCGCCCGCCGTCCTTGCGCCGGATCACGACGGCGGCGCGATATGCGACGCTGGCCCGCACCTCGAGCTCGGCGGGAACCGCCGTCAGCCGCACGTCGCGGGTAACCGCCTCCGCAAGCGCGCGCGCGTCCTCAGATGCCAAGTCGCGGCCGGCCCGCCGGTCGAGGATGGTGCGCCCCTCACCGCCGGTCGCGAAGTTACCCCGCAGCGCGAGGTCGCCGTCCCGGAACGCCATGCCCGAGCCGACGGCCTCGAACACACCGCGCCCGGTGTGGTACGTGAACGGGTCGTACCCCAGGATCGCCGTAACGGCCACGTCGGACTCCGGTGCGATCCCCTTTCCCACGGTCTGCACGAGACCAGTGCGTCCCTGCAGGGTCAGGGCTCCCAGGAACGGCACGGCCGCCGCCTCGAGCGGAGTACGATTGCCAAGAGCAGGGGACGGTTGGTCTGCCAGCCCGTCCAACACGACGTAGAGCACCCTTATCATCGTGATCCTCCTCGAAGCCTCGCCAGGAGGTCCGGACTGAGCGCGCCGCAGCAGACCTCCTCGACGGGACCGGTCAGATGAATGAAGTAGTCGGGCGCGACCTCGACTCGCAGCAGACCGCCAAGACTCCGAACTGATACGCGGCGGCCGGTGAAGTTGTGGCGAACGCACGCCGCGGCGACCGCGCTCGAACTGCTGCCGGACGCCATCGTCTCGCCCGCACCGCGCTCCCAGATGCGGATCGTAACGCGGCTCGGCGAGTCCACGCGGACGAACTGGACGTTGGCGCGGTTCGGAAACATCGGGTGGTGCTCGAGCGCAGGGCCGAGGCGAGCGAGGTCGACCGACGCGGGATCGTCCACGAACACCACACAGTGAGGATTGCCGATCGAGACGGCGGTGATCTCCACGGTCTCACCGTTGACCGTGATCCGCTCGCCCACGATCTCGCGGTCGGGACCCGCCGCCGGAACCTCGCGGCTGCGAAAAGTCGCCCGCCCCATCCCGGCGGTGATCGCAGCCACACGCCCGCGCCGCACGTCGAGCGACACGGGGACCACCCCACCCTTCGTGTCCACGCGAAACGTCCGGCGGCGGGTATACCCGTGGTCCCACAGGCACTTGGCGAAGATGCGGATACCGTTGCCACTCTTTTCCGCCTCGCTCCCGTCGGGATTGAAGATGCGGAGGCCGAACTCGGCGCGGCGGCTCGACTCCAAGGTCAGGATGCCGTCCGACCCCACCCCGACATGGCGGTGGCAGATCAGCCTGATCGCCCGCGGCGTCAGCCGGATCCCGAGCGTGCGCGGGTCCATGACCAGATAGTCATTGCCAAGGCTGTGAGACTTCACGTACTCGTTGCGCCCAAGACGAGACATCGTCACGTCCTCACGGTGCGGTGGCTGCGGGCGCGCGCGCGGCGAAGTGCGCTGTCGATGATACGCCGCACGAGGTCCGGAAAGGCGATACCGGCGGCGCGGGCCGCAAGCGGAATCAGGCTCCCCTGGCTCATCCCGGGAATGGTGTTAGCCTCCAGGACGAGGATGTTCCCGGCGGCGAGGAACATGTCCACGCGGGAAAATCCATGGCATCCGAGCATGCGGTGGACGCGCAACGCCGTCTGCTGCGCGCGCCCGGCCGCCGGCGCGGGAATACGGGCCGGGACGATCTCCTCGGAAGCCCCCGGCACGTACTTGGCCTCGTACGTGAAGAACTCGCGCCGGGGCACGATCTCGATGACCGGCAGGGCCTGCGCCTCGCCGGTTGCGGACTCTTCGACGATCGCGCACGTCAGCTCGGTGCCACGAAGGTACTCCTCGATCAGCGCAATGTCACTGTACGCCAGGGCCTGCTCGACCGCGAGTATCAGCGACGCCTCGTCGCGCGCAATGGCGACGCCAATGCTGGATCCGACGGCGTTCGGTTTGACGACGCAGGGATAACCGAGATCCCGGGCCACTCGCTCCGTGATCGCCGCCCGCTCCGCAGGCCAGCGGTCCTCCTCTACCGAGAGGTACGCGGGGACGGCAATATCGTTCGCCTGCAGCACCTGGCGACTCCGCAATTTGTCCATGGCGAGTGCGCTCGCAAGCACCCCCGATCCGGTGTACGGGATGCCGAGCAGCTCCAGCATGCCTTGGATCGTGCCGTCTTCGCCGTACGGCCCATGCATCGCGATGAACGCGACATCGACAGCGCCGCCACCCACGACCTCGCCAATGCGTCTCACTTCCTGGACAAGCTGGGTCCCGGGTGCGGGAACGATCACGCCGCCCAACTCGGCCGGCGCGCCATCCGTGGCGGGGGGCAAACGGAGCAAGTCTGGGCGCGAGATCCAGTGTCCCTCGCGGGTGATCTCCACCGGAAGGACGTCGAACTCAGCCGGATCCAGCGCGGCGATCACCTGCGTTCCGCTCCACCACGACACCTCGCGCTCCGGCGACGGGCCACCCATCAACACGGCGACGCGGAGTCTCCGCGGGCCGGGTGGTGTGGAATCAATCGAGGGACGGCCGGAAGCGCGCAACATAACCTGGCGGCCATTTTCGGGAGCGGAGGAGCAATTCCTTCCTCCAGGATCTACGGTCCACCGGAAACCCAAGTAAAATAAGGTGTTTCGAATGAAACCGCCCCGCACATCCCCCGATCTGGAAACGGAATGGAAACGTCGTTCTATCTATGCCTAGCCCTAATTCGGCGATCAGCTTGCTGATTCGAACGTCGATCAATGGCTTCTTCGCGATGGACCACGGACCCGGAGTTGGTCGAAGGCTCCTTGTCCCCCCAGAAGCTAGCGGCCAAATACCGCGTGAGCGAATCTTCCCTGGCGCGTGATTGCCACCATCGCCAAATCGCCGGACCCGTTTCCTGACGCCAAGCAGCACACGATGAATGTCCTCAGTGAGAAGTTGAACCTGCCGATCCTGACGGCACCACATACGACTTAGACGATTCGATTCTGATTGACGAGCCGGGGAATTAGAGCCAGGCGAAAATTCGTAAGCCAAAGAGGCCGACCACTGAAGCATCCGGCGGTCACATATCCTCGCGGCCGTTCGTCATCATTGTGACAGGCAGCACCTATTCGGTTGATTTGGAGGTGTCCCGCATGGGTCAGGGTATCAGATTGTTCGTTTTCCCCGTCAAAGACCTGGCACGGGCAAAGGCGCTGTACAGCCGCCTGTTGGGCACAGAGCCGTACGCCGACGGGCCGTATTACGTCGGCTTTCGAACGGGAGACCAGGAGATCGGCCTCGATCCGAACGGCCACAAGAACGGCATGACGGGGCCGATCGGCTACTGGCAGGTCGACGATATCAAGGCGAACCTGCAGACGCTCCTCGACGCCGGCGCGGAGTTGCAGCAGCCGATCAAGAACGTCGGCGGGGGCAAACTGACGGCCTGGGTCAAGGACGCCGACGGGAATCTCATCGGGCTCATGCAATAGCGGATGTCGCCGGGAATTGGAAAGCCGCCGGCCCGGTCCGGCGCGCGGCGCAAAGTCGGCACACTCAAGAAATTGAGCTCGGGGGGCGTCGCATCAGCGGGCGCCGGCGGCCGCGCCCACCTCATTCCCCTTTCCTGTCTACTGGGATGGCTGCGCGCTGAGCCTCCACGCCGCGCGCGAGCCCGCACGGCCCGGAACCTCATTCACGCCGGCTGGACGCGTGTCGCGCTCGGGCCCACGCGGGATGCGGTGATCATCGAGGGGCCGGTCGCGGTGGCGGCGACCGGCGCTCGAAGACGGATTCGCGCGGGCGACCCGGTTTGATCCGAGGCGTTTGGCAGAAGAATACGTCTATCTGCGGATCACGCCGCACGAGATCCAGGCGTGGCGGGAAGCCAACGAACTCGAAGGCCGCCGCCTCATGCGGCAGGGCCGGTGGCTCGCGTAGACGTTGGAGCGTGGGGTACGGCGTCACGACGATCGTCCCGCCCGTGCCCTCCGGAATGTGCACCACGCACCAATAGACGAACGTGCTCGGACGGGTGAACGTCAGCGTCGGTACCCACGAGCATGACCGCGAAGGCCGCGACGGTCGGATTGCGCGGCGATCAGCCCCTATCGCGCGGCGGGAATCATCTCTCGCTTACCCAGGCGTGCGCCGGATCGTAGCTCCACGCACCGTAGCGCGATTCATCGCCGGCCATCGCCCACAGATAGAACAGTTCGTACCCTGCCGCTGCCACCACGGCCTGGTAACCGCGGGGAACGAGGAGCACGTCTCCGCTCTCCACGCGGTAGACCTCGTCGATCGGATGCGGATCCCCCGGCGCAGTGTAGAGCATTTGCAGCCCAAATCCCCCGGCCGGACGTGTCAGGTAGAAATACACCTCCTCCATCGGCAATTCGCCGGCCGCCGAGCGGACGTCGTGTTTGTGCGGGGGATAGCTCGACCAGTTCCCCGGGGGGTTGATCGTCTCCCCAACGATGAGGCGCTGCGCGCCCCTGGTCGCATCGACCACGTTGTAGACGGAGCGCGCCCAATTGGCTGCCCCTGCATTGCGCCGTTCGACGTCACCCGGGCCGATCACCGCCATGGGCGCTTCGGACCCGCTGGGCGCGAACACCAGCGCGGCGAAGCATCCGCCCTGCTCGGCCGTGAGGCGGGCAGACGAGCGAGGCGGGAGGTAGATCGCCGAGGGCGGATCGGTGAACACGTCGCGGCGTGGTCCGATGTGAACCGGCTTCGCGAGACCGTCCACAGTGAGCGTACCGGCGCCGGTCAGAAGACACAGCACCGCTTCGCGATCGCCGGTGGCCAGCCCCTCTGCGGCGCCTCGCGCCAACTCGACGATCCCGAACTCGATGTGGCGCAACTCCCCCGTCCCAGGCGCCGCGATCCGAGTGTATGACGAAGTGCGTGGTGCCGACTTCACGAGGTATGACATCTAGACCCCCCCGTTCTTGGAAACCGCTTCGCGACATCGGCGGCCCGACCCGCCCGTGCGGGTCGTTACGGTTCTGGAGACTCCGGCGCTATCCTGGCGAACATCCTTCTTACGTTAGTATAATCCCGGGTGAACGGGGGCACAGGCTCAACGTCTGCGATCCTCGCACGACAGCGGTTCGCACCTGCATAAAGCGGAACCTACAAAGAACGAGGGGCTGTCTGGGATTGCCCTCCCCGAGGATTGAGCAGCTTAGAGTTTCACTTCGGCCAACCCCGCTTTCATATCATCGGCGTTCATTACCGGGTCATTCCGATGGCGGCATTCCGTCGCGTTGAGCTGAGGTACGGTGAGGTCAGACTCGAAGGAGCAATCCCCTCTGGCGTGGTAACTCAGGACGCATGGCAACGATTCGCGGCGCGATCTTCGATCTCGGCAGCACGCTGATTCGCAGGACGGGGCTCGAGCTGGAGCGGGAAAAGTGCGCTGCGCTTGCCGCCTGGGCGTCCTCGGCCCTGGACTCTCCGGACGGCGAGGCACTCAGCGCCCGCCTGCTGGAGATCCGGCTCGAGGGCTGGCGCCGGTCGGGCGCAGAGCTGGTAGAATACCTCGGCACGTGGGCGATCGCGAAGGCCTTTCAGGCGACGGGGCTTCCGACAGACGAAGCGACACTCAGGCGGGCCGAGGCGGCGTTCTTCCGTCCCGAGGTGCGGGCCAGCCGGCTGTACCCGTGGGTCCATGAGTCGCTCGATGCGCTCGTGGCGATGGGACTGCGTCTTGCGCTGATCAGCAACGCGACAAGCCACCAGCTCGTCGTCGACATCGCCGAGGCTCACGACATCGCGCGGTACTTCGATCCGCTGGTCACGTCCGCCGGATTCGGACGGCCCAAGCCCCACCAGGGGATCTTTATGCATGTGCTGGACAGCTGGGCAATCGCGCCGGCCGACGCCGTGATGGTCGGCGATACGCTCGGCGCGGACATCCTTGGCGCCGAGCGCGCGGGGATGCGCTCGATCCTCGTAGACATCGAGCCCAACCCGGACAACCCGCGGTTCGCCGGCCGCGTGCGCCCGACGGCGCGCGTCACGTCACTTCGGGACATTCCCGCGATCCTCGAGGCTTGGAACGGCGCGTAGGACGCCGGAATCCCCTGCGGGCCGCGCGCCCCGCTACACCTGCTCCAGCGCCTGATCGAAGTCGGCGATCAGATCGTCGAGGTCTTCGATGCCGACGGAGATCCGAATGAGCCCGTCCGCGATCCCCGCGGCCTGGCGCGCTTCTCGCGGCATGTTCACGCTGGTCGTCGACGCCGGGTGCGTCACGAGCGTGCTGACCCCGCCGAGGCTGACCGCCAGCTTCGCGACGCGCAGCGCCTCGACGCAGCGGGCCCCCGCCCTGACGTCGCCGCGGATTTCGATACTCAGCATGCCCCCGTATCCCTCCAACATCTGCCGCGAGGCGATCTCGTGCCGGGGATGCTCCGTCAGCCCGGGATAGTAGACCCGCTCCACCTTGGGGTGCGCCGCCAGATACCGTGCAAGGGCGAACGCGTTCGCGTTGTGCCGCTCCATTCGCAGCCCCATCGTCATCAGGCCTCGGATCAGGAGGTAGGCCGCAAAGGGATCGAGGACCCCGCCGAAGATCCGCATCGTCCGCGTGCACTGGCGGATCAAGTCGCTCGGCCCGGCGATCACGCCGGCCGTGACATCATGATGCCCGCCGAGGTATTTCGTCGCGCTGTGGCAGACCAGGTCGACGCCGAGCGCGAGCGGCCGCTGGTTGTACGGGGTCGCGAACGTGTTGTCGGCGATGGTCCGCGCGTGACACCTCTGCGCCACAGCGACGACGCCGGAGATGTCCGTGATGCCCAGCAGGGGATTGTTCGGCGTTTCGATGTAGAGCAGCTTCGTCGCCGGGCGGATCGCACGCGCGTAGGCGTCGACGTCCGGGTCGTCGAGGAACGTGACCTCCACGCCGTATCGCGGCAGCACGCCGTGGAACAGCTCGAAGGTCGCCTGGTAGACCGCCTTCGGCACGATGGCGTGCTCGCCCGCGCGCAGCAGCCCTATGACGGCGGTAGAGATCGCCGCCATACCCGACGCAACTGCGAGCGCGGCCTCGGCGCCCTCGAGCATGGCGACCTTTCGCTCGAACACCTCCGTGGTGGGATTTGCCCACCGCGTGTAGATGTATCCGGGTCCGATCTCGGCGCCAAGCCTCGCGCCTTCTTCCACCGTCTCGTACTGGAACGTCGCGGTTTGGTAGATTGGCGTGGCAACGGAACGGTGTGCATCCGGCATCCCGCCGCTGTGGATTGCTCGCGTCGTAAACCCGCCCGTGACGTGCTTTGCCATCCCCAACCCTCCCCCGGTCGTCCGTCTAGTCGTCGCCGCTTCGGTCTTCGGTGTTACTTTTCGCGAGACATTTCGCCGTGAAGCCGCCGGTGTCAGAACCCCGAAGCTTCCCCGCGGGAGTTCACGGACTCCGTCTACACCTCGTCCCGCGCGCGTCCGGTCTCGCCGAGGACCACCCCGGCCAGGATCATG
>DASPUZ010000165.1:0-3138 GCA_035622635.1 bacterium | reverse complement strand
TCACCGGCACCATGATCGTCTCTGGCAGCGTTTCGCGGATCTGCGCCAGTGTGGCCTCGTCTCCGGTGACGAGCGCGACCGGCACGCCGAACCGTCCCGCGACCAGCGCGTTCAGCTCGGCTTCGTTCACCGCGAGGCCGTTGATGCGGAGGTTGTACACGGTGGTGCCGTTCCACGTGTGGTCCAGCACCGCATCGGCCGTGCCCGCACGCCCGTGAGTGCCGGTGATGAATACCGCGTGGAACGAGCCGTCCATTCCTTCCATCTGCAGCGAGTCCCGCATGGCACCGCGCACGAGCACCGCCCGTTCGTCCAGCCGCGCGGGGATCAGATTTTGCATCGCCGCGTGGCTGTCGCAGACGACGACGTCCGTGGCACCGCCGTCGAACGCCCCGGCAATTGCGGCGTTGACCTCGTCCGTCATGAGCTCGCGCCCCTCGTGGTACTGTCGCCCGGTGTCGGACGTCTGCAGGCCCGTCACGATACCAGCGACGCCTTCGATATCCGCCGATACGAACACGCGGCACGTCATGCGCCACCTCCGTCCTGGTGGATCTTCTTGGGGAATACCATCGGATTCGCGCGCGCGCGCCTCGCTACCTCGTCCGACGGTGCGTGCGCGGACCCAGGGCGCCGCCGGCAGGATCAGGGATATTCGCGCGGAACTGCCCCGCGAGGCGGTGACGGGTGTGCCGTTCCGCGCCGCCGGTGCGGCATCGTGGGAGGTTCCGTGGAAGGCACCATTCTCTGGACGCCGACTCCCGAGCAGCGGGCCGGGACGAACATCGCGCGATACCTCGCGTGGTTGCGCGAGACGCGCGGCCTCACGTTCGAGGCGTACGATGCCCTATGGCGCTGGTCCGTCACGGACCTCGAGGCGTTTTGGGCGTCGATCTGGGACTTCTGCGGCGTGCGCGCGCATCGTGCCTACGCGCGCGTGCTCGAAGACCGTCGCGTGCCGGGCGCCCGCTGGTTCCCTGGCGCGGAGCTCAACTACGCGGAGCACGCGCTGTCCCGGAGGGACGAGCACCCGGCGCTGGTGTTCGCGGCGGAGGGGCGCCCGCCTGCGGTGGTCACGTACGCCGACCTCGTTGGCAAGGTGGCGGCGGTTGCGGCCGGCCTCCGCCGTTTTGGGGTGCGGCGCGGCGATCGTGTCATCGCGTACCTACCCAACATTCCCGAGACGGTGATCGCGTTTCTCGCGACGGCAAGCCTTGGCGCGATCTGGTCGAGCTGTTCGCCCGAGTTCGGGATCCGCAGCGTGGTCGATCGGTTTCGGCAGATCGAGCCCCGCGTCTTGTTCGCCGTGGACGGATACCGGTACGGCGGCCGGAGCTTCGATCGCCGCGAAGCCGTGGGCGAGATCCGGCGCCAGCTTCCGACGCTCGAGACCACGATCCTCGTGCCGCGGCTCGACGGCGCCGGGGGCGGTTCCGCCGCCGGTGTCCGCCCGTGGTCGGAGTTGGCCGACAGCGCGCCCCCCGCCGAGCTGACCTTCGAGGCCGTGCCGTTCGACCATCCCCTCTGGATCTTGTACTCGTCGGGCACCACCGGGCTGCCGAAGGCGATCGTGCACGGCCACGGCGGCATTCTCCTGGAGATGCTCAAAGCGCTGACCCTGCACCTCGACCTCGGGCCCCGCGACCGGTTCTTCTGGTTCACGACCACCGGTTGGATGATGTGGAACTTCCTGATCAGCGGGCTCCTGCTCGGGACGACCCTCGTGCTGTACGACGGCAGCCCCGCCCACCCGGACATCGGCGTGCTGTGGCGGCTGGCGGAGCAGACCGGTATGACCTACTTCGGCACCAGCGCGCCGTACGTGCTCGGATGCCAGAAGGTCGGCGTGGAGCCGGCGCATGCGGCGCGGCTCGATCGGCTGCGTGCGATCGGCTCCACAGGCGCGCCGCTTCCGCCCGAAGGATTTGCCTGGGTGTACGAGCACGTGAAGCGTGACCTGCTGCTGGGCTCGGTGAGCGGCGGGACCGACGTGTGCACTGCGTTTCTCTTGTCGTGTCCACTTCTGCCCGTCCGTGCGGGCGAGATTCAGTGCCGCGGGCTCGGCGCCAAGGTGGAAGCGTTCGATCCGGAAGGGCGGTCCATCGTCGATGAGGTCGGCGAGCTGGTCATCACCGAGCCGCTTCCTTCGATGCCCGTGAGCTTCTGGAACGACCCCGACGGCACGCGGTACCTGGCGAGTTACTTCGAGGCGTACCCGGGCGTGTGGCGGCACGGCGACTGGATCAAGATCACCCGCGAGGGCGGGTGCGTCGTGTACGGCCGGTCCGACTCGACGTTGAATCGGGCCGGGGTTCGCATGGGCACGAGCGAATTCTACCGCGTGATCGACGACATTCCAGAGGTACTGGACAGCCTGGTGGTGGACACGGGCGAGCTGGCGCATGAAGGGCAACTGCTGCTGTTCGTCGTGCTCAAGCCCAGCGCGGTGCTCGACGCGGCCCTCCGCGATCGCATCGCGCGGAAGATCCGCGAGGAGCTCTCGCCCCGGCATGTCCCGAACCGGATTGATGCGATCCCCGAGGTGCCGCGCACGCTGAGCGGCAAGAAGCTCGAGGTGCCGGTGAAACGGATCCTGACCGGCACGCCGCTGGAACGCGCGGCCAGCCCCGACGCAATGAGCAATCCCGAGTCCCTCAACGTCTTCGTCGATCTTGCGCGGGAGACCGGGCCGCACCGCTGAGACCGCGCTTCGCGACGGGTTGCTGCCTGGACGTCGACCCTCGGCGGTCGGGCCGCGCGCGTCCCGGTAGGCGCCATAGGCGCGCGGTTCAGAGGCGGATCACCGGGCTCCGGACATTCCGGTCCGGCCGTTGAACTCGTCGATCATCTGGTCCCAGGCGGGGATGAGTTCCCGGAGCGCCCTCCAGAAGCGCTGATCGCGCCGCATCTCAAAATCCCCGATGGAGACCCCCTGCTGTTCCACCCAAGTGTAGTATCCGAGATTGAAGATGCGTTCGCGGTCACGCACCCCGGTCGCCAGCAGGTGGTCGGTGCCGGCCCCCAGGAGGTGCTGGGCAAACGTCTCCGCGGCCTGCGTCTCCCCGAAGCCCTCAGGGAAGTGCTTCCACAGGGACTTCTCTCGCTCGCTTCCGTACATGGCGGAGCCGTCGGTGGCGA
>DASPUZ010000164.1:0-5514 GCA_035622635.1 bacterium | reverse complement strand
GACAGAGACACTCCGCGATGTGCAAAATAGGGCTAGGGCGATGGCGACTCGCGAGTGCTGCGAACATTGACGCGCCGGGATTCGAACCGACCGGTCCTATGCGCTCGTTTCATCTCTCAACACTCGAACAATCCTGTCGAGCCGCGGATCTCTGTGGGCCACACCCTCTGCAGCCACTACCTGATGCCACAGGTCAAATAAAGAGACTCGTACGTGACTTCAACGAGTCGGCAAGGAAACTGGCGACTCCACCGCACTCGAGGCCGGCGACGAGCTCCGCCTCCTCGATCCCCATCAGGTCCCGAGACATCTCGCAGGCGATCATCCGCACGCCCAGTTCCCGCGCGAGAGAGATCATCTCCTCGAGCGAGCTGACGTTCTTCTGCTTCATCATAGACCGCAGCATCCGGGCACCCACGCCGAAGTAGTTCATCCTCGAGACAGGGAGATTCTTGCTCGATCGTGGAGACATCAACGCCATCATTCGTTGAAAGAGGGTCTTCCCAGACAGCCGGGTCTCCTTCTTGAGGACGCTGAGCCCCCAGAAGGTAAAGAACATGCTCACCTCCTGGCCCATGGCGGCGGCGCCGGTCGCAATCACGAACGCGGCCAGGACGCGGTCCAGATCCCCTGAGAAGACGACGAGCGCGACCCGGTCCTCCGCCCCCTGCCCTTCAACATGCGCAAGGCGCTCCTCGAGGTCGCGGAGCTTCTCCTCGAGCACCTGGATCCGGGACGGGTCGGCAACAAGCGGCGCTTCGGTACCGGCGTCCATAGTGATTCCTCCTCAGGCCAGCCGCTTCACGTAGTGAACGTACACGTTGGTGCCGTCCGTGGACTCCGTCTCCTGGCCGACCAGCTCCACACTTTTCGCGACCTTGGCCCAGCCCTGAAAGTCCGCGATCGAGCCCCGATCCGTGGCCACTATCTTGAGCACCTGGCCGGGCGCAAGCTTCCCAATCTCTTTCCGGGCGTTGACGAGCGGCATTGGGCAATTGAGGCCGCGTGCGTCGAGCAGCTTGTCGAAGACCTGGCTCATTGTCCCCCTCCCCCGGAGGCGGTGTAGGCCTGCGAAAGCGCGCAAACGTTCTTGCCCAGCTCGAGCGTCATCGCGTCTTCTTCCGCGGGCGTCAACAATCCCGCGTTGACGCGCTTGATGTCCACGTACTCGGGGATGAATTGCGGGAGGCTCTCGAGCAAGTAGCGAATGAATCCGCCCTCGCTCTCTCGCTGGAGCACAACGAGACCGTCGTTTCGCCTCTTCAGATCGTCGAGCGACGCCACGAAGCGTCCCATCTCGTCCGCTTCATCGAGGCTGCTGAAATGGCCGGGCAGCACCGTGATCGCTCCCGGAAGGCCGAGAAGCCTCCGCAGCGACTGTCCGTGCAGGGGCGCCCAGGTTTCGGCTTTTCCGCCAAGGTCCGGCCGCGCAATGGACCGGATGAAAATGCTGTCGCCGGTGAAGAGATAGCTGTCGTCGAGCCGGAGCGCCACCAGACCGAGCGTGTGGCCGGGGATGTGGAGCGCCTGGAGTTCGTGCTGCCCGACCATGAAGACCTGGCCGTCGCGAATGAACTCGTAGGGCGTCGTCGCGGGCAGCACATCGATGGGATGAACGGCGTCGTACGGATGCAGATAGTACAACGCACCCGTCTCGGCGGCAAGCACACGTCCGCCACTGATGTGATCCGCGTGGCCGTGGGTGTCAATCACCGCTTCGATCGTGAGGCCCTTCCCGCGCGCCAGGTCCAGGTAAGGCTGCAGGTGGCGGAGGGGATCGATCACGATCGCCTTCCTCGCACTTGCCACCACGTAGCTCAGGCATCCTCGCGCAGGGCGGCTCACTTGATAGATCGCCAGATCAGGACTTTCGACCAGGGGGCGGGTCGCATAGTGCTCGCCCCAGGCTCGCATCCCCCCCTTGAGGTTGGCACTCCTGTAGCCTAGGCGGCGCAGCCCTTGCGCGACGAACTCCGAAGTGTCGCCCTTGGCGCAGACCGCCAGGATGGGCAGGTCAGAGGGAAGTGCGCCCGTAAGGTCCTGTTCAACATAGGCGACAACGGAGTCCAGCATCTCGTCTTTGCCGCCGAGCTCGAGCATCTCAAAATAAGGAATATTGAGGGCGGGCACGGGACGGCGGCCCTCGAGTCGAAACCTCTCGAACTCATCACGATTGCGCACATCGAGAACGAAGAATGCATCGCGACGTTCCAGCCGGTCAAGCAGGTCTCCCGCAGTCCAGACGTCACCGGTCAGTGGGTCCATCGCCGGCTCACCCTCCCTGACGACCCGTCATTGCTCTCGGTCAACCTGCGGCACCTGGTACCTGCCCATGAGAGTCGGCATGCAACTGCGGCTAAAGAGCGCTTGGCTTCTGGGCGCGTTGGGCCAACTCCTCCTTTCTGCTGAATCGGCCATCGTGTGCATACTGGATATGAGTTCCCGCACGGCTCTATTCTCCTGGGCCGACGTTGACTATGGGATCGCAGACTATCGAACCGCCGCCACACAGCAACACGATGCGATGAGAAACCCTGAGGCCCATCCTTACTCGGAATGTCGCTCGAGTCGCTCAGCATAGCGTTCGTGTCTCGCGTGGCCATCCTCGTCTCGCAGCTGGAGCACGGCCTATTGGATCTCCTGTAACGGAGCCGAGCGGGAAGGCCGTGTGATCTGAGCAAGGGCTCGCGGGATGACCTCATCCACCGAACCGGAAGCGTTTTCATCTTTGAATACGGGCCGAAACTGGCCGCCCTTCACTCGCGAGCGGGCCCCGGACGCAGGCGGATCGTACGGAAGAGCTCGACGAACCCACAAAGGTAGTCTATGACGAGCGCCACGATCTCGTCGCCGAACGCCCGGGTCGCGGCCTGGGGAGGCTTGCCGCTCTCCTCTTTCAGGTCCCCGCGTGCGCTTACGTCCTGCGTACGGAGGTACACGTGTACCACGCCGTTCTCCCAGACGAAGTCCCAGGGGGTGACCGGGATCAACTGGGGTGCCGGGGCCGTCTCCTGAGGAGCCGTCGCCGCACTCATGTCGACCAGGTCGGGGGTGAGCGCGAGCATCAGGGATGTCTCGGTCAGATCCCCGTGGCCGAATCCCCATTCGGGTCGCAGCTTTCCAGTAATGTCCCACCACTGAACCATGCCTACCACGACGCCCAGTTCCCGGAGGTGCAACCCCACCTGGCTTAGGGCGAACGCGTTGCCGCCGTGGCCGTTGACGAACAGGATGTGTGTCGCGCCGTAGCGGACCAGCCGATCAACCAGCTCGATGAGGACGCGAGTGTAGGTCTCGTTGCTCAGGCTGAGGGTTCCTGCAAAATCGGTGTGATACTCCGCGTACCCGAAGGGGAGAGTAGGAGTCACGAGCGCTCCGGTCCGGCGACCTACCCGCGCTGCGAGCGCCTGGGCTGTGAACGAATCGGTCCCCAGAGGCAGATGAGGACCGTGCTGTTCCGTGCTACCGACGGGCACGAGCACGACACGGCCCTCGGCAAACGCGCTCTTGGCTTCCGGCCACGACATCTCTTCCAGCAGCGTCTTTGTCATAGCGGCTCCCTCACGAATCTCAGAATACGCCCACTCTAGGGACGCGAAGATGATTTGTTCAGTCCTTTCGCACGTTCAGTTCGGGCCAGGCGCTGGACTTCCCTTAGGCGCAGATGAGCCCGCTGTCCATTGGCGATCCCGGGCCCAGAGATCGTGCCCCCCGTGGCCTTTGACGCCCAACGGTGGAAGGTATGCAATCTTTGCTGCAAGTCGCCTGGTAATCCGGACGCGCAATCAGGTGTTCTTGGGCCCGTGCGCTTCTGGGCGTTTTGAACATTCGCCTCTGCACGCCTAACAGTTGCCTTTGTCCCAAGTTCGCAGGATGCTGCCCGACACATTGGGGCGCAGATTTGCCAGGGATCCCTGGCTGTTACATACTCGCGACGAAGGAGGTGTAGCCATCGATGGGCTTGCTTCAACTTCAAGATTCCGGGCGGTGTCTTCCACTCCGGCCCATAGGAGTTTTTGCGAAACAAACCCACCGGGCTGAAGTCGCCCCGCTGCCGTGGAGGGTGAACGCCAACCTGGCAAACGCCTGACCCCCCTGGCGTTCCGGGGCTGGACGAGCGGGGGATTACGCCGCCCGCCTCTTTCGAGAGCACGGCGAAGCGCGCCCGAGAAATGCGGCAGCGACTGCGGAGCGGCGGAAGAACGGCGGGCCGGGCAGTGCGGCAACCACGTCGTCGACAAGGGTCGAATCGGTCAAACGGAGGAGGGGGCGAGGAGGAGGGATCGCGGAACCAATCGGCCAAAGTTGGTACCCGCCCGAGTTGATCGCCGGGAGGACGAAATGACTGGAGCCTGCGCCGTTTCGCTGATCGTCGAATGGGACAACGTGCGGTTTGCGGAAATCGCCCGCGGCCAACAGATGCTCGAGGCGCTGCGCGATCAGGTTCAGGAGCTACCGGAGCCGTGTGAGATACTGATGCTCTACAATGAACTCTCGATCGACGGCTCGCACGTCCGTCGGATCACCGAGCGCGTCCTGGGCAGCACGTCGGCCGCGGTGCGCGTGATTCCAACCCGCGGCCTCGCGTACTACCAGTTGAAGAACGAAGGGGCTCGCCTTGCCAACGGGAACGTCCTCGTCTTCGTGGATTGCGATGTCGTCCCCGAGAGCGGCTGGCTGAGCCAGTTGCTGCGGTCATTCGAGGATCCCGCGATCCTCGTCTGCGCTGGCAACACCTACATCGAGACCGGTGGGCTCTACCGTGATGCGATGGCGGTCGGATGGCTGATGTTTCCGATGCGGTCACGCGATGGAGCGCCGCATCCCAATTCATGGTTCTTCGCCAACAACGTTGCGTTTCGTCGTGATGTCTTCACGCGCTACCCCTTCCCGGATGACGTCGAACAATTCCGGGGCCAATGCCATCGGCTTGCGCAGCGCCTACTCGCGGATGGGATAGCGATCCATATGAACCCTTCTGCGCGGACGGCACACCCGGCGCCCCGCGGGGTCGGTCACTTTGTCCGCACCGCCGTCTGCGAGGGGCACGATCGCTATCAGTTCCCCCGCATGGCGGGAACCCACGAGATGTTGACGTTCCGCGCCATCGTCAGGAGATTTTGGCAAGACCTGGCGCGAGCATGGCACAGCGCGCGTTACAGACGGGGCGAGGCAAGTACGCCCCGCGTGAGTGTTCCGGCGGGGTTCGCGGCGGCCATTGCATTCTACCTCCTGTGTTTTGTCGGCGAGGTCCTCGCTCGTAGCGCACCAAACGTTGTGCGGCGATACTTTGCGCTCTGAGAGCAAAGGAAAGTACTGAAAGAAGCGATGGAATCCGTCTACAGGAAATAGGCGTTTAAGTTGGACTCTCGGGGTCGACGCGTAGTTCCGGCAGCATTAAGCCTGCTCGCGTTGGGGCTGACATCGGAACTCGTTGCGGCGGCGGCCCGCCTGACACTCGGACGCCAGGCGAAGGAGACCGAAGTCGACTACGCGGCGGCGATGAGACGTCGT
>DASPUZ010000163.1:0-69212 GCA_035622635.1 bacterium | reverse complement strand
GTTCGGCAGCCGCTCGCTGTCGGTCGGCGGTTCTGCGGTTGCGAAGGCCGCGGAGGGCGTTCGGCGGGAGGTGATCACGATCGCGTCCCGGTTGCTGGAGGCCGCTCCCGACGATCTCTCACTCGGCGGCGGCCGTGTGGCCGTCAGGGGTGCGCCCGCACGTGCGGTTACCCTCGCGCAGATCGCGGAGGCCGCCCGCCCCGGCGGCGCGGAAGAGTCCGGAATCTCCGTAAGCGTCCGCTTTGAAGCCGAACACGGCACGGTGCCCGCGGGCGCGCACATCGCCGTCGTCGAGATCGACCCGGAAACGGGCGCGGTCGGCATCCTCCGGTATGTCGCGGTGGACGACTGCGGAAGAGTGGTGAACCCGCTCCTCGTCGAAGGCCAGGTGCACGGGAGCATCGTTCAGGGCATCGGGCAGGGGCTGCTGGAGCGCGTCGCGCACGACGACAACGGTCAACTCCTCACGACGTCGCTGCTCGACTACACCATGCCGCACGCCTCCCAGGTGCCGAGGATCGAGACCGGCCGCGTGGAAACGGTTTCTCCCGTCAATCCGCTCGGAGGGAAGGGCATCGGGGAATCGGGAACGACCGGCGCGCCGCCGGCGCTCGTGAACGCGATCCTCGACGCGTTGCGTCCCATGGGTGTCTCGGCTCTGGACTTGCCTGCGACGCCGGAAACGGTGTGGCAGGCCGTTCGCCGCTCGCGCACCTCCGAGCGCCGGGAGTGATTCGGGCCCTTCAGCGCACCCGCGGCCGTGCCCGCGCGAAGGTAGAGATCGTGCAGTCTCCGGCGCGCCCGGATCGGCGAGTCAGGGGCGGGGCCTCACGTGCGCGCCGTGTTTCGGGCTGCAGCGAGTGTCACAGCGGGCTGCCGCAGCGGCCGCAGACGGCGTCCTGACGGCGGCGTCCGGCACGAACGCGGTTCTTCTGGCCGCATGCGCCGCACGTCAGGATCAGATCGCCTTCCGGTTCGTCAGGCGCGGCTGCCGCCTGAGCTTCCGCCTCGGGGTCGGGCCGGTACCGGCAATTGTTGAGCGCCGCGGGGACGGTTGCGCCTATCTCCCGAAAGAGCCCGGCGCACCAGAGCGACTCCATCGGCCCGACCTTGGTGCTGTGGCCGAGGACGTGACGGGCGATGGCATTCCCGAGCTGGATCTCCAGCGGGCCTCGTTCGGTTCCCGCGGTGGAGGCCGCGGCGAGAGGGCCGTACTCTGCGGAGCGTTCGCGGACGACCTCCGTGAACACCCCGTACTGGCGCCAATCGACGGTTTGCTTGAACCTCACGAAGTCCGCCCAGTCGAGCCTTCCGGGCAGACGTTTTGAGAGTCCCTCGCGGCCATTGATCCACAGGCAATAGGCCAGGACGGCATAGGCGTCCATCACGACCCGGCCTTGCGCCCGGGTGAGCCCGGTCACCAATGCGTGGCGCGACGCATTCCATGCGGTCGCAAACACGCCGACCGCGAATAGCTCGAGCGGGAGCACCGTGAAACTCAGCTCGCGCGCGGACTTGAGGGCGCCGTCAAAGCCCCTCCCGGTGATTGCCGTGAGCGACAACGCCAGTTCCACCGGACCGAGGCGCTGGACTCCCGGCTTTCGAGCCCTGCGGGAGAACCATCCCATGGAACGCCTCCCGAGTACCACACCCTTGCACCTACGTCGACAATGTTGGCTGCGGAATCCGGCACTCCTTGCGTCACCTCCCGCGGGTCGGCGGCACCCGGCAACACGCCGGCGTGCACGATGTCGGTTCTTCGCAAATTTCTGGTGTAAGATTGTGGTTGAACGTCGGGGCCGGTACGTGCCGCCAGGTGAGTCGGGGTGCGGATGCGGATTGCTCGTGTCGTAGGATGGATCGGGCTGGACGGCGTCTTGCGACTGGCGAGTTGCGGTCCATCGGATCGTGGTGAGCTGGTTGCCGCGATCACGATGCTGGCGCGGCGATGAGGGGGACACGGGTCGTCCAGATCGGCGTTCCCGCGTCGCGGAAGAGCAGTGCGGTGCTGCGATGCCAGCTCTGAACCTCCCGATCGCCTTCGCGGCGGGGGTGCTGGGGTTCTTCTCCCCGTGCATCCTGCCGCTGATCCCCGGCTATCTGTCGTTCGTCTGCGGATTGTCGCTCGACGAATTGGAGACGGGTCGCATCGGGCACCGGGGCAGAGTGCTCGGGGCGACGGCGCTGTTCGTGATCGGGTTCTCCGTGATCTTCACGGCGCTCGGCGCTTCTGCATCGCTCGCGGGAAGCTTCGTGCTCTCGAACCGCGACCTCCTCAGCCGCTTGGGCGGGGCGATCGTGATCCTGTTCGGACTCACCGTGCTCGGCGTGGTCGCGATCCCGGGTCTCGCACGAGAGCGGCGCATCCTCATCACGCGCCGCCCGACGGGATGGATCGGCGTCCTTCTCGTGGGCATGGCGTTTGGGTTCGCATGGACACCGTGCGTGGGGCCGATCCTCGGAGCGATCCTGACCCTCGCCGCGACGACCGAACGGGCGGGGGGTGGGGCGGTACTGCTCTTCGTCTACTCGTTGGGGCTTGGTCTTCCGTTCCTCGCCGCGGCGGCGTTCTTTGCCGGGGCCTGGCGCGTGTTTCGCGCCGCTCACCGCTACGCGAGGGCGATCGAGGTGGCAAGCGGCGTGTTCCTCGTAGCGATGGGAACCGCGCTTCTGTTCGACTGGGTGTACCGCCTCAACACCTGGATTCTTCAAGTCGTTCCCATTCGTCCCGTGCTCTAGCCCGGTGGGTACCGCGGCGAGCACATTTTCGGCGTCCGGGCGTCTACGCGGCCGTGTTTCGGGGAAATGTTGCTCGTGGGGCAGTCCGAGGTTCGGGACACGACACCTCTGGCGCAATCGCGAGTATGCGTACCGTTCAATGGTATCGAAAGCCGGTCAAGGCGTGGGCAGGGCCGCGAATCGGCTGGCTGCTGCCGGTTGCGGCCGGCGCGGTGGCCGTAGCGTGGCTCGGCCGGGACACGATCATGGTCCCTGGCCCGATCGTCCTGTTGACCGTGATGTTCTCGGCGTTCGCCGGAGGAGTGTCTACCGGGTTGGCCACCGCCGCGGCCGCGGCATGTTACTTCGTAATCGTCCTCTCGAGTCCGGGCCATTTCCTTTCCTACACCGCCGAGAATCTCCGCCGGGTAATCGTGTGGGTGATGGCGGTTCCCATCGCCGGACTGCTGGTGGGAGTGCTCAGGCAACAGGCGGGCCGGGTGCTCGAGATCGCCACCGAGAATGCTGTCCTGCTGGACCGGATCGGAGCGCGTGAACGAGCGATCCGCGCGCTCCGCGAGTCCGAACACGGCTACCGGCTCCTGCTGGACGGTGCGCCCGTCGGTTTGTTGTGGGCGTCAGCAGGGGGGCGGATCTTCCGCGCCAACGCCGCGGCTGCGGAGACGTTCGGATTTCTGGTGCCGGACGACATGCACGGCACGAACCTGAACGACCTGTGTGTGGAGCCCCTGCGGCTCGGTCCCGCCTCTGGTTCACCCGCGGGCGGCGACACGGGGACGGCCGCGCTGCGCGTCCGACGCGCCGACGGGACGACCACTTCGGTCCAGACGATCGTCCGGCCGTTGCGCCACGCCGTCCGGCCCGTTTGGCGTGACGGGCACCCGACTCCCGACGCGGACAGGGCCCAAGATGGCGGCGACGGCATCGGGGACCTCCTGGTCGTTCTCATAGGCGCTTGAAGCGATGCCGCGGCAACGCCCCTCGAGGTGCCGCTTTTGTGAGCCGAACTACGGTTCGGTTCGGTCTTCCCGCCTGTCCGACCGGGTGGTCGGCGATTATGGGCAGTAGCTTTTTTTGTTTACTTTATGGATCGAATATGCCATACTAATACGGCATCAGCGGGCTGAAAAGTCGGTTGGTAGCACTGGTAAGAAGGTGGGATAGTATGGCGGCAGGGACAGTGAAATGGTTCAGCTCGGAGAAGGGATACGGCTTCATCACACCCGACGGCGGCGGCAAGGACTTGTTCGTGCACTTCAGCGCGATCCAGGCAGACGGCTACAAGTCATTGAACGAAGGCGACAAGGTCGAGTACGAGGAGTCTGAGGGGCGTAAGGGTCCGCAGGCAGCAAACGTGCGCGTGCTTCGGTAGCTTCGACCCTACAAACGACGCTGCGTGCTGGGGACGGCCGATGAGGCCGTCCCCAGTGCTTTGTTGCCGAAGTGTCGAACCGGCAGGAGTTCGCCGTTGGGGGACACAAACACATGAGTATCGATCCTGCGCGCGCTGAGTCGCCCTCTCGCAATCTCCCAGGATCATCGGTTGGGGGTGCACGATGACGCATGAGCCGCATGAAACGTATGCGACGCGGTTTGGGCTTCGACCGATCGCGTACGGCCGGCGCGGCATGGTGGCCACCGCAAACCCACTCGCCACGCTGGCAGGCGTGCGGATGCTCGCTCAGGGTGGAAACGCTGTGGACGCGGTGGTGGCGGCCGCCGCGGCCATCGGGGTCGTCGAACCGTACATGTCCGGGCTTGCGGGGTGCGGCACCCTGGTGGTGACGCCCCCGAGGGGCACCCCGCGCGCGCTGGTCTTCCTCGGCCGTGCACCCTCGGGCGCAACGCCCGACCGGTTCGGGACCACTCCTCCCATCGAGGGCTATCTCGCCCCGGCCGTGCCGGGCAACCTCGCCGGCTGGACCCGGCTGCTCGCCGACTACGGCACGATGCCGCTCGATCGGGTCCTGGAGCCGGCGGTCGAGTACGCCGAGGGCGGCATCCCGTTCACGCCGTTCGACCACTTCGAGTTTCAGGAATTGTGCGGCCGGCTCGGGCCCGAAGCCGCTGCGACATACCTGCACGAGGGGCATGTGCCGGAGATCGGCGCACTCTTCCGCCAACCCGATCTTGCGGCTACGCTCCGGGCCATTGCTGCGGAAGGCCCGGCCTACCTGTACGGCGGTCCGCTCGGTGCCCAGATCGGCCGCGTGATGCGCGAGCGCGGCGGTCTCATCACCGAAGCGGACCTTCGCGATTACCCCGGCAAGCTTCGGTGGGTGGCGCCGATCGAGGCCGCGTATCGAGGCGTGACCGTGTACGCACCGCCGCCGCCCACCAGCGCCGTGCAGGTGCTCGAGACCCTCAGAATTCTCGACGGCTTCGACCTCGGCGGCACTGCGCATCTCGGACCCGAGCACGTCGGTCTCGTCGCCGAGGCTGCGCGGCTGGCGCGCGTGGATACGGACCGCTACGTCGGCGATCCCGACCGCGTGGCCGCCGCGGTGGACCGCGTGCTGTCCGCGTCCCACATCGACGAGCTGCGTGGCCGGATCCCGCAGAGGCTCGAGAGGACCTCCCGACCCGACGGCCGGATCGCGGCGGACGGGGCGGGCCCGGCCGCCGCGTCGACGACGCACCTCGCCGCCGCCGACGCGAGTGGGCTCGCCGTCAACATCACGCACAGCCTGGGCAGCGGCTTCGGCAGCGGAGTCGTCGTGCCGGGCACCGGGGTCTGCCTCAACAACGCGCTCCACTGGTTCTCCATGACGCCCGGGCATCCGAACGTGATCGAGCCCCACAAGCGGCACGAGTGGCCGATTGCGCCGGTACACCTGTTCCGGGACGGCCGGTTGTGGGGCGCGATCGGGACGCCGGGATCGTACGGCATCCTCGTCACGACCGTGCAGGTGCTGGTCAATCTGATCGACTTCGGGCTCAATTTGCAGGACGCCATCGCCGCGCCGCGGTTTCGCTGGGTGGACGACGTCGGTGATCCGCTCCCGGCCGAACGCATGCGCATGGAGTCCCGGTTCGCCGACGCGACGCGCGACGCGATCGTGGCGCGCGGGTACACGGTCGAACCGCTCGGTGCCTGGTCCATGCGGGTTGGCGGCGTCCAAGGCATCCTGGTCGACGCGCGCTCGGGATGGATTGCGGGTGCGGCCGATCCCCGTCGGAACGGTTACGCGATCGGCTGGTAGGAGGGGGGAGCGATGCATTTCACCGTGATCGGAGCAGGGGCGATCGGCGGAACGGTCGGCGCGTACCTTCTGCGTTCGGGACACGACGTGTTGTTCGTGGACAACGTGGCGGAGCACGTGGAAGCCATCGCGCGCGAGGGCCTCCTGATCGAGGGAGCGGAAGAATTCCGCGTTCGCGCGCCCGCCGTCACGCCGGCCGAGCTCGCGACGGCACTCGGTGGTCGGGTTCCCGAGGCCGTGCTGCTATCCGTCAAGGCCCAGCACACCGCCGCCGCACTCGCGCCGGTGGTGTCATTGCTCGGGCCCGAGAGCTACGTCGTGTCGATGCAGAACGGCCTCAACGAGCGCATCATTGCCGGCCGGATCGGCCCCGCGAGAACCATCGGAGCGTTCGTCAACTTCGGCGCGGACTATCAGGCTCCCGGCCGCATCATGTACGGGGGGGCCGGTGCGCTGTATCTCGGCGAGCTCGACGGCCGGATGACGGAACGGCTTCAGCAGCTGGGCGCCGCGGTGCAGGGAGCGTTCCTCCGGAACACCACGCTGACGCCGAATATCTGGGGGTATCTCTGGGGCAAGCTCGGCTACGCCTCGCAGTTGTTCGCGTCGGCGACCGTGGACGACACCATGGCGAACGTTCTCGCGGCGCCCGAGAACACGGCGCTTCTGGCCAACCTGGCGGCGGAGGTCGTCCGGACGGCGGAAGCCGAAGGCGTGCGCAGCGAGGGGTTCGACGGGTACGAGCCGGGCGCGATGCGGTTCGCCACCCCGCGCAACTGGGCCGGGATCCGGGAGAGCCTCGATCGCCTCACCGTGTTCAACCGCAAATCGCTCAAGCAGAAGAGTGGCATCTGGCGGGACCTCGCCGTCCGGCACCGGCCCACCGAGGTGGACCACCAGCTCGGTCCGGTCGTCGAAATCGCCCGAACGCACGGGCTTGCGCTGCCGCTGAACGAGCGGCTCATCGAAGTGATCCACGATCTCGAGACGGGACGCCGCGTCATGGCGCGGGAGAACCTCGCCGAGTTGCGCGGTCTCAGCGACGCCGCGTACCCTGAGGAGGTGCCGCATTGACCCGCTACCGAGGATTCGCCGACCGACATCTTAGCGACGTCCTGGCCGATCTCAAGGCGTTTGTCGAGCTGGAGTCGCCCACCACCGACAAGGCCGCCGTGGATCGCGCCGGCAAGCATCTGGCCGGCCGGTTCGCGGACGCCGCCCGCGCAGAAATCGTGTGGCATCCTCAGGAGCGCTGGGGCGACCATTTCGAGGCGCGCGTGGGGAGCGGTCCGCGCCGGGTGCTGCTCCTCGGCCACTTCGACACGGTCTGGCCTGTGGGAACGCTCCAGCGGCTGCCGTGCCGGATCGACGGAGACCGGATGACCGGGCCCGGATGCTTCGACATGAAGTACGGTGACATCCAGGCCGTGTGGGCGCTCCGGGCCATCGTCGAGAGCGGGGCGGCCGCGGACAAGACATTCGTGTTCTTCGGAAACACCGAGGAGGAGGTCGGGAGTCCCACGTCGCGCCCCATCATCGAGCGGCTCGCCCGCCAGTCCGAGTGCGCGCTGATCCTGGAGCCGGCCGTCGGCGAAGAGGGCGCCGTGAAGCTGTGGCGCAAGGGTGTGGGCATGTACCGGCTGCTGCTGCAGGGCGTCGCCAGTCATGCGGGGGCCGACCCCGAGCGTGGTCGCAGCGCCGTGCTCGAACTGGCCCACCAAATCATCGACCTGTACGCGATCAACGACGCCGCGAAAGGGACCACCGTAAACGTCGGCGTCGTGCGCGGCGGCACGCGGTCGAACGTCATCGCTGCGTCCGCCGAGGCCGAGATCGACCTGCGCGTGCGGACGATGGACGAAGCGCGCCGCGCGGACGAGCGAATCAAGGCACGACCGACGTTTGTCGAAGGCGTCACTACCGAGGTCACGGGCGGCCTCAACCGGCCGCCGATGGAGGAGACTGCGGCGTCCCGTAAACTCTACGAGCTCGCGCGCCGTCTGGCCGCGGACGAGGGAGTCGAGCTCTCGGCCACCGGGACGGGAGGCGGCAGCGACGGAAACTTCACCGCCGCCGTCGGGGTGCCGACGTTCGACGGGCTCGGCGCCGTGGGCGACGGCGGGCACGCGGACGACGAGCACATCATCGTGTCCGCGATCACGCCGCGGCTCGCGTGGTTCACGCGCCTGCTCGCGGAATTGTAGCGTCGCGTCCGCGGGCGGGCGCGCGACAGCGCAGTTCAGGAGGGCCCTTGCGGGCTTCGTCCCGGAGCGCTACGGGACGTACCCGATCATCTCGATCTCGACGTGCAGCTCCGGCCTGGCGAGCGCGGCGACCTGCACGGTGCTGCGCGCCGGGAGGTCGCCCGAGAACGCACTCCGGTACACCTCGTTCATCGCTGGGAAGTCGCCGATGTCCGTCAAAAACACGGTGACCTTCGCGACATGGTGGAGACTGGAGCCGGCGGCCTCGAGCACGATCCTGCAGTTGTCGATGCAGTTTCGCGTCTGCTCGCGGACGTCGGCCGGGACTTTTCCTCCGGCGTCGCTGCCAACCTGGCCCGAGGTGAAGACGAGGCGGTCGAGGCGGATCCCTGGGGAATAGGGCGCGGCCGGACGCGGCCGCCCGGGCGGGAAGAGCGCTTTACGTTCCATCGGAAGAACTGCCTCCTTTCGGATGAACATCACGGATTCTGGTCGAGATCACTCATCGTCCCTGGGTGGCTCCAGGCTCGTGGGAAGCAACCACCGCCGTCCGTCTTTCGCGAGCAGTGCGTCAGCGGCCTCCGGTCCCCACGAGCCAGCCGCGTAGTTCGGAAATCGTGCCGGCAGCCGGGCGTCCCAGGCCGTCAACAGCGGTGCGACGACGGACCACGCCTGGTCGACCTGATCGTCGCGCATGAACAACGTGGCGTCCCCGCGCATGACGTCGAGGAGAAGCGTCTCGTACGCCTCGGGCGACGGGGTGCGGAACGCCTGCTCGTACGAGAACAGCATGTCGACTGGGTCGAGGTGTATGATCGGGCCCGGGCTCTTCGCTTGCAGTCTGGCAAGAATGCCCTCCGCCGGTTGGATGCGGATCGCCATTCGGTTCGGCTGCCAGTGTTCGACCGCCGATGCGGGAAACGGCTGGTGCGGGGCAGGATGGAACACAACCGAGACCTCTGACGCCTTGGCCGGCAGTCGCTTGCCGGTCCGCAGGTAGAACGGGACGCCCTGCCAGCGCCAATTGTCGACGTAGAACTTGACCGCGGCGTATGTCTCGGTGGCGGAGTCCGGCGGCACGTCGGCCTCCTGGCGGTACCCGGGGAGGGACTTCCCGGCGATCGTCGCCGCCCCGTACTGGCCCCGCACCGCCGTGTCCGCGACATGGTCGGGGTCGATCGGCCTGAGAGCCCGGAGCACGTCCGTCTTCTTGTTGCGGATCTCGTCGTCGTCGAACGACACGGGCGGTTCCATCGCGACGAGGCACAGGATCTGGAGCAGGTGGTTCTGCACCATGTCGCGCACGGCCCCCGCCCGATCGTAGTACGCACCGCGGTGCTCGATGCCGACCTCTTCGGCGACCGTGATCTGCACGTGATCGACGTAGCGTCGGTTCCAGATCGGCTCGATCAACGCATTGGCGAAGCGGAAGGCCAGGATGTTCTGGACGGTGTCCTTGCCGAGGTAGTGATCGATCCGGTAGATCTGCCGTTCTTCGAACAAGCGGTAGAGCGTCTGTGTCAGCGCGCGTGCAGACGCGAGGTCACGCCCGTAGGGCTTCTCGACGACGATCCGAACGCCGGGGTCCCCGCGGGCCACCCCGGCCTCGCCGAGCCGGTCCACGATCGTCGGCACCGCGGTGGGGGGCGTCGCGAGATAGAAGATGCGGTTTGCGGGGGCACTCCACGCCTTCTCGATCGGCTCGAGGTGGCCGCGGATTGCGTCGCCGCCCGGGTTGACGAAGTCCATCGGCAGGAACGAGACCCGCGCGGCGAAGTCGCGCCATGAGGCCTCGTCGGCGCGTCCCCGCCGAGAGAACTGGTCCACGCCGTCCCGGAGGTGCTGGCGAAATACGTCGTCCGTGAGGGGCTTTCGGTCGATGCCGATCACGGCGGACTCGGGCGGCAGCCACTCGTCCAGGAACAGGTTGTACAGCGCCGGCACGAGCTTGCGCCACGCCAGATCGCCGCCCGCCCCGAAGATCACAACCGCGGTGGGGCCGGGGCGGGTGCCGGCCGGGAACCGGCGGTGATCACTCACGGCTCCACTCCGTGTGGAAGACGCCCTTCTCGTCGATGCGCTCGTAGGTGTGGGCGCCGAAGTAGTCGCGCTGCGCCTGGATGAGATTGGCCGGCAGCCACGCGCTGCGGTACCCGTCGAAGTAGGCGAGCGACGCGGCGAACGCTGGCACAGGGATGCCGCACGCGGCGCCCGTGGAGACGATGGCGCGCAGGGCGCCGGATCGGTCGGCCACCTCGCTGCCGAGCGAGGGGTCCAACAGCAGGGTCGCCAGGTCGGGGCGCGCGAGATACGCGGCGCGGATTTTCTCGAGCGACGCGGAGCGAATGATGCAGCCGCCGCGCCAGATCCGGGCGACCGCTTCCAGGCTCACGCCGTACCCGTAAGCGATGGACGCTCGACTGAGCAGCGCCATGCCCTGCGCGTAGGCGAGCAGCATCGAAGCGTAGAGGGCGCTTCCGAGCGTCGTCGTGAACGAGCCGCGATCGTCGTGGACCGTCGGGACCGGACCAGCGAGCCGCCGGCTCATGGCGGTCCGCTCCGCCTCCAGGCTGCTGAGGTCGCGCATGGCGACGGCCATGTCGGTCGTGGGGAGCGGAACGTGCAGATCCATCGCGTTCTGCGACGTCCACATGCCGGTGCCCTTTTGCTTCGCCGCGTCCAGAATGACGTTCACCAGGCGCTTCCCGGTGCGGTCGTCGACCTTCAGGAAGATGTCCGCTGTGATCTCGATCAGGTACCCTGCGAGCTCCCCCGTGTTCCAGCGGGCGAACACCTCGTGCAGGTCGTCCTCCCCCATGCCGAGCCCGCGCTTCATGAGATCGTATGCCTCGGCGATGAGCTGCATCAGGCCGTACTCGATCCCGTTGTGCACCATCTTCACGTAATGTCCCGCCGAGCC
This sequence comes from bacterium, assembly GCA_035622635.1. Classification (GTDB taxonomy): domain Bacteria; phylum Sysuimicrobiota; class Sysuimicrobiia; order Sysuimicrobiales; family Segetimicrobiaceae; genus JAJPIA01. The sequence continues at coordinate 58,146 of DASPUZ010000163.1, read as the reverse complement.
GGGACCCATGTATGCCACGCACGGATCGCCCCCGACGCTCGCGGCGACCGCCTCGAATAGGGGGCGGACTCGTTCGTACGCCTCCGGGGGGCCGCCCGGCATCAGGCTCGGACCGTGACGCGCGCCGTGCTCTCCGCCGGACACGCCGACCCCCATGAAGTGGATGCCGTGCCCGACGAGCATCTGCCCGCGGAGATCCGTGTCCTTGAAGAACGAGTTTCCGCCGTCGATGAGGAGGTCGCCCCGCCGGAGATGGGGCAGGAGGTCCCCGATCACCGAGTCGACCACGGGCCCCGCGGGAACCAACATCATCACCGCTCGCGGGGAGCGCAGCATCTGGACGAACTCGGCGAGCTGGGACGTCGCCCCGATCGCGCGACTGCCCGACTCCTGAAGGAGCGCCCCGACGCTGGCGGCGTTCTTGTCGTACCCCGCGACGGCGTAGCCCCGGTCCGCCATGTTGAGCAGCAGGTTGCGGCCCATGGTGCCGAGTCCGACCATGCCGATGTGATATGCCCCGTCGTTCATGCGGTCCCTCCGGACGCCGTGTCCGGCATGGTCGCGGCTCCGCGCCGGTGCGCGATGGCGGTCTCCGGCGCCAGGCTCCCTCTGCCCGGCGCATCTTTGCCCCGAACGATGCGAGCCGCGCCCGCGCCGTGTCCGGTCCGGTATGGTAGAGAACGTGGGATGGTTCGCGCCGATGTCCGCGACCTGTGCTTCTGCCCGACCCTGACGCGGTCCTGTCGGTGCCGAGCAGCCGGCGACGGGGACGGATGCGCGGCCGAGAGGGGGTCGGCGGTTGCCGGGGGAATACCTGTGTGGCAATTGAGCCGGGACTGTCCAATGCCGATGGTGGTGACGGTCGAGAGATGGCGAAGAAGGTCGAGCACCGCAGGGTAGAGACGGAGCGCCTGCAGGAGTGGTACCGTTCGATGGTGTTCCTCCGCCGCTTCGAGGAGCAGGCCGAGCGAAGCTTCCGGCGCGGCAAGGTGGGCGGCTACCTGCACCTGTACGTGGGGCAAGAGGCGGTGGCGGTCGGCGCCTTGGCCGCGCTGCGGGACGACGACATTCTGTTTGGCTCGTACCGCGATCACGCCTACGTCCTCCTTCGCGGAGCGGATGCCGGTGCGGTAATGGCTGAACTCTACGGCAAGGCGACCGGGTTGTGCAAGGGCAAGGGAGGTTCGATGCACCTGTTCGACGTGCCGCACGGGTTCTACGGCGGCTACGGGATCGTCGGCGGCCACCTCCCGCTCGCGGTGGGTGCAGCGTACGCCCTGCGCTACGAGACCGGCGGGGACCGCGTGTGTATGTGCTTCCTCGGCGATGGTGCCATGAACACCGGAGCATTCCACGAAGCGGCGAACCTTGCGGGTCTGTGGGGACACGACGGTCTCTGCCCCGTCGTGTTCATCATCGAGAACAACCAGTACGGCATGGGCACCTCGGTGCCGCGATCGTCGGCGGTGACCATGCTCGCATCCCGCTTCGGCGCGTACGACATCCGGAACGAGCGGTGCGACGGCATGGATCCCGAGGTGGTCTACGACGTCGTCCGCCGGGTGGTCGACGACGTCCGCCGGAACGGCCGCCCGTGGGCAGTGGAGACGCTGACGTACCGGTATGCGGCGCATGGTGCGGCCGACCTGCTCCAACCCTACCGTCCGAAGTCGGAGATCGAGGAGTGGAAGGTACGCGATCCGATCGTGCAGATCGAGCGGCGCTTGAGGGACGCCGGCGCCCTGGACGAGGCCGCGGTGGCTGCGATCGCGTCGGAGGCCGACCGCAAGGTCCAGGAGGCGGTGACCTTTGCGGAAGCGAGCCCCGACCCGGCGCCGGATGAGCTCTTCACGGACGTCTACGGGGACGGCGGGGCGCCCCGGTGAGCGGACGCGGCGTGGCGCATGTGGAGGGATGTTGGTGTCCGAACTGACGTATCGCGATGCCTTGAAGGGCACCCTCATCGAGGAGATGGACCGGGATCCCCGTGTGCTCCTCCTCGGCGAGGACATCGGCGTGTACGGAGGCACGTTCCTGGTCACCGAGGGCCTCCTTGCGCGGTATGGGCCGAAGCGCGTCATCGACACGCCGATCTCGGAGATCGGGTTCGTCGGCTGCGGGATCGGGATGGCGATGCTGGGCCTGCGCCCCGTGATCGAGGTCATGACCTGGAACTTCTCGCTCGTCGCCGCGGACCAGATCATCCAAAACGCCGCGAAGGTCCGGTACTTCTCGGGCGGACAGATCGGGGCGCCGATGGTGATTCGCGGTCCGAACGGATCCGGCGTGCAGCTCTCGGCCCAGCACTCGCAGGCGTTGGAGTCGCTGTACGGGTATTTCCCGGGGCTGATCGTGGCCGCCCCTGCCACACCGGCGGACGCGCGAGGGCTGTTGCGGACGGCGATCCGCGGCAGCGATCCGGTGTGTTTTCTGGAGAACGCTTCGCTGTACGGGATTCGCGGCGAGGTGCCGGACGGGGACTACGTCGTGCCGTTTGGCCGCGCGGCGGTGGCGCGCGAGGGGCGCGACGTGACCCTCGTGACCCACGGACGGATGTTGCACGTGACCCTCGCCACGGCCGCGCATCTGGCCGCGGAGGGGGTGGAGTGCGAGGTGATCGACCTGCGCACGCTGCGCCCCCTGGATATGGACAGCGTTGCCGCGAGCGTGCGGCGCACGCACCGCGCGGTGGTTGTCGAGGAACAGGGTGGAATGTACGGCATCGCGGCCGAGGTCGTGACCGGGATCTACGAACGCTGCTTCGACGATCTCGATGCGCCCGCGGCGCGCGTCTCGGGTGAGGATGTTCCGATGCCGTACGCCCGGAGCCTGGAGCTCCTGGCGCAACCCAACGAGGCGAAGATTACTGCGGCGATCCGGCGCACCATCGCGTAGCGCCGGAGGGGGGAACGATGGCCGAAGTCATTATGCCAAAGATGAGTGATGCCATGACAGAGGGCAAGGTGCTGTCCTGGCGCAAGCGCGTGGGTGACCGCGTCGGGCGGGGCGACGTGCTGGCGGAAATCGAGACCGACAAAGTCAACGTGGAGATCGAGGCGGAGTCGGCGGGCATGCTGTCGGAGATCCTCGTGCAGGAGGGCCAGTTCGCCCCGGTCGGCACGGTGATCGCGCAGATCAACGGCGGGAGCGCCGCCGCGGCACCCCGGACGGGCCCGGCCGAGGGTATCCCGGCCAGGGTCGGTGTGTCGCCCGCGGTCCAGCCACGCCCCGCGCAGCCGGCCGAGGAGGCCCAACTCCCCGCGGGAGTCGCGGAGGAAGGTCCCGCACCGCGCCTCAAGGTCTCACCGCTCGCCCGGCGCCTCGCCGCGGAGCGCGGTATCGACCTGACGCGCGTCACCGGGACGGGGCCAGGCGGCCGCATCGTCGAGCGCGATATCGAAGCCGTGGCGGCGGGCGCGCCCGCCGCGCCCGGCCAGGCGGCCGTGGCGCCGGCCGGCGCCGACTACGAGGACGTTGCGCAGTCCCGGATGCGGCAGGCGATCGCACGCGGCGTCGCCCAGAGCAAGCAGACGATCCCGCATTTCTACGTCACCGGTGACGTGGAGATGCGCCGCGCGCTCGACCTGCGGGTTCAGCTCAAGGAAGCGTACGGGGACGCCGCTGGAACGCTCTCGATCAACGATCTGATTCTCAAAGCCAGTGCGCTCGCGCTGCGCGCGTGTCCCGAGCTAAACGCCACCCTGGTGTCGCCGGGGACGGTCAGGCGGTTCCGGCGCATTCACCTTGGCGTGATGGTGGCGGTGCCCGACGGGTTGGTCGTCCCGGTGCTGCGCGACGCCGACCGTCTGCCGCTGCTCGCGCTGAGCAAGGAAGCCCGTCGTCTCGTCGAGGGGGCCCGCCAGTTGCGGCTCCGCCAGGACGACTTCACCGGCGCGACGTTCTCCGTCAGCAATCTGGGAATGTACGACGTGACGACGTTCTCGGCGATCATCAACGCTCCTCAGGCCGGGATTCTCGCCGTGGGGCAGATCCAGGAGCGGCCCGTCGTGCGCGACGGAGACATTGTCGCGAGGCCGCTCATGGAGCTGACCGTGTCCGTGGACCACCGCGTAACGGACGGCGTGGGCGCCGCCGCGTTCCTCGCCGAGGTCAAACGGCTGCTCGAGCATCCGGTATTGCTGCTCGGACCGGACGCGCCGCACTAGGCGCTCCGTTCCGGCACACCGGATGGCCACCGAGCGCGTAGTCTCATCCGGTCCGCGTGTCCGGGCTAGCGCTCGCTGTCCAGCGTCTTCATTTGTTGTTCTCCGTAGCGGCTGCCCGCAACTTCTGACGCCGGCACCGCCGCTTCGATTTGCGCGACATCGCGGGCGTCCAGCCGCACGCGAAGCGCGCCCAGCGATTCTTCGAGCTGAGTCCGCGTGCGGGCGCCGACCACGGGAACGATGTTCTGCGCTTTGGCGAGGACCCACGCGATCGCGAGCTGCGAGGGGGTCACTCCGCGCTCGGTTGCGATCGCCCTCAGCGCTTCGACGAGACGCCTGTTGCGGTTGAGGTTCTCCCCGGCAAACCGAGGGAAGTGGACCCGGAGGTCGTTCGCGGCCGTGGGAATCCGGCCGCTCAGGAGGCCCCGCGACAGAACGCCGTAGGCGGTCACGCCGATGCCGAGTTCCTGAAGAGTCGGGAAAATGGTCGTCTCCGGATTGCGGCTCAGGAGTGAGTATTCGATTTGAAGATCGCTGATCGGGTGAACGGCGTTCGCGCGGCGAATCGTTTCCGAGCCGACCTCGGAGAGACCGATGTTGCGGACGAACCCGGCCCTCACCATGTCGGCGATCGCGCCGATCGTCTCCTCAATCGGCACCTGTGAATCGAGACGGCCGGGCCGGTAGATGTCGATGTAGTCCACGCCCAGACGCAAGAGGCTGTACGACAAAAAATTCTTCACCGCGGCGGGACGCGCGTCGTACCCCAGCCAGGCGCCGTCGGGGCTTCGGAGCGCTCCGAACTTGACCGAGATCAAGAGCTTCTCGCGCCGACCCTTGACCGCCCGGCCGAGCAGCATTTCGTTGTGGCCCATGCCATAATAGTCTCCGCTATCGAACACGGTGACGCCGGCATCTATCGCCGCGTGAATTGTGGCGATGCTCTCGTGTTCCTCGGCGTGGCCGTACATGCCCGACATTGCCATGCATCCAAGCGCCAGCGGGAAGACCTCCAGCGCCGGGGACCCGAGTTGACGCGGCACGATCTCGATGTCTCTTTTCATACAATCCCAAAACGCCCGCTCGATGTCCGTCTATTCCACCGAATCGACTTTCAGGCGTGACCCCCGAAGCCGCCTCCGCGCGGCGGGGCCGTCCGAGGCTGCCCCGGGCACGGGCTGCGGTCACTTCACATCGATGCGCCCGCCGTGTACGGGTTCACCCGGCGCCGCCGGCCCGCGGCGTCATCTGGCCGTAATCTTCCGCAGGTAACGTGACTGCTTGGGAGACGACTCCCCGGAGGCGGGCGGCGTCGGTGGACGTCACGGGATCCGGCTTCGAAGGGTCCGCGCTCCGACTCTCCGGATCCCGAGGGGGAACGGCATGGTGAGACTACGCTATCTTCAGTTCGCGATGGTTCTCCTGCTCGTCGCCGCGCTCAGCGGCGGAGTCGGGGCCGCCGTATCGTCGTTTGTAGGCCCGCGCTCCGTCGAGGCGGCGAGCGCAGCGGCGGCGCCGTCGCCGTCCGGCGGGGTGAAAAGCCCATTCGTTGACGCCGTCGCGCGGGTTCGGCCCGCGGTGGTGAACATCAGCACGGTGCAGACCGTGCAAAACCCCGTGGGTCAGCAGTTTTCGCCGTTCTTCGGACTCCCGTCCGGCCCGATTCGGCAGAAGGCGATCGGGTCCGGCGTGACCGTGAGCCAGGACGGGTACATCTTGACGAATGCACACGTCGTCGACGGGGCCCAGCAACTCACCGTCACGCTGCTGGACGGGCGCACGTTCAAGGGGGCGGTGGTTGGCAGCGACACGGTGACCGATCTTGCCGTGGTGAAGATCCCGGCCACGTCGCTGCCCGCGGCCCCACTCGGCGATTCGTCGTCGCTCGTGCCGGGCGACTGGGCGATCGCGATCGGCAACCCCTATGGGCTGAATTTCACCGTGACCGTCGGCGTCATCAGCGCGACGGGTCGGACTCTTCCCGACGGCCCGGAGGAGACGTTCATCCAGACCGACGCTGCAATCAACCCCGGAAACAGCGGTGGCCCGCTGGTGGACACGGACGGGCGCGTCGTGGGCATCAACAGCGCGAAGTTCGAGAACGCGCAGGGCATCGGGTTTTCGATACCGATCAACACCGCAAAGGGGATCATGAGCGACCTCATCTCGAGCGGCCATGTCGTGCGCCCATATCTGGGCGTGTCCCTGCAGCCGCTGACCCCGGACCTGGCCTCCGAGCTTAACCTGCCGTCGGACACGAAGGGTGCGCTGGTCGCCGACGTGGCACCGAACAGCCCTGCGGCGGCGGCGGGCCTGGAGCGCGGAGACGTGATCGTGCAAGCGGGTGGCGAGCGTACGTTGGATCCGAGCGCGCTGGTCACGTTCATCCACAAGCAGAAAGTCGGATCGAAAGTGGTTCTCCTCGTGCTGCATCGCGGGCACACGACGTACGAGACCGTGACGCTGGGAGAGACGCCTCGAGGTCAGTAGCATCGTCACTACCGCGCCGAGACCGGCCATCACGGCCGGTCCCGCGCTACGTTTCCATCCCGCGCACGCAGAAGGAACCATATTGCACCTTGTCCAAGACCATCTTTGAGTTCTGCGGGCGGTGCAACTCGGGATGCCCCCGCGAGGTCGAAATCAGGCCGCGGCCCGATCCCTTTGAGTCGGAGACTGTGCTAGATTGTGCACGGCCGGACGTGAGTTATCATGTCCGTGGAATCGTGTGCCGGTTGGTTGCGACATCGCTGCGGTGACGGGTGCTCGATCGACGCGCCGATCGGACGGGTGATCCTGCGGTGCGCTACAGAGAGCGTCCGACGAGATGGCCATGACGTGGTTCTGCAAACGCGCATCCTTCCGCGGATCCGTGGAACAGGCGGGGGAGGGAACTCCATGAAAGTGCTCGTGGCAACCGACGGGTCGCCGCACGCGATCCGCGCTGCCGTGTTCGCCGCGCGCTTGGCCCGTGAGGTTCCCGGGACGGAGCTTGTCGTGGTGTCCGTCGGGCACGTTCCCGCGCTCGCGACGGGCGGCTCAAGCCGGGATGCAATAGCCGGCCTTGAGGCGGTGGAGCAAGGACTCGAACAGGTCGGGCGAGCCGCGTTGGATAAGACGACCCGGGAGATCGAGGGAACCGGCGTGCCGGTGACCACCGCGTACCGCACCGGGGATCCGTCGGCGGAGATCATGAAGGCTGCGCAGGAGATCGGCGCAGACATGATCGTCGTCGGCAGCCGCGGCCTCGGTCAGATCGGCGGCCTGATTCTGGGGAGCGTGAGCGAGCGCGTGCTGCACCGCGCGCACCTTCCCGTTCTCGTCGTCAGATAGCGGGGTGGCCGCGGATGCGCCGGGCCCGGAGTCAACGAACTCGGAAAGATTCGGGGCAAGGGCCTGCGCGAGCGGTTGAGGGCAAGGCAAGGCAGAAACGCGAGCCGGACCCGGGCACGATTCCGGCGTCGGCGGTGAGGAGAACGAGATCGATGTCCGAGCGTGGAGCACTCGAGTCCTCGGTCATCACGATGGAAGGCCTGGAGGCGTTGTTTGTCGCGCTACGCCGTCGGGGGTTCCGGCTGATCGGCCCGACGGCGGCCGACGGCGCCATCACCTATGCGGAGATCGAGACCCCTGCCGATCTGCCGACGGGATGGACCGACGAGCAGGACGGCGGGACGTACCGTCTCCGGCGCCGCGACGACCAGGCGGTGTTCGGGTACGTCGTCGGCCCGCACTCATGGAAGAAGTTTCTGTTTCCGCCGGTGGTGCGATTGTGGAACGGACGGCGCGAACCCACCGGCGGATTCGCGACGGTGGAAGAGCCGGCTGAGCCGCCCCGGTACGCATTCATCGGGGTGCGCTCCTGCGAGCTTCACGCCATCGCGATCCAGGACCGCGTGTTTCTGCAAGGCGCGCGCGTCGATCCGACCTACCGTGCGCGGCGCGACGGCGCGTTCATTGTCGCGGTCAACTGCGGCCAGGCGGGCGGGACCTGTTTCTGCGTGTCGATGAAGACGGGGCCGAAGGCCCAGTCGGGATTCGACCTCGCCCTGACGGAGATTCTGGAGGGGGGGCGTCACCGGTTCCTGGTCGAGGTCGGCTCGGAACGCGGCGCGGAGGTGCTCGCGGACGTTCCTCATGTCGCGGCGGAGGCGGAGGACACGGGTGCGGCGCGCCGTGCGGTCGAGCGCGCGGCATCTCAGATGGGCCGTGTGATGGACACCACGGACATGAAAGACCTCCTGTACCGCAACTACGAACATCCGCGATGGGCGCAGGTCGCCGGCCGGTGTCTCACCTGCGGCAACTGCACGATGGTGTGTCCCACTTGCTTCTGCACCACCGTTGAGGACACCGCTGATCTCACCGGCGATCACGCCGAGCGGTGGCGGAAGTGGGACTCTTGTTTCACGACGGACTTTTCCTACATCCACGGCGGGTCCGTGCGGACCTCGGCGCGGTCGCGCTATCGCCAGTGGATGACCCACAAGCTGGCTAGTTGGATCGATCAGTTTGGGACGCCCGGGTGCGTGGGCTGTGGCCGGTGCATCACTTGGTGCCCAGTCGGGATCGATATCACCGAGGAGCTCCGGGCGATCCGTGAGAGCGAGCCCCGCCAGCCGGCGGCGCGGGGCCGGGAGGGGGACGATGCAGGAGCTTGATGCGATCCTCGCGCAGCATCCGTTTTTCCAGGGGCTGGCACCGGAGGACCTGCAGTTGATCGCGGGGTGCGGGTCCAATATGCACTTCGACGAGGGCACCTATCTCTTTCACGAGGGCGACACGTCCGAACGGTTCTTTCTCATCCGGCACGGGCGGGTCGCGGTCGAGATTTCGAGCCCCGGACGCGGCCCGCTGACGATCGAGACGCTCAAGCCGGGCGACATCCTGGGGTGGTCGTGGCTCGTGCCCCCGTATCGCAAGCAGTTTGACGCGCGGGCGGTCGACGCGGTCCGCGCCACGTCGTTCGACGGCGCCTGTATCCGCGCGAAGTGCGAGACCGACCCCCGGCTGGGCTACGAGCTCCTCAAGCGGTTCGCGCAGATCATCGGGCACCGACTCCAGGCGGCGAGGTTGCAACTGCTGGATGTCTACGGTAAGCGAGGGTAGGATGGTGGCGACGTGGCCGGTGAGCGCCGATCCCATGGCGCCGCGTCCGTTTCGCGTCCGGCGGACCCGTCGGGAAAGTCATGACGTTGTGACGCTCGAGGCCGAGCCGGTGGACGGCCTTCAGGAGCTCCCGTTCGCGCCGGGACAGTTCAACATGCTGTACCTCTTCGGCCGCGGCGAGGCGGCGATCTCCATCAGCGGGGATCCGGCCACGCCGCGCGTGCTCGTTCACACGATTCGGGCGGTCGGCCCGCTTACGACGGCGCTGTGCGCCCTCAAGAAGGGAGAGGTGTTCGGCGTCCGGGGGCCGTTCGGAAGCTCCTGGCCGGTGGACACGGCGGCCGGGGGCGACCTCGTGATCCTCGCCGGCGGCGTGGGCCTTCCGCCGCTGCGGCCGCTCCTCTACCATGTGCTGTCGCACCGAGACCTGTATCGCCGGGTCGCGCTGCTCTACGGCGCGCGAACGCCCGGCGACTTGCTGTATATGCAGGAGGTCGCCCGCTGGCGGGGGCGGTTCGACATCCAGGTGGAAGCGACGGTGGACGCGGCGCAGATTGAGTCGTGGCGCGGACACGTGGGTGTCGTGACGACGCTGATCCCGGGCGCGGCGTTCGATCCGGAGGCAACTACCGCCATGGTGTGCGGCCCCGAGATAATGTTGCGCTTCGCAGTCGCCGATCTCATGCAGCGGGGGATCCCCGCCGAACGCATCTACGTATCGATGGAGCGGAACATGAAGTGTGCGATTGGGTTCTGCGGACATTGCCAGTTCGGCCCCACGTTCGTGTGCAAGGACGGGCCGGTGTTCCGGTACGATCGGGTCGCGCCGTTGCTGCGCGTGCGAGAACTGTGATGGCCGCCCGCCGTCCGCGTCTCGCGGTGTGGAAGTTCGCGTCGTGCGATGGATGTCAGCTCAGCCTTCTCGACTGCGAGGACGAGCTGCTGGCACTCGTGGGCGCGGTAGAGGTCGCGTATTTTCCGGAGGCGTCCCGCGCGGTGATCCGCGGGCCGTATGATCTCTCGCTGGTCGAAGGATCGGTGACGACGCCGCATGATGCCGAGCGGGTCCAGCAGGTTCGCCGCGAGTCTCGGTATCTCGTGACCATCGGGGCCTGCGCCACGGCCGGAGGTATCCAGGCGCTCCGGAACTTCCGCGACGTGAACATGTTCTGTGCGACGGTCTATGCCAACCCCGAGTACATCGACACGCTAGCGACCTCCACCCCGATCTCCCATCACGTGCGCGTCGATTTTGAGCTGCAAGGGTGCCCCATCAACAAGGCGCAGCTCGTCGAGGTGATCGAGGCCCTCCTGCACGGACGCCAGCCGAACACCCCTGCGTACAGCGTCTGCGTTGAGTGCAAGCGGCGGGGGACGGTGTGCGTGATGGTGGCCCGCGGTGTGCCGTGCCTCGGGCCGGTGACGCATGCCGGGTGCGGCGCGCTGTGCCCGGCGTACGATCGCGGGTGCTACGGCTGCTACGGGCCGATGGAGTCGCCGAACACCGGAGCGCTCGACCAGCGATGGGTGCAGCTCGGCGTGCCCGATGTGGACATCGTTCGAGCGTTCCGCGGGATCAACGCGGGCGCGGAAGCGTTCCGAAAAGCGGGGGACGCGCATGAAAAAAGGTAGCACGCGCACAATCAGGGTCGATGCCCTGGCACGCGTCGAGGGCGAGGGCGGGTTGTACGTCCGGGTCAAAGACGGTCAGGTGCGCGAAGTCCGCCTGCGGTTCTATGAGCCACCCCGTTTCTTCGAGGCGTTCCTGCGGGGCCGGCGGTTCACGGAGGCCCCCGATATCACGTCGCGCATCTGCGGGATCTGCCCCGTGGCGTACCAGATGAGCGCCTGCGCGGCGATGGAGGACGCGTGCGGGGTCACCGTGGACGATCGAGTGCGCCTGCTGCGGCGGCTTTTGTACTGCGGGGAGTGGATCGAGAGCCACGCGCTGCACATCTATATGCTCCATGCGCCTGACTTCCTTGGGTACGAGAGCGTGATCCCGATGGCCCGGGACCATCCGCAGATCGCCGAGCGCGGGCTGCGGCTCAAGAAGATCGGGAACGATCTGATGGTGATCATCGGCGGCCGGGAGGTGCACCCCATCAACGAGCGGGTCGGCGGCTTTTACCGTGCACCCGCCCGGCGGGAGTTCACGGAGATCGCCGAACGCCTCCGTTGGGCGCGCGATGCGGCGCTCGAGACGGTCCGCTGGGTAGCCGGGTTCTCGTTCCCGGACTTCGTCCAGGACTACGAGTTTGTGTCGCTCCGGCAGCCGGGCGAGTACCCGATCGACCGCGGCCGGATCGTCTCGAACCGGGGACTGGACATCGCCGTCCAGGAGTACGATCAGCACTTTGTGGAGGAACACGTGCAGCACTCCACCGCACTCCACTCGCGGGTCCGAGCGCGCGGTACGTACTTCGTGGGGCCGCTGGCCCGGTACAATCTGGCCTTCGACGAGTTAACGCCGCTCGCTCAGGAGGCTGCGCGCGAGGCCGGTCTCGGTCCCACCTGCCGCAACCCGTTCCAGAGCATCGTGGTGCGTGCGGTCGAGACCGTGTACGCCTGTGAGGAGGCGCTCCGGTTGATCGGCGCGTACGAGCCGCCCGACCCGCCCGCGGCGGACGTGCCCGTTCGAGCGGGTACCGGGTACGGATGCACCGAGGCGCCGCGCGGAATCCTGTATCACCGGTACAGGATCTACGCCTCCGGGGGTATCATGGACGCAAGGATCACCCCCCCGACCTCGCAGAACCAGGCGCAGATCGAGGTGGACCTGCGCGGCTTCGTGCAGGCGTCGCTGGCGCTGCCGGAAGACCAGCTCACGTGGCAGTGCGAGCAGGCCGTGCGCAATTACGACCCGTGCATCTCGTGCTCGACGCACTTCCTCAAGCTGCAGATCGAGCGGGAGTAGCGTGCCGGAGCCGCCCGTCCTCGTCATTGGAATCGGCAATGCGTACGGGGGCGACGATGCGGCGGGCCTCGTGGCGGCGCGCCAACTGGCGGCGGCCGCCAGCGGCCGCGTAACCGTCCGCGAGGCCACTGGGGAAGGGGCGGCCCTGCTCAATACGTGGGCGAATGCGCCCGCCGTGATCCTGATCGACGCCATATGGTCCGGTGCGCGGCCCGGTACGGTCCGGCGCCTCGACGCGGGGACGTCGCCCCTGCCGTCCAAGTTCTTCAGGTATTCGACCCACGCGTTTGGGGTGGCGGACGCCGTGGAGCTGGGCCGGGCGCTGGGACGCCTTCCGGCCCAACTGATCGTGTTCGGTATCGAGGGAAGAAACTTCGGCGCGGGCGTGGGGCTGTCCCAGGCGGTGGAGGGGGGCGTGCGCCGGGCGGTCCGCCGGGCGCAGGTCGAGATCGATCGCATGGCAGCGGCCGCGCCGAAGACAGTTGTGGGGGGTAGCCCGTAGCCGAGGTCTGCCTCGTTGCGGGGGAGGGTTCACGATGTGCTTGGCGATGCCGGGGAAGGTGCTCAGCGTGGACGAAGCCGGGACGTCCGGCCGCGTCGACGTTCTCGGCACGTCTCGCACCGTGGACCTGAGCCTCGTGAGCGGCGTCGCGCCGGGAGAGTGGGTCCTCGTGCAGATGGGGTCCGCCGTGGCGCGGATGAGCCCGGAGGACGCTGCGGAGACGGTGGAATTGTTCGAGGAGTTGGGCGAGGTGCTTGCCGGCCTCGAGACGCGGGAGGGCACGGGCGCCCCCGCGAGCAGCTCGGATGCGGCCCAAGGCGAGTGCGAGCAGCCGCGTGATCCCGAGAAGCCGGCCGCCGCAGAGAGGACCAAGTGAGCCGCGAGGGGGCGCTCCTGGCCGCGCAGTTCAGCTTCATGCCGAACCGGCTCGGCTACTGCGGCCCTGAAGAGAACCGAACGATGCTGCAATACCTCGCCGATGGGCACGGCGGGCGAGGGCTGGAGCAGATCCTGAGTCGCTTCGCCGGCGCATTTCCATACTACACGTTTATCGCCGCGGCGAACGGCATCTCCGACCCGTTTCACGTGAGCGTGATCGAGGCGTACTGGATCGGCAACGCGCTGCTCGACCACGTCGAGGCGGCGGATCTGTGGCGCCATCTCGAGGATCGGTTCCAGCGGCGCTTCCCGGTGCGCTTGTTGCAGGCGGTGTTGGGACAGGTGCCGGCCGGCGCGCGCCCGCACCACAACTTTCACGTGTTCAGCATGCCGGTGCGCACGGGGCACCAGGAGCAGGAGCACGACCTGGCCACCATGGACGCGTGCCGGATCAGCTGGGGACGCGTGCTCGCCGACCAAGGCGACTCCCTGCTCGTCGAGCGGCGCCCACTCGTCCTCGTCGGCGAGGAGATCCAGCTGGGACGGCCCGAGCCCTGTCGTGTCTTCCGCCGGTTCGACGGCACGGCCCTGGTCGCCGAGGCTGCGCCTGGAGACGTGGTCGCGATCCACTGGCAGTGCGCGTGTCACCGACTCAACGCCAGGCAGTATCAGGATCTCGTGCGGTACACCCGTCATCATCTGGGGCTCGCAAACCGGCAGCGGCGGGGACGCGCGCTGCTCGAGGCCCGGGGCTAGTGGACCGTCTCGGAAGGGTGGCGGCCGATCCGGTCGGTGGCTCGGTGGCCCTTCTGTCGCAGCCTGTGCCTGCGGCGTGAGCCACTGCGCGCGCGGGCCGCGACGTCCGTCCAGGCCCTCCCCGTGCCTCCTTCCCGCCGCCGGACTTTGACGACGCACCGCCGACAATCAGGGGCCGTCCGTGCATGAGTTGTCGATCGCGATGAGCCTCGTGGAACTCGTCCTGGAGCACGCCGGTCCACTCAACGGCGCCCGCGTCGAAGCCGTGCACCTTCGGCTCGGGGCGCTAGCCGGCGTGGTCGAGGACGCCCTCACGTTCTCGTTCGACGTGGCATGCCGCGGCACGCCGCTGGACGGCGCCCGGCTCGTGATCGAGCACGTTCCCCTCGCGGTTTTTTGCAGCCGGTGCCGTGCCGTGCACACGCTCGACGGGTTCCCCCTCAGGTGTCCCGTATGCGGGCAGCCTGCGGGAGACGTGGTGCGCGGCCGCGAACTGGAGTTGACGGCGTTGGAGGTGAGCGACGATGGCGCGGATCGTTGAGGTGCGCCAAGCCGTGCTAACGAAGAACGACGCGCGGGCGCGAGAGCTTCGCCGGACGTTCGGCTCGGCCGGGGTCTGCGTCGTCAGCCTGGTCTCGAGTCCCGGCGCGGGCAAGACCGCGTTGTTGTGCGAGACGCTTGCCCGGCTGCGCTCGCGCTACCGGGTCGCGGCGTTCGTCGGCGACCTCGCGACCGACAATGACGCGAGGCGTTTGCGCGAGAGCGGGGCGCCGGTCCACCAGATCACGACCGGGACGGTGTGTCACCTCGATGCGGAGATGGTCGCCCGCGCCCTCGCCGGTTGGGACCTCTCGACCTTGGACCTGCTGTTCCTGGAGAACGTGGGCAATCTCGTCTGTCCCGCAAGCTACGATCTCGGCGAGGATCTGCGCGCCGTCCTCCTCTCCGTTACCGAGGGCGAAGACAAACCCCAGAAGTATCCCACCATCTTCAGCACGGCAGATCTCTGCGTGGTGACGAAGCTGGACCTCGCGGAGGCCGCCGGCTACGACGACGCGCTCGCGCGCCAGGCACTCGATGCCGTCCGCCCGGGACTCGAGGTCTTCAGGGTTTCGGTCCGGACCGGCGCGGGAATCCCGGAGTGGCTCGACCGGCTGGAGGCGGAGTTTGCCCGGAAGCGGGCCGCATCTTGCCCGGCGTGATCCCTGAGCCGCATAGCGGGCGGAGCGCGGCGGCCGCCACCGCTCCTTCTGCCGATCCGCGTCTCGGATACCAGTTCGCCGCGCTGAACGCGCTCATCAGCGGCTGCGCGATCTTCATCAACAGCGTTGGGGTGCGGACCTTCGCGGACTCCACGCTGTACACGACGTTGAAGAACGGCGTCGTCGGCGCCGTCGTGCTCGTGCCGTTGTTAGTGAACGCCGCGCATCGTCGTGAGCTCGCCGCGCTCGGCCGGCGTGACTGGGGCCTCCTGGCCTTGGTGGCGCTCGTCGCCGGCAGCGCCGCCTACGGGCTGGACTTCCGCGGGCTCCAGCTCAGCACCGCCGCGACCGCGGCGGTCATCGACCATACGCAGTTCTTGCTCGTCGCGGCGCTTGCCGCGGTCCTGCTCGGCGAGCGGCCCGGTGGCGCCGTGGTGTGCGCGCTCGGCGTCCTGGCATGCGGGCTGGCGCTCGGGGTGAGAATCGGGGCGGTCCGCATGGACGCCGGCGTCCCGTTTCTCGTGTCGAGCACCGTGCTGTTTGCGCTCGGCGCGGTGATCATGAAAGCGGCGCTTCGCACGATCTCGGTCGCCGTGGTGGTTGCCGTCAAGATGACGCTCGGGTCCGCGCTCCTGTTCGCGTACGTGGCAGTCACCGGGCGGTTGGGTGCGGTGGCCCACTTGTCGTCCGTGCAGTGGGGATTCGTCGTGGTGACCGGCTTGGTCTTGCTGGGATTCACGCTTACCGAGTTGTGGGGCCTGCGCCATGCGTCGGCAACGGGGGTCATGGCAATCTCCGCCGGGGCTCCAATCATCACCACGCTGCTGGTGGCCGCCACGAGGCGGGCGCCCCTGACTCCGGCGCAACTTTTCGGGTTGGGGATGGTGCTCGTCGCGGTGCTGACGATCTACACGGTCGGTTCCGTCCGCGAGGCGCGTGCGGTCGCCGAGTGACCCACCGCGCGGGGCGCCGTCACGCGCTAGGTCCCTCGATCACGCCGGGAGGGAATAACCGGAACGGAGGCGGAAGATAGCGGGCGGTGTCCGCGTCCGGCGGGAGGCGAGACCCGCCCGACGAGGACGCAGAACGCCATCGTTTCAGACGTCCTGGATGCGACGGTCGCGACCGGTGCGCGGGCGGGCCTGTCCGCGGATGCCCGGCCGGTCGCGGGATGTTTCGGATGCGCACCGTGCCGCCAGGGGCGCTCGCGGCGTCCCTGGTATGCGTGTGTCGAGAAGCGTCGGCGTGTCCGAGCCGGAGGTTGATGAACTCGTTGCGTGCCGTATCGCGCACTGACCTTCCACAGGAACTTGAGGAGCTTCACGAGTTAGCGCTGGATTTGCGGTGGACCTGGAACCGTGCGGGGGACGAGCTATGGCGCTCCCTCAGCGCGGAGGCGTGGGCGCGGTTTCACAATCCATGGCTGGTCCTGCAGGAGGTACCACGCGCCACGCTCGAACGGCTCGCCGGGGACCGTGAGTTCGTCGCGACCCTGCGGCGCCTGGTCGACGAGCGCACCCGGTATCTCGACAATCCCGGTTGGTGCGCGCGGACCTATCCCGGTTCCTCGGTCGGAACGATCGCGTACTATAGCATGGAGTTCGGGTTGAGCGATGCCCTGCCGCTCTATGCGGGCGGCCTCGGGGTGCTCGCCGGAGACTACCTGAAGACCGCGAGCGATCTCGGCGTTCCGGTCGTCGCCGTCGGGCTGCTGTACTACGAGGGGTATTTTCGACAGGTTCTGGACGCGGAGGGACATCAGCAGGAGAGTTACCCCTACAGCGATCCGGGCAGTCTTCCGATCCAGCCCGCCCGCACGGCCCAAGGGGCATGGCTGCGTGTCCCGCTGGCGCTGCCGGGACGCACGCTCTGGGTCCGTGTGTGGTCCGCCGTCGTCGGTCGGGTGATGTTGTATCTGCTCGACACGAACGATCCGTGGAACAGCGCCCCGGACCGTGGCATCACGAGCACCCTGTACGGTGGCGGTGTCGAGCAGCGGTTTCTGCAGGAGTTCGTCCTGGGGATCGCGGGCTGGCGGGCGCTCGAGGCGCTCGAAGTGCCGGTGACGGTCTGCCACCTCAACGAGGGCCACGCGGCGTTCGTCGTCGTCGAACGGGCGAGACGGTTCATGGCGGATTCCGGCGTGTCGTTTTGGGACGCGTGGTGGGCGACCAGGGCTGGCAACCTCTTCACGACGCACACGCCCATTGCCGCGGGATTCGATGTCTTCCCTCCGGACCTCGTCGCGCAGCACTTCTCACAACTCCCGGGTCTGACCGGATCGGGCGGTCTCTCCTCCCGGGAACTGCTGGCCCTCGGCCGCAGGGACGCGCACGATGAACAGGAACCGTTCAGCATGGCGTACCTAGCCATGCGCGGGTGCGGGGGCGCCAACGGCGTCAGCCGGCTGCACGGGATGGTGAGCCGGAGGATCTTCCAGCCGCTGTATCCGCGCTGGCCCGAGCATGAGATTCCCATCGGGTACGTCACCAACGGCGTGCACACGTCGTCGTGGGACTCCGTTCCGGCGGACGCGCTGTGGTCCGAAGCGTGTGGCAAGGAGCGGTGGCGGGGCGACGTGCCCCCGGTCATGGAGGCAATCGAGCGGATTGCCGATGAGACGCTGTGGAGGTTCCGAAACTCGAAATGCGAGGAGCTGATCCGCTACGCTCGCGAACGCCTGGCGCGGCAACTCGCGCACCAGGGCGCGACTCCGGACGCCGTGATACGGGCACGCCGCGTGCTCGATCCGAAGGCGCTGACGATCGGGTTTGCGCGGCGCATGACCGAGTACAAGCGGCCGGCACTCTTGCTGCGCGACCGCAACCGGCTGGTCCGGCTGCTTTTGGATCCGGCGCACCCGGTGCAGATCATCGTCGCGGGCAAGGCTCACCCGGCGGATGCGCCGGGTAAGGAGATCGTGCGCATGTGGACGGAGTTTGCCGCTGATCCCGCGGTGCGGGAGCACGCGATCTTCCTGGAGGACTACGACATGGCGCTCGCGCAGGAACTCGTGCAGGGCGTGGACCTCTGGCTCAATACGCCCCGGCGCCCTTGGGAGGCCTGCGGGACCAGCGGGATGAAGGTGCTCGTGAACGGCGGCCTGAACCTGTCGGCGCTCGATGGGTGGTGGGACGAGGGGTATGCGCCGGACGTGGGATGGGCGCTGGGCGGCCCCGGCAACTGCACCGACGCCGCGCGTGACGCCCAAGAGGCGGTCCAGCTCTACACGCTCCTCGAGGAAGACGTCGTCCCGAAGTTCTATGCACGGGACGGCGCCGGACTGCCGCGTGCCTGGATCGCGCGGATGCGGACCAGCATGGCGCGCCTCGCGCCCCAGTTCAGCGGGAACCGGATGATCCGGCAGTATCTGGATCGGTTCTACCTGCCGGCGATGGAGGCCGTCAGGTGCCGGTGCGCTGAAGGGGCCAGGCTCTCGAAGGAGCTGCGCAAGTGGTGGAACGGTCTTGCCGAGCACTGGTCGGAGATGAAGTTCGGGCCGCTGGATGTGCGCCAGGAGGGCGACGGGTGGCGCTTCGATATCGCGGTATCGTTGGGCGCGCTCGAGCCGGGGTGGATCAACGTCGAGCTCTACGCCCCGCCGCTGGACAGCGCGGGGCCCGCCGAGTGCGTGGCGATGGAGCGGCAGGAGCGGCTGCCGGGAGAGGGCAACAGTTACCATTACCGTGCGCATCTCCCGGCGTCCCGGTCTGCTTCGGACTACACGCCTCGGATCGTGCCATTCCACCGCGATGTGCGCATCCCGGCGGAAGCCGGGCTTATCTTGTGGCAACGGTAGGCCCGTGACGCGGCACGGACAGCACACCCGCGCCGGCAGGTCACACGAGGGTCAGACGCCCGGGAGGCTGCGGCGGCCATGAAGACGACCGGAACGCAGGACGTGACGATGTTGACCGCGGAGGATCTGTACCTGTTCAACGAGGGCAGCCACGTCCGCCTCTACGAGAAGCTCGGCGCGCATTTGATGACCGTCGGCGGTGTGCCGGGCGCGTACTTTGCCGTCTGGGCGCCCAACGCCGAGCAGGTGTCCGTCGTCGGAGACTTCAACGGGTGGGACCGGGATGTCCACCCGATGCGGGTGCGGGAGACATCGGGAATCTGGGAGCGCTTTGTCCCGGGCGTACCCCCGGGGAGTCTGTACAAGTATCACATCGTCGCCAAAGGCGGCGGCTACCGGGTGGACAAAGCCGATCCCTTTGCCCTGCGCGCCGAGCGGCCGCCGGGCACCGCGTCCGTCGTATGGGACCTCGGCTATGCGTGGAGCGACGCGGCGTGGCTTGCGTCGCGAGGCCGCCGGAACATCCTCGTGTCGCCCGCGGCCATCTTCGAGGTTCACCTCGGCTCATGGATGCGGGTCCCGTCGGAGGGCCACCGCGCCCTGACGTACCGGGAGCTCGCTGCCCGCCTGCCCAGATATGTCCGGGACCTGGGCTTTACCCACGTCGAGTTGATGCCGGTGATGGAGCATCCCTTCTACGGGTCCTGGGGATACCAGACCACCGGGTACTTCGCTCCCACGAGCCGATACGGCGCCCCGCAGGACTTCATGTACCTGGTGGACACCTTCCACCGGCACGGTATCGCCGTCATCCTGGACTGGGTCCCGTCGCACTTTCCGACAGACGAGCACGGGCTGGTGTATTTCGACGGCACGCACGTGTACGAGCACGCCGATCCCAGGCGCGGCCTGCATCCCGATTGGCACAGTAGCATCTTCAACTACGGGCGGCACGAAGTGCGGAGCTTCCTATTGAGCAACGCGTTGTTCTGGCTCGACAAGTACCACGCAGACGGGCTGCGCCTGGACGCGGTGGCGTCGATGCTGTACCTGGACTACTCGCGGCGTGAGGGAGAGTGGATCCCGAACGAACAGGGCGGGCGCGAGAACCTCGAGGCGCTCGCGTTTCTGCGCCGCCTCAACGAAGAGGTCTATCGGCACTATCCCTCGGCATACACGATCGCGGAAGAGTCTACGGCGTGGTCTCAGGTCTCCCGTCCCACGGACACCGGGGGATTGGGTTTTGGGCTCAAGTGGGACATGGGGTGGATGCACGACACCCTGCAGTACATGGCGCACGACCCGGTGCACCGCAGGTATCATCACGACACGCTCACGTTTCGGGGCCTCTACGCCTTTACCGAGAACTTCGTGCTTCCGTTGTCGCACGACGAGGTGGTCCACGGCAAAGGGTCGTTGCTCGCAAAGATGCCCGGGGACGACTGGCAGAAGTTTGCCAACCTGCGCCTGCTGTTGGGCTATATGTACCTGCAGTCCGGCAAGAAGCTCCTATTCATGGGCGGAGAGTTCGGGCAGTGGCGGGAGTGGCACCACGACGAGAGCCTCGACTGGCACCTGCTGGATCACCCTCCCCACCTCGGGATCCAGCGGTGGGTGCGGGCGCTCAACGGGTGGTACCGTGCGGAACCGGCGTTGCACGAGTGGGACTGCGATCCTCGAGGGTTCGCGTGGATCGACTGCGGCGATCGGGACCAGAGCGTGGTCAGCCTGATCCGTCGTGGGCGCTCGCCCGGTCGCCTGGTGGTCGGCGTGCTCAACTTCACGCCTGTCCCTCGTCCCGGATATCGTGTCGGCGTGCCCCGCGGGGGGGTGTGGCGTGAGGTGCTGAACAGCGACGCGCGCGAGTACGGAGGCAGCGGGGTCACAAACGAAGGCATCTTTGGCGAGTCGGTCCCGGCTCACGGTCACCCGTATTCGGTGGTGCTCACGCTGCCTCCGCTCGGTGCGATCTTTCTCCTGAGCGATGCCGTCATCCCGTGGGACGATGCGGCGTCCGAGGCGTCGTGGCAGCTAGGAGAGGGATGGCGGGCGAACGGCAGTGCGGACGCCTCCCAGCGCACGCCCGAAGGCGTGCCGCAGGTGACCCCGCGCGCCCGCTCCGAGGGCGCGCAGGCTCTTGTGACACTCCACGAACCCGGTGTCGCGGCGGTCCAGACGAGGCCCCGGCTCGGCCCGCGTGACGCGGTCCGGCGGTTGGCGGCGCTCATCTGGACACTCGAGCAGGAGCGTCACAGTTCAATGGCGCCTGCCGTCCTACGGTACGTGTTGGAATCCGTCGGTGAAGAACTGCGCCACCGCCGCGGGATCCGCGACCTCGATCGGCGGCTCGCGGCACTCGGCGCCGTAGGCGAGCGGTCCATCGTGGGCGTCCGGCGAGGGTGAGAAACGGAAGGAGGAACCCTGTGCCCGATCCACCGCATGTCATCCAGCCCCGTGATCTGGCAAAGGTTGTGATCGCGTCCGACGCTCAGCTCTCGCCGGACGGCCGGCTCGTCGCGTACACCCGCACCGAGATGGATCTGGCGGACGACGGCTATCGCTCCGCGATCTGGACGGTGACGGACAGCGACAGTCACCGCCGGGTCACGAGAGGTCCCGGCCGCGACTGGGCGCCGCGATGGTCGCCCGACGGGCGCTGGATGGCCTTCCTCTCTGACCGCGGCGGACAGGCGGCGCAACTCTATCTGCTCCCGATTGCCGGCGGTGAGCCCCACCGGCTGACCTCGCTGGCAGGCGGGGCAGGACCGGCGATCTGGTCGCCCGACGGCTCCCAGCTTGCGTTCTCGGCGCGCGTCGCGAAGGATCCGGCGCCGGCCGAGGACGGGGCCCACGACCGACGTGCACAGCGGCCTCGCGTTGTGACGCGGGCCCAATACAAGACGGACGGGGTGGGGTACACGTTCGACACGGTCGCCCATGTGTTCGTCGCAACGATCGACGGCGGTGAGACCTCGCAGCGCACCGCCGGTGACGCGGAGCACGTTTCCCCCGCGTGGTCACCCGACGGGCGCCGGCTCGCCTTCGCCCGTGCACGCACCGGCGTGACAGACTACAGCCTGTTCGATCTGTGGGTGATGGACGTCGACGGCGGGAACGCGCGGCGCCTCACGGACGCCGTCGGGCGGGTCGCCGTGCCGTCCTGGTCCCCCGATGGCCGGCTCATCGCCTTCTACGGTCACGACGAGCAGGAGCCCGGGTTAGGGGACGCGATGGTGCGCGTCTGGGTGGTACCCGCGGATGGCGGACCGGCCCGGGCGATCACCGCAGGCTATCACCGCTCCGTCGCGCTGGCTCGCCCACCGGAGGCGACGCCGCCGCCGGCGTGGTCAGCGGACGGCGGGTCCGTGGTCGTGCCGATCGCCGACACGGGGGACGTGCACCTGGCGCGGGTGTCCGTGCCTGACGGAGCCGTACGATCCGTCGTCGGCGGCGGGCGCCAGGTACAGGGGTTCTCGTTGGCGGCGGGGCGGATCGCGTTCTGCGCCACCGAGTGGCATGTTCCCAGCGACGTGTATGCGTGCCGTGAGGACGGGACCAATGAACACCGGCTGACTCGCGTGAACGAGGATTGGCTCTCCCCGGGGATCCTGCCCCGGGTGGAGCGCCGCGTATTCGTCAGTCCCCAGGGCGTCGAACTCGACGGGTGGGTCGTCCACCCCGTTGAAAGCGGTAGGGGGCCGGTCCCGCTCCTCGTCGAGATCCACGGCGGGCCGCACAGCTATCACGGCAACGGGTTTCCCACCGGGTCGTTCCACGTGTTCGTCCTGGCCGCACGCAACTGGGCGGTGCTCGAGCTGAACCCGACCGGTTCGGGTTCCTATGACAAGGCGTTCGCGCACGGCATCCGGGGCCGGTGGGGCGAATACGATCTTCCGGAACAACTGGCCGCGGTGGACGCGCTCGTCGCATCGGGCTTGGCGGATCCGGCGCGGCTCGCGGTGAGCGGGTATTCCTACGGCGGCTTCATGACGGCCTGGACGATCACGCACACCGACCGGTTCAAGGCCGCGGTCGTCGGCGCCCCCGTCGTGAACTTCGAATCGTTCTACGGGACCTCCGACGTCGGGCTGTGGTTCGGTGCGTGGGAGGTGGGGGGGGATCTCACACGGCAACGGGAGGCATACCGGCGCCTGTCGCCCATCAACTACGTGGAGAGCGTCACCACCCCGACGCTGATCGTGCATGGCGAGGCGGATGATCGCTGCCCGATCGGACAGGGCGAGGAGTTTTTCACAGGACTCGTGGCGGCGGGCCGGGTGCCGGTTGAGCTGGTGCGGTACCCTGGGGAGAGCCACACATTCCGGGGGAACGGCCGCCCGAGCCACAGGATCGACATCGTCCAGCGCGTCGCCGACTGGGTGCACCGGTATACGGTCGAGCAACGTTGACGGCGCGCTCGGCGAACGGCCGAGAGGGTACCGGTCCGGGGCGTCGCCGTTCCGGTCCATGGCGTTTTGGTCCACGCGTCCTGGCTGGCGCCGCAGGCACAGACTAAAAGACTGGGTCTCAGGACCCGGTTCCGAGAGAAAACGGGATGTGACGGGCGGACCCGTCACATCCCATCCTCACCTTCGCGGACCTCGGCGATGATCCCTAAAGCTTGAATCAGCGCCAGTGTCCCTCGATCCAGACCCACCCGCCGGCGCGATGCGCCCAATGGCCTGGGACCCATGCGGTCCGATATCGGGGCACCTGTGCCCAGTAGCCGCGGATCCAGACCCACCGAGCTCCGTTCCATGCCCAGTGGCCGCCCACCCAGACCCAGCCGGGTGCCGGGCGGGGGGGTACACGCTCATAAATTGGACCCGGCGGTGGTCCAGGGGCGACGATGACGGTGAGGGCCGACGCTGTGGTCGGTGCGGCGATCGTCGGCGCGACGATAGCGCCGCCTGCGATGGCGAATACGAGGGCAAGGGCTGCGAGCCTGTTCTTCAAGATGTGTCCTCCTCCTTCCGTCTTGACGGTCCGCCGCTGGGGCGGGAATGCCGTCATGTTGATTATGCCCCCATATGGTAACAGCGACGCTCGGCCGCGGAGAGTTCCGCGGGATGGCGCGTCGGTGCAAGGGGAGACGAGTTGAGTCGCGCGGTCGTCGTGGCGGCGTCGCAGGGCGTCCGGCACAGGAGGATCGGCGCGTCCCGGGCACTCTTCGGTGGCGGGATGATGGTCCTCAGCGCGGCTCCGTTGCGCATCCGCCACCATCTCGACGCATCGTTCGAAATCCCACGACTCCATCCGAGGCTGGAACCGGGCCGGGATGTCGGCGGGGAAGTCGCGGGGAGTGTCCATGGCTCCTCCCCGCCCGAAGAAGACGTGATCGCCCTCCAGACTAGCCGTTACCGCCCCGAACGGCCTCCCGCGCGACGCGCAGGATGGCGGAAATGACCCGGTCTATGTCGCCGTCCGTCGTGGCCCACGACGACACACTGATGCGCATCGCAGCGCGTCCTCGCCACACGGTGCCCCCGCACCAACACGTGCCGTCGCGCTGCACCGCCTCAATCACCTGCCCCGTGGCCCTGTCGTCTCCGAACGACACGAGGACCTGATTGAGCACGATGTCGTTGAGGATCGCATACCCGCCTTGCGCCAGGCCATGGGCGAGACGAGCCGCCTGACGGCAGTTTCGTTCGATCAACTCGACAACGCCGGTTCGCCCGAGGCTGCGTAGCGCCGCCCATATCTCGATGCCTCGGGCGCGTCGCGACATTTCCGGCGTGTAGTGGCACGGTTCGCGCGGCCCGCCTTGTGGTAGGTATGCCGCTGCAGCCGACATCGCCGCCCGTAGCTGGGCTGGATCACGCGCGAACGCAATGCCGCTGTCGTACGGCACATTCAACCACTTGTGGGCGTCCACGGCCCACGAATCCGCACCGTCCACCCCACGCGTGAGGTGGGAAAGGCTCGGCGATGCCGCGGCCCAGAGCCCGAAAGCGCCGTCCACGTGCACCCATGCTCCGGTCTCATGCGCCGTCGCACAAATATCCGGCATCGGGTCGAACGATCCGGTGTTGACGTTGCCGGCCTGGGCGCACACGATCGCAGGACCGTTGATGCGGGGCAACGCCTCCGGGCGCATGCGCCCGTGCCGGTCAACGGGGACCCGCGTGATGCGGTCGCGCCCGAGGCCCAGCAGACTCAGCGCCTTCAGGAGGCTCACGTGGACCTCGTCCCCCACGACCACGGTTATCGGCGGCGCACCGAACAGGCCGTCCGCTTCCACATCCCAGCCGACCCGACCCAGCACGGCGTGCCGTGCCGCGGCCAACGCGGTCAGGTTCGCGACCGTCGTGCCGGTGACAAAGGCACCGGCTGATCCCGCCGGCAGGTGTAACAAATCGACGAGCCACGCCAGCGCGGTTTCCTCCACCGCTGCAGCCACGGGCGACATGACCGCAAACGCCGCGTTCTGGTCCCAGGCGCCGGCCAGCCAGTCGGCTGCCAACGCCGCGGGCACGGATCCGCCGGTGACGAATCCGAAGTACCGGGGACCCGCCGACGCCACGGTCGCAGGCGATCCGATCTCGTCGAGCAGAGCCAGCACCGCGCCGGCTTCGGCCGGCTTCTCGGGCAGAGGACCGCCCAGAGCGCCGAGCCTGTCGATCGCTTCCGCCGCTGGGAAAACACGCCGGCTCTCGAGCCCTTCCAGATACGCCGTCGCTCGCCAAGCCGCATCGTGCAAGAGCACCCCTACCGACGAATGATCCATGGCATATCCCCCAAGCGCGACTGGACCGGGTCGACGTGAACGTCTCTGGCTACCTGTAACCGCTCGCTCGACCGCGCGTCACTCATCAGCGGTCGTGACTGAAGGCGGGTGCAAAGTCTCGTGGGATCCTACACTAGGCTTCCGGTTCAGTGGTCTGTACGAACCTGATGTAGTCGAGGTTCTGCGCTTCGACCCCCAACTGCCGCAGCATGGCCATCGCCTGCGCCCGGTGATGGACCTCGTGCATCAGGAGCTGCACCGCGATGTCCGCTTTGGTCGCCGTGAGCCGAACCGTCTGGTCCGGTCGGATGAGCCGACAGGTGACGGCGCGGTCCCAATCCTTTGTTTCGGCCAGGGTGGCGCGGGTCTGCCGCGACTGGGGGGCCCAGACGCGCTCCAAGTCCGCGAGCGTCTGGAGCCGTTCCTCGTTCATTGGCCACTCGGCGACCGGCGGCAGCGGCTCCTCTCGGAGCCGCATCGACAAGTACATCTCGGCGCGGGCAATCTCCACGAGCGTGCGGCGCAGAGACTTGAGCCCAAACGGGAACGCCCTGGTGTACTGGGCTTGGTCGAGCGGTCGGACCCAGTCCAGCAGCTTTCCACGGGCCTGAAGCTGCACGTCATAGACGCGTACGAACTCCACCGTGTCGTCCTCCTATCCGAAGATGCGCTTCATTGTGTCCTCGATCGACCCCCACCGGCCCGAAAACGTCGGGGTGTCGCGCAGCGTATAGGGCCGGCCGGCGGTGCTCCGCATCGCGGTGACGAGTTCCTGGAACCTCGTCAGCTCGTCCGTCTCGTAGGCGACGACGAACTCCCAGTCCGCAAGCCCCGTGCAGTAGAGTAGCAGCTGCTCGATGTCGTCGAAGCCGTGTCCCAGCCGCGCGTGCTCCATCATCATCGTGCGGCGGATCTCCGGGGCCATCTGGTACCACTCGTGGGTCTTACTGAAAGGGTAGACGACGAGGAAGCGCCGCCGCTCGCCGGGGATCTTGACGTTCGTGCCGTCCCGCCCGGTGTACTGGGACGGGCGCACGAACCCCCAGAAGCTCCAGGTGAGCTCGAGATCCGACTCCAGCACGCGCCGGGCGGCTTCCTGATAGGCATCCGGCTCCGCCGCCGCGATCCAGATCCCGAGGTCGGCGTCGCCGCGCAGCCCCACGAGACTGTACGTGTACAGGCCCGCGACCTCCGGCGTGCCCGCCGCCGACTCGATGGCTTCCCGTGTGCGTCCCGCCCGCCGCGACGTCCGCTCGCCCGCCGGGACGCGTAAGAAGAGAAATCCGTGCATCCGTGGACCGCTGGTCATCTCCTGCCTCCTCGATCGCCTGGCGGCCGGGCGCGGGGACCCGGGCCGCGCACCGGCAGAAGCCTCATGAGTCTATCATACGCGCTACCACCCGGGGAGGGTGACGAAGGGTTGCGAGATCTCGTTGATGCGGTCCATCACCTCGGCGCTGAGCTCGAGATCCACCGACTTGAGGTTCTCCTCCTGCTGCGCGACGCGCGTGGCGCCGACGATCGCGCTCGTGATTCCCGGCCGGTTCATCACCCACGCGAGCGTGAGCTGGGCCACCGTGGTTCCCGTCTCCGCGGCGAGCCGCTCCATGTCTCGAACGAGGACGAGGTTCTGCTCGTTGATGCGACGCGCGAACGCCGGTTGCTTGTCGGCGCGGGACCCCTGGGGGGGCTGGGCGCCAGGCTTGTACTTGCCGGTGAGGATCCCGCCTGCCAGCGGGAAGTACACGATCAGGCCGACCCCCTGGTCGAGGCACAGCGGCACGAGTTCCGTCTCGATCCGGCGGTCGGCGGGCGAGTACGCCGGCTGCACGCACTCGTACCGCGGGAGCCCGTATCGGTCGCTCATCCAGAGGGCCTTGCACACCTGCCATGCCGCGAAGTTCGAGCACCCGATGTAGCGGACGCTGCCCCTCCGGATGAGGTCGTCGAACGCCCGCAGCGTTTCCTCGACTGGCGTGAGCCCGTCGAAGCGGTGGATCTGATACAGGTCGATGTAGTCGGTCTGCAGGCGCCGCAGGCTCCCCTCGATCTCGCGCATGATGTGCCACCGCGAGGAGCTCTCGTCGTTCGGGCCGGCGCCGGTGCGCATGCCGCACTTGGTCGCCACGATCGCCTGCGCGCGCCGTCCGTTCAGCGCCTTGCCGATGATCGTCTCCGAGCGAGTCTCGGTGTAGATATTGGCCGTGTCGATCAGGTTGACGCCGTGGTCGAGCGCGTGGTGGATCACCGCAATCGAGGCGGCTTCGTCGGCGCGCACACCGAACGCGTTGGTGCCGAGCGCGTAGGCGGAGACACGCAGTCCGGAACGCCCAAGCTGGCGGTACTTGATCGGACTCACCTCCGTTGTGAGGGTGCACGCCGGACCCACCGGCGTGTGACACGAAGCACCGAATGGGAAGGCGATTGGGCAGCGGAAGCGGCGGCCCCTGCCGCCGACCGGCGAGCGTTACAGCGCAAACCCGACGCAGGCGGCCCCGATGAGCGCAACGTCCGGGTGCGTGATCACGTGAACGGGAATCGCCGACAGGACCTCCGAGAGGCGGCCCTTGTCCGTAAACGCCCGCATGAATCGCCCGTCCTCGAGGGCCGGGATGATGCGCGGGGGGATTCCTCCCCCGAGATACACGCCCCCAGTGGCGAGCACCTTGAGCGCAAGGTTCCCCGCTTCGGCTCCCAGGATCGAGACGAATTCGTGGAGGGCGGCGACGGCGAGGTCCGCGGGGGGCCTGTGCTCGACGGCCGCGCGCATGATGACGGGTGTCGGGTCGGCACTCGCGCCGAGCTCCTGCGACAGCCAGGCCGGTTCCGGGAAGACACCGCTGTCTCGAAGGTGCTCGTAGATGTGGGGGATGCCGAGGCCCGAGCACACACGCTCGTAGCTCACGTGCGCGCCGGCGCGCCCGAGAGCCTCCACAAGACTCCGCTGGACGGCCGTGCGGGGCGCGAAGTCGGCGTGTCCGCCCTCGGACGCATGAGCGTGATACCGGCCGCCGTCCCACGTCAGGAACGCTTCGCCGAGTCCGGTCCCGGGCGCGATGACCCCGATGGCTCCCTCCGGGATCGGGGTGCCCCGGTTCAGCGTGTGGAGGTCGGACGCGTCCAGCACCGGCACGGCGCTCGCAATCGCCAGGAGATCATTGACCACCCGGACTCTGGCGCCGGGGAGCACGCGGGCCAGCGCAGCCTCGTCCACCGTCCAGGGGAGGTTCGTGATCTTCGCGACGCCGTTGATGACCGGGCCCGCCACGCCGAAGCTCGCGCGGTCGATCGAGTACTGCGCTTGCCGGAGGAACTCTGCGATGATCGCTTCCAGGCTGGGGTAACGATGGCTCGGGAAGGCGGTCTCCAGGACCGCCGCCCGCGGCCCGGCCTCCCGGGAGAAGATGCCGAGCGCCGTCTTGGTGCCTCCGATGTCACCAGCGAGCAACATCCCCGTCCCTCCAGGGGTGCGCTCCCCTCCGATCCGCGAGGGCGAGCCCGGCAACGACGAGCGACGCCCTCCGGCGAACGACAACCCCTCGCTATTCGGTGCGAGTGACACGCGTCCTCTCCTCGGCGGGAGCCGCCCGGAGCCGGGGCGACGCAGGAGTCTCTAACAGCACCTCGAACTCCGTGCGGAGCTAGTGCGTATGCTAGGCAACGATGTGCCTAGAGACATCCGATCGAGCGCGAACGCGGCGCGAAAAAGGGGTGACGGGCATGGGGGAGAGAGAGTCGAGTTTGCTGATTCGCGACCTCCGAAGCGGCCGGTTGAGCCGACGCCAAGTAATCACCCGGCTCATGGCGCTCGGGGTGTCGGCAGCGGGCATCAGTTCGGTGCTTGATGCGGCGGTCCCGCAATCCGCACGGGCCGCGGCGGCCGGGAGAGGCGCCAGCGGCGTGCTGAAGCTGCTGTACTGGCAGGCGCCCACGATTCTGAACCCGCATCTCGCCCAGGGCACGAAGGACTTCCACGCCTCGCACGTCGTCTGCGAATCGCTGATGTCGGTGGATGCGGCGGGCAAGTTCACGCCTGTGCTGGCGGCGAACGTGCCGTCGCGCGAGAATGGCCAGGTCGCCGCCGACGGGAAATCCGTCATCTACAAACTGAAGCGGGGCGTCAGGTGGGCGGACGGTCGGCCGTTCACGTCGGACGACGTCGTGTTCACCTACCAGTTCATCGCGAACAAGCAGACGGGGGCGACCACCTATGGTAGCTACGTGAACGTGGCGAAGGTGGAGCCGGTCGATCCCTCCACTGTGAAGATCACGTTCAATGCGCCGACGCCGGCCTGGTACCTGCCGTTCGTGGGGACCCTGGGCATGATCCTCCCCCGCCACGCACTCGACGCCTATATCGGGAGCAACTCGCGCAACGCGCCTTTCAACCTGAAATCGTTCGGCACGGGGCCGTACATGGTGGACAGCTTCCGGCCGGGGGACCTCGTCGTGTACAAGATGAACCCGTACTACAGGGATCCCAACAAGCCGGCGTTCAGCGAGGTCCAGCTGAAGGGCGGCGGGGACGCGACGTCGGCCGCGCGCGCGGTGTTCGAGACGGGCGAGTACGACTACGCGTGGAATCTCCAGGTGGAGTGGCCGGTCCTGCAGCACATGATGGGGGAAGGCAAGGGCCAGCTGGCGGTCGGTCCCAGCAACGGCGTTGAGCAGATCTACTGCAATATGACCGATCCGAACAAGACGATCGACGGCCAGCGGTCCTCGGCGAAGGCGCCGCACCCGTTCCTGTCGGACGTGAAGGTGCGCCAGGCGCTGGCGCTCGCCGTGGACACGGAGACGATGGCGAAGCAGTTGTACGGCCTCGAGGGCGACGCCACCCCGAACGTCCTCACGATCCCGACCAGCCTCGCGTCCAAGAATACCAAGATCGTGTTCGACATCGCCAAGGCCGGCCAGCTGCTGGACGAGGCCGGGTGGCAGAAGGGGCCGGACGGGATCCGCCAGAAGGGTGGCGTGAAGATGCAGATGACGTACCAGACGAGTGTCAACAGCCTCCGCCAGAAGGAGCAGGAGATCGTCAAGGCGGGCTGGCAGCAGCTCGGCGCCGCCACCACGCTCAAGTCGGTGGACGCGGGGGTGTTCTTCAGCAGTTCCCCCGGCAACGACGACACGTACGCGCACTTCTACACGGACGTCGAGATGTTCCAATCGACGTATAGCTCACCGTTCCCGGCGCAGTACATGGGCCGGTTCTACAGCGGGGACCCCGCCAAGGATCTCGCGCAGAAGGAGAACGACTGGTCCGGGCTCAACATCCCGCGGTGGGTGGACAAGCAGTACAACACGTGGTACGACCAGTCGCAGGTCGAGCTCGACCCGAAGAAGAACGCCGGACTGTGGATCCAGATGAACGACCGCGTCGTCGGGCAAGGTGTGTCGATTCCCCTCATCGACCGGAAGATCGTGTCGTCGCGGGCGAACAACCTGGAGGTCGGACCGAACATGTCCCCGTTCGACGACGAGACCTGGAACATCGGCGACTGGACGCGCAAGGGGTAGGAGCAACGCACCGGAGCGCGGCGCCGGGATGACGGGATACATCGGACGGCGGCTTCTCTCGTCCATCCCCACGCTGATCCTGATCAGCATGGTGGTCTTCGGCATCCTGGCGCTCGCGCCCGGGGATCCCCTGGGCCAGTTCGCGGCGAACCCGGACATCCCGCCCGAGGTGCGGATGAACATCCGTCACCAGCTCGGGCTCGATCAGCCGGTGCCGGTGCGGTACGTGAAATGGGCGACGGCGTTCCTGCACGGCGACTGGGGGTACTCGTTCGCGAGCCGCGTGCCGGCCGACCGGCTCATCCTGCAGCGTCTGCCCACGGACCTGTGGGTGATCGGTTCGTCGTACCTCGTCGCGGTTGCGCTGGCCATTCCGATCGGGGTGCTGTCCGCGGTCAAGCAGTACTCGCTGCTCGACCAGGTCGCGACGACCTTCGCGTTCATCGGGTTCTCTCTCCCGACGTTCTTCACCGGGGTCCTGTTCATCATCATTTTCAGCGTGCGGCTGCACTGGCTGCCGTTCATCTATAACGCGCAGCTGACGGACCCGGTCGCGATGCTCAAGCAGGCGGTGATGCCGGTGGGTGTGCTCGCGCTGTTCAACTCGGCGGCGCTGATGCGGTTTGTGCGCTCGTCGATGCTCGACAACGTCGGGCAGGACTACGTGCGCACCGCGCGCGCGAAGGGACTGGCCCACCGGAAGGTGATCATGCGGCACGTGCTGCGAAACGGGCTGATCCCGGTTGTCACGCTGCTCGCGCTTGGCGTGCCGGCGATCTTCATCGGCGCCATCGTCACGGAGCAGATCTTCCGCGTACCCGGGATCGGCTCGCTCCTGATCTCGTCGATTCAGAACAGCGACACCCCGGTGGTGATGGCGATCACGTTCGTCTACGCGATCCTGGTCGTGCTGTTCAATATCATGGCCGACGTGCTGTACGGGCTCCTGGACCCGAGGATCAGATATGGCTAGCGCGCGGCCCGATCCGGTCGCCGCCGTCGCCGGGGCGGCGGCCGCCTCGAGGGCGGTCGTGGCGGTCCAGCCGCGCCCGGTCCGGACGATGTGGGGAGACGCGTGGCGCCGGTTCCGGCGACACCGCCTCGCCATGGCGGGTGCCGCCGTGTTCTTCTTCCTGGTGGCGTCGACGCTCGTGGGTCCGGTGATCTATCACGTCGGGATCAACACGATCGACTTCCACGCGTCGATGGCGGCGCCGTCGGGGGCGCACCCCCTCGGCACCAACGATCTCGGCCAGGACATGCTGGCGCGGGTACTCTACGGCGGGCGCGTCTCGATTGCCGTCGGCGTCACGGCGATGCTGATGTCGGTGACCGCGGGGACCCTGATGGGCTCGATCTCAGGGTTCTTCGGGGGGACCACCGACATGGTGCTCATGAGGATCACCGACGTGTTCATCTCGCTGCCGTCGCTCCCGCTGCTGCTGCTGGTCATCTACCTGTTCCGGGACACGCTGGCGCGGACGTTCGGGCCGCAGTTCGGCATCTTCTGGCTGATCGTCGGCGTGATCGGCGGATTGAACTGGATGCCCACGGCGCGGCTCGTGCGCGCGGGGTTCCTCGCGGTCAAGGAGAAGGAGTTCATCGAGGCGGCCCGCAGCATCGGCGTGGGGACGATCTCCCAGATCTTCCGCCACATCCTGCCGAACGTGCTGAGCCCCGTCATCGTGTCGGCGACGCTGTCGATCGGGGCGGCGATCATCTCCGAGTCGACGCTGTCGTTTCTCGGGCTGGGGTTCCCGCCCGACACCCCGACGTGGGGACGCCTGCTCTACGACGCGCAGAACTACCTGGATATGGCGCCGCACATGGCGATCTTCCCCGGGTTGATGATCTGTCTCGCCGTGCTCTCCATCAACTACGTGGGAGACGGCCTGCGCGACGCGCTCGATCCGCGGCGGCTGTCCTGATCCCCCCGGCGGAGGCGCTCCGCCGGCTCCCCCACCCGCGCGATCACCCGGCGAACGCAGGAATCAGACGATCCGGCGCGAATACGCGCTGCGCGGCAGGCTGCTCAGATCGCACCTTTCGTCGGAGGATGGCATGAAGCCGTGGTGGGCCGCCCTCGCTCTTCTCCCGGCATTGTTGTGTGCGGGTTCCCGTACGGCGTCCGCTCAAGCCGCACCGGTTCAAATCGTGGTGAACGATACCGCGGTGTCGCTGCCCGCGCCGGCCGAAGCGGGGGACGGGGTCGTCGTGGCCCCGATCGCCCCGATCGTGCAGGCGTTTGGCGGCACGACGCAGTGGGACGCGGCGGCGCACGCGCTCGTGTTGCGTGGCGTCTCGGGCACCACACTCCGGCTGGTCGTCGGCCAGACGGCCGTCACCCAGGGCGATGCCCAATGGGACCTCCCGGTGGCACCGGTCCTGCAGGACGGCGTGGTGGTCGCCCCTGTGGCGCGGGTGTTGCGGGGGCTCGGCGCCTACGTCGAGCAGCACGACGACGGGACGCTCGACGTGGTGTCGCAGGTCACCGGCCTGGACTGGCACGGAGACGCCGCGGGCCTGGCCGTGACGGTGTCCTCGACCGGGCCGGTGCGGGCGACCGGGAGTGTGCTCCACGCGCCGGACCGGCTCGTCATCGATCTTCAGAGCGCGGTGATCCGGCTCAATCCTCCTCAAGCCTCGATCGGGTTAGGGGCGGTCATCGACATGCGGGCCGCGCAGTTCCACGTACGGCCCTACGTGACGCGGCTCGTCTTCGACCTCGCACGCCCGTTGCCGTTTCGCGTGACGGCGAGCCCCGGGGCGGTGACGCTGGCGCTCGGTGCCGGATCTCCGGCGGCAGGCTCGTC
Organism: bacterium; assembly: GCA_035622635.1. Taxonomy (GTDB): domain Bacteria; phylum Sysuimicrobiota; class Sysuimicrobiia; order Sysuimicrobiales; family Segetimicrobiaceae; genus JAJPIA01. The sequence continues at coordinate 24,254 of DASPUZ010000163.1, read as the reverse complement.
CGCCTCGACGCCGCCCGCGAGCGGCGCCGGAGGCGGCGGGGCAGCCACGGCGGCGGCGAGCGGCGCAGCGTCAACCCCGTCGGGCCAGGCGCCAGGGGCCTCGACCGGCGCGCACGCGGCGGGGAACGGGCCGCAGGCCGCGGGATCCGTCCCGTCCGCGGCGGGGTCGGGCCCGCCCGGTGCCGCCGCGGGGAGTGCGCCGCCGGGACGCGAATCTCCCGGCTCGACGCCGGCGCCGCCCAGATCAGAACCGACGTCCGCTGCGACCGGCGCCAAGGGAGGATCGGATGCGAGCGTCGCCGATTCCGGCTCGGGACAGGTCTCGACGGCCGAGGCCTCGGGCGAGCCGGAGCCCGTTGCACTGCCGCCCCTCCCGGAGTTCACCGACGGTCCCGGGGCGTTTCACGTCCAGTCGGTGACGTACGACGGCGCTACCGGGCGTCTTCTCATCCAAGCGTCTCAGCGCGTTGCGTTCGAGGTGCACCAGTGGACGTACCCGGACCGCATCGCGATCGACATCGCGAACGGAGTGTTTCGAGACCGGCGGGCCGACATCGAGATCGATAGCGGCGGCATTCGCAACGTCGTGGTCTCTCAATTCACCCTCCGTCCGAATATGACCCGAGTTCTGGTGCGTCTCAACCAGAAGGTGGCCTACACCGTGGCGGCCGCCGACGGCGGCCGGACCCTCACGGTCGCGTTCGCCGGCGCGGGTCGGCGGGGACCGGTGGTACCCGCGGTAATCATCGATCCCGGGCACGGCGGCGACGACCCCGGGGCGATCGGTCCCCACGGAACGCACGAAGCGGATGTCGTCCTCGGCATCGGCTCGATGGTCAGGGACGCGCTCGAAGGTCAGGGGATCCGCGTGGTCATGACGCGCACAACCAACACCTCGGTCGCGCTCGAGGATCGCCCGGACCTCGCGCAGCGCTATGGCGGTGTCCTGTTCGTGAGCATCCACGCCAACGCGAGCAGCGATTCCAGCGTTCAAGGGACGACGACGTACTACTACACTCCCCAGAGCCGCCCGCTGGCCGAACTGGTGCAAACGGAGGTGACCCACGCGCTCGGCGAGCCTGATCGGGGCCTCCAGACCGCGCGGTTCTACGTGATCGTCAACGCGCAGATGCCGGCGATCCTGATCGAAACCGCGTTCATCAGCAACCCCAAGGAGGAAGCGATGCTCTGCGATCCGGCAGTCCAGCGGCGCATAGCCGACGCGATCGCCCGGGGCATCGAGAAGTTCCTGGCCGAGCAATCCCAGCCGACGGCCCACTGAACCGGCAACCGGCGCGGGACCGGCACCGGAGGAGCGGCTCCTCGCGGACGCGAAGGTAGCGACGGTTCGACTCTCTCCAAGGAGTCCACGATGACCCGTCACGACGGCCGAAGGCCGGACGAGTTGCGGCCTCTGGTGTTGACCCGGAAATACAACAAGTACGCCGAAGGATCGGTGCTGGTCCAGCTCGGGGACACCCGCCTGATCTGCACGGCCAGCGTCGACGAGAGGGTGCCGCCGTTTCTCCGCGGGAGCGGGCAGGGCTGGGTCACGGCCGAATACGGAATGCTTCCTCGTGCCACCCGTGAGCGGAGCGCCCGCGACTCCGCCGTCGGGCGCGTCGGGGGCCGCACTCAGGAGATCCAACGCTTGATCGGCCGCTCGCTGCGCGCCGCGGTGGATCTGACCAAACTCGGCGAACGCACCATCCAGATCGACTGTGACGTCCTGCAGGCGGACGGCGGCACGCGCACGGCGGCGATTACGGGAGCGTTCGTGGCGCTCATGGACGCGTTGCTGCTTCTCAGGCGAACCGGCGCGGTGCCGAAGCTGCCCGTCGTGGAGTTCATCGCGGCGACGAGCGTCGGCGTCGTGGACAACGTCCCGGTGCTCGACCTCACGTACGAGGAAGACTCCCGCGCCCGCGTGGACATGAACATCGTCATGACCGAGTCCGGGAAGTTCGTCGAGGTGCAGGGGACGGGGGAAGGGGGGCCGTTCACGAAGGCGGAGGTGGCCGCCCTGATGTCCCTGGCCGAGCGCGGCATCGTCACGCTCATCGCGCGGCAGCGGGATGCCCTGGCGGACTCTCTGGCCGCGACGTGACCGCGGACGCCCGTCGGCGGGTGCGCGGCGTCGTGCTGCTTGCGACGAGGAACGCGAACAAGGCTCGGGAGATCCGTGCAATCTACGCGCATCTTCACCTCGACATCATCACGCTGAACGACCGGCCTGAGGTGGGTGAGCTGCCGGAGCGCGGGATCACCTATGCGGAGAACGCGGCCAGCAAGGCGGCCGCCGCGGCCGCGGCGACCGGACTCGTTGCGATCGCGGACGATTCTGGCATCGAGATCGATGCCCTGGCGGGCGCTCCGGGCCCCCACTCGCGGCGTTTCCTCGGGGACGAGGCGACGGATGACGAACGCAACCGGCACATCCTCGCCCTGCTCGCCGATGTGCCAGACGACCGGCGGACCGCTCGCTACCGGGCGGCGGTGGCCGTTGCGTCACCCGGCCGAGCCCCTCGGGTGTTCGAGGGACTCTGTGAGGGCAAGGTGGCGCGAGCGCCTCGCGGCCGGCGCGGCTTCGGGTATGACCCCATGTTCGTGGCTACGCAGGACGGGCGGACCATGGCGGAGTTGTCGTTCGAGGAGAAGAACAGGATCAGCCACCGGGCCCGCGCGCTGCGGGCGGCTGAGCCATATCTGCTCTGGGTGATCGCCGCGGCGGCCGGGGAGGAGCGGCACGCGCCCGGCGCCAATACCAGGACGGGCGCGCCGGGGACGCCGGCGTTCTCGCAGCCCGATACGGACGGCTGGGACGAGTCATCTTCGGGAGGGCGTCGATGACGCTCGGCAAGTTCCTGACCTACTGGTCGCTGCTGTTTGCGATCCTCACGATCTGGGGCCTCTCCATGCTAGTCGCGCTCATCGATGCGAAAGACGAGTTGCGGGCGAGGTTCAAGAAGCCGCTGATCGGTCGATGACGCTCGGCAAGTTCCTGACCTACTGGTCGCTCCTGTTTGCGATCCTCACGATCTGGGGTTTCTCCGTTCTCGTCGCGCTGCTCACCGTCAAAGACGAACTGCTCGAGGCGTTCCGGAAGCGCTCGGCCGCGGCGCGAGCCAGGCTGGAAGTCACCGATCCGCTCGCGGGACGGTCCCCCGCTGAAACGCTGACCTCCCGGCCCATGACGCAACAGCAGAAGTGGGTGCTCGACCAGGTCACCCCGGTGGTGGAACGTCTCGGGATTCACGCCCGCACGCTCGTGCTGCAGGATGCACACGGCCACTTCGTCGTCTACCTGACGCGTGAGAAGCGCCTCGTCACGTGCCGTCTCGACAAGGCCTGGGTGGCGGACGCCATCGCGGGCAAGCAGGACCAGCTCGATCGAATCCGGCAGGCCGTCGAGCAGTACCTCCGGCAGGAGTTTCTGGGTCAGGCGCCCGTCCCGAAGACGCCGCCCGCTGAGGCGGGACCCTCTCCGGCCGTCGCGGCGCCAGGGGGCGGTACGCCTGCCGGCCCGGCCGCGGGAGCCGCCGCGATGAGCCGCGAGGAGCGCATCGCTGCGGCCAAGGCCAAAGCGGAAGCCCTCAAGGCCCAGCGCGAGACCCAGCAGCCTTCCGACAAGAGCTAGCGCGCGCCGCTGAAGTCCGGCGCGGGCGAGGAAGGGATGTGACGGGTGGGCCGCGGAAGCGCGGGGCGGCGCCGCACGTCTTCACACCGGTGAGACACGGGCGACGACGCGCTTCGAAGAAGCCACGTCGTTGCTGGCGAGACGGTCAACCTCCGGGGTGGCTCGTCATGGCGAAGAGGATTTCACGACGGGCACGTCCGTGTCTTTTCTTGGTGCTGACCGTGCTTCTCTTGACATCGGGAACTGCTCTAGCTCAACAGCCGGTGCTAATCACAGTGGTATCGCTGACATCTCCCGTGAATCACGGCAACACCGCAAGCATCGCAATCCGGACTGCGCCGCACGCCACTTGCGACATCACCGTGTTCTACAAATCCGGGCCCAGCCGTGCGCAAGGTCTGACGCCCAAGGCAGCTGACAGCGGCGGTATCGTAAGTTGGACGTGGCTGGTCGGGAGCCGCACCACTCCGGGAACGTGGCCGATACAAGCGCGCTGTTCACTTGGGTCAAGAGAAGGGACCCTCAGTACGTCCTTCGAGGTGCGATAGTCTCTCGCCCTCGCCGCATCGAGCATGGGTTGTCCTCACCGTCCGGCGAGCCCGAGCCGTGCATCCTGAAGTCAGCCAACTGCCGACGACGGTAGGATCACCAGTGGCCGCGGGAAACCAACCAGACTGGCCATCGGCCGCTGAAACCGGTAGGAAGACCGCGGTTCCGCTGATATTGCCGCCAATTCCTATCCCCACCTGGCCAGCGGGAGAAGGCCAACCCGTGCCGCTGCGCGGGTTGACGCAAAGCCTGCGCGTAAGTTCGCTCCACATGACGCCACCGTCCCAAGGCGCATCCCGTCGGCGGTGACTCTCGGCCCACGCTCTACGCAACCATTGTAAAGATTCCTTAAAGGTGGTAGGCCTTATCGCGCGATCCACGAATCAGCGGATATCGTGATCATGTACATTCCATTTGCGCACATTCGGCGTGGACGAGATCGCGAACGCGCACGTCGGGCCCGGCAGAGCGTCACCGGATCGGCGCCGTGCATGAGCCCGTGACGAATTCTCGAGTTGCCCTGCCGCGGGTTGCCACTCGGCCGAGCGCAGCGGCATATTCTTCCTGGCCGGCCACGCGGCCGGTCCGCGCAGCCCGCGGCGCCCTCCCGCGCACGCTCCGACACTCGTTTGTCGTCTTCGCGCTGGTCCTCGGGTTGATCGACAGCGTCGCGGCTCGCAACACCATGAACCCGGACGGGATCTCGTACCTGGACATGGGCAGTGCGTTCTGGCGCGGTGACTGGCACGCGGCCGTGAACGGACTGTGGAGCCCGCTGTATGGCGTGCTCATCGGCGCCGTGCTGCGCGCGACGGGAACCGGGCCACACGGGGAATTTCCGATGGTCCACGCCGTGAACTTCGTCTTCTACGTCATTGCGGTGCTCTGCTTCGATTTCTTCTTGCAGGCGCTGATCGACCGTGGCGACGAAGAGGCGGGAACGCGAACGCACAACGTTGCGGGCCCGCTCCCCGTGTGGGCATTACGCGCAGTCGGCTACCCGCTCTTCACATGGGCAACGCTGACCGGCACCGGCCTGGCGGTGGTGGCACCCGACGTGCTCGCCGCCGCCCTCATATATCTCGCCGCCGGATTGTCGGTGCGGCGCCGTTCGTCGGACGTCGGCGGCGGGCATCTGCCTGCGCTCGGGATCGTGCTGGGGATCGGATACTTGGCTCGAGGGCTACTCTTCCCGCTGGCGGTCGTCCTGCTGGGCGCCGGTTGGGCGTTGCCGGGTGCACGCGGCGCCCGACGGTCGGCATTGCTGGCCATCGGGCTGTTCGTGGCCGTCACCGCTCCGCTGATCGTGGCGATGTCGTTGCAGGACGGCCATCTCACGATTGGGGATAGCGCGATACTCAACTACGCGTTCCATGTCAACGGCGTGCCGTACGTGCACTGGCGGGGTGGCCCCCCGGGGTGCGGTGTGCTGACGCATCCGGTTCGCCAACTCTTGCACGAACCGTCCGTCTACGAGTTCGGAACCCCTGTTCGTGCGACGTACCCGTTGTGGTACGCTCCCGCGTACTGGTACGGCGGGATCGCCCCATGTATCGTCCCGAGCCAGCTGTGGGCGAGAGGTATGGCGAACCTCGGGGAGTTGTCCCGATTCGTGCTCGTGCGCAACGGCGCGACGACGCTTGCGATCCTCTGCCTGTGGGGGCTGGCGATCGTGTCGCGCTGTGGGACCGCCTCCCTGCGTGGCCTCGCCGACGCGTGGGGCCCCGCGCTTCTGGCCGGTCTCGGACTTGCCGGCCTGACCGCAGTCTACATCGAGCCGCGCTTCATCGCCGCGTTTGGGGTATTGCTCTGGACCAGCCTCCTCGCCGCCGTGCGTCTCCCGACGACCGGCCGGAACCTCCATGGCGTGCGGGCCATCGTCGGAACGTTTGCGACCGTCATGATCCTGGCGCTCGGCTGGCATGGCGTCGTCGCCGCTGGAAACTTCGCGGACGACCCCACCAGGGACATGTCGTGGCGGACAGCAGCTGGTCTGCAGGCGATGGGGATCCGCGCAGGCGACCGGGTGGCCGTGATCGGAACCGCGTTTGGTGAATATTGGGCTCGGCTAGCACGCGTCAGGATTGTCGCCGAGGTGCCCGACGAGTCCGTGGAGGCGTTTTGGCAAGCCCCGGCACGCAGACGGGAGCAGGCGCTCCGAGCACTCGTGTCCACGGGGGCCCGTGCCGTCGTGACGGCGGACCTGCCAGCCGGCCGCGTGCCCGCGGGATGGCAACGGATCGGTGATACTCCGTACTATGTGCGCTTTGAGGGTAAGTAGGCGGATATGAAGTCCGTGGGATGGGATCCGGGCGCAGTCCCCTGTTGCGGCGGGAAGGGGGGAGAGGCCAAAGGTCGGGCGCCCTCGCGCGCAGGTCCCGGCTCCAGCAACGGAACCGCCATCTGATCTTTATACAATCATCACAGTCGCTGCTTACACTCACTACTCAAGTTGCCGCGTAACGCGGCGAGCGTCGGTGCGTCAAAGGACTCGGAGGGCTCGGTGGGTCCGCCGGAGGTTGAATGATGCATCAATTGAAGGCTGCACTCGGCGGCATGCTCGCCGGCAGCGTCGCCGCGCTTGTCACGATGCTCGTCATGCTCAGCTTGCGCTTCGCCTGGGGCGTCGCGACCCTCCCAGAGCTGGTCGGCGACCGCGTCGCCCCGTTCCTGGGCGTGTGGTACTTTCTCGAACTCTTGGCGCGTGTTGGAGGATACAATCAGCTCAAACAGCTCGGGGTCGGCGGCGTGCTCGCTGGGCTCTTCGTCGTGGGCGCGATCGTCGGCGCAGCGTACATCCTGATCCTCACGCATAGGCGGACGCCGAGGCCGGAGACGTCCGCGCGTCGCCGGGCCGATCGTGTTCTCTCCGCGTTTGTCGTCGCCCTGTGGCTCGTGTCTGTGGCCGCACTCTGGCCAAACCTTGGGACCAACTACAGCGGGCTCCCCCTCGGGACGGCGGCGGTTGCCACGGCGGTGGGGCTTCTTGTATCGTATGCGGTCTACGGCCTCGTACTCCGAGGGTTGTGTTGGTTCCTCGTCGCCGTGCCGTACAATGCGCGCGAGCCGATGGCGGCCCCACGCAGCGAGGGTCGGCGCGCGCTCCTGGTGGCCGCCGCCGGTCTCGTCGCGGCCGTGGGGGTGGGCGCGTATCTGCGCGCCGCGTACCGGCGGGCGGCGTACGCGTACGACGGCACGCAGTATCGAGACCCCGACATCCAGCGGTTCACTCCTAACGAACGCTTCTACGTCGTGACAAAGAACAACATTGACCCGTGGCCCGAGCGGAGCTTGTGGCGTCTCGAAATCACGGGTTCGGTGCAGCGCCCGAGGACCTATCGGTTCGAGGATTTGAGCGCCCTTCCCGCAGTGGCGCAGGAAACAACGTTGGAGTGCATCAGCAATGGCGTGGGGGCGGGGCTGATCAGCAACGCGATGTGGACCGGTGTGCCGCTCAGGACCCTGCTCGCGACGGCCGGCCCGGGGGCGACCGTGCGGGACGTCGTGTGTCACGGGGTCGATGGGTACACGGATACGATCCCGTTGGAAAAAGCGATGACTGAGACCACGCTGGTCGCCTACCAGATGAACGGGGTGCCCCTTCCGCCGCGCCACGGATACCCGGCCAGATTGATCGTGCCCGGTCTGGTCGGCGAAAAGAGCGTCAAATGGGTGACCCGCATCGAGCTCGTCGATCACGGCGCCAAAGGCTTCTATGAGACGCAGGGCTGGGGCCCGGACTTTGTCTTGCACACGATGGCCCGCTTCGATGCGCCGGACTTCGCGACGCCGATACCCCTCGGCGCCGCGGTGCTGTTGAAAGGAATCGCGTTCGCCGGCGATCGCGGGGTCGATCGAGTCCAAGTGAGCACCGACGACGGCGCCACGTGGGGAGACGCCGGGCTCGCCTATCGCGGATCGCGGCTCGCCTGGGTCCTGTGGACCCTGACGTGGACCCCGCGTCAGGCGGGCGAGTACCGGCTTGCCGTGCGCGCCATCGACGGCACCGGCGCCGTTCAGACGCCTCGGGTGCGGCGTTCCGCGCCCGAAGGCGCGACCGGGTATCATCGCGTGGTGGCACACGTCCAATGACGCCCGCGCCGACGCACCGGATCTCGGCGATCGGGCGGCCCGCCTCGGTGGCCGCCGCGTGCGCGCTTGCCATCATGACGAAGGTGCCCAGACCGCGCCACGTGAAGACGCGGCTGGTCCCGCCGCTGACGTTCGAGGAAGCGGCCGGCCTGCACACCGCGTTCCTCAGGGACACCGCCGACAACATCGCCGCCGTGAGCGCCGCGGACGCGTGCGCCGGCGTCGCGGTCTATACACCGGTAGGGACGGAACCGCAGTTGTCCGAGTTGCTCCCGCGCAGCTTTCGGCTCGTCCCGCAGCGAGGCGACGGTTTTGGCGACCGGCTCGCGAGTGGCGTCGCGGACCTGCTTGCGGCCGGGTACGCGTCTGCGTGCCTCATCGATTCAGACAGTCCCACACTGCCTTCGGCTGCGCTCGCCGACGCCGCCGCCGCGCTCGCACGGCCCGGCGAGCGCATGGTGCTCGGGCCGGCCGACGACGGCGGCTACTATCTCATCGGGCTGACGCGATCCCGCCCCGAGCTGTTTGCGGACATCGCGTGGAGCACGGACCGGGTGCTGGCGGAGACGATCGCTCGGGCGCGGGAGCTCGGCCTGGACGTCGAGCTGTTGCCCCGCTGGTACGACGTGGACGACGGGCCCAGCCTGGTGCGCCTGTGCGAGGAGTTGTTCGCCGACGACGAGGCGACCGGTATGCGACCGGGCTACGGCGCGCCCCACAGCCGACAGTTTCTCCGGGGGTTGCTGCGGCGCGATCCGAAGCGGATCTGGCCGCTGCACGCGGCCGGCAGTCGGCTTCCACCGTGACGGTCGCGGCGGCGCAGAGCGGACGACCCCGTGGCTTGACCGCCACGACCGTCCTGGCGATGCTTGGCGCGCTGACAGTGGGATCGTATCTCTATCCGCTGTGGGCGCCCGTGCGAGATATCTTTGCCCTGCAAGCCTTGGCATTCGTGCAGGCCGTGCTGTTTCTGGGCGCAGCTTGGACCATCCTCCGATCCCGCAGCGGCCGCATGGGGCTCGGGCTGATTCTGCTCGTCGGAATCCTGTGCCGGGTGCCACTCCTGCTCATGCCGCCTCAGTTCTCAGACGACGTGTACCGCTATGTCTGGGATGGGCGCGTGCAGGCGGTCGGCATCAATCCCTACCGGTACGTCCCGGCCGACCCGGCGCTCGCGCGCTTGCGCGACGCGACCATCTACCCACACATCAACCGCCGAACCTACGCGCACACGATCTATCCGCCCGTCGGGCAAATGATCTTTCTCGCCATCACGCGGGTCAGCGACACCGTCACCGGGATGAAAACCGGGATGGTAGCGTTCGAGGCCGCGGCCGTGTGGATGCTCACCCTCACGCTCGGCTGCCTCGGCCTGCCCCGCGACCGGGTACTGCTCTACGCGTGGAACCCGCTCGTGCTGTGGCAGTACGCGGGGGCGGGCCACGTCGATGCGGCGGCGATCGCCTTTGTCGCCGTAGCGCTGTTCGCTCATGTTCGCCGCTGGGAGGCGCTCACCGGTGTCGCGCTCGGGTGCGCGATCCTCGTGAAATGGTATCCGGCCTTTCTGTTCCCGGCGCTGTATCGTCGCGGGGACAGAATCATGCCGCTCGCGTTAGGGGCGACCGTGATTGCAGGCTATCTGCCCTACCTGGGCGCCGGCACGGGGCTCATCGGGTTCCTGCCCGGCTATGCGCAGGAGGAAGGGCTGGTCAGCGGCGATCGTTTCTTCCTCCTCGACGTCGCGCGGCTCGCCGGCGTCACCGTGCCCACATTGGCCTACGTCGGCGCTGCGCTCGTCGCACTCCTCGTGATCGCGATACGTGTGTGGCGCGAGCGGGACCGTACGGCGCTCGGCGACGTCCGCCACGCCGGTCTGCTGGCGACGGCGTTTATCGTGCTCATCTCCACCCACTACCTGTGGTACTTCGGGTGGCTCGCGCTGTTCCTGGCCCTTACCCCCACCGTCTCGCTCCTCTATTTGACAGCCGCGACGACGTGGTTGTTCTCAGCGCTGTGGTATCGTCCGTTCTTCGGCATCAACGACGAAATGCTGTCGTTCGACGTGGCCCTGTACGTGCCGTTTGCGCTGCTGGCGCTCGCGCCGCGCGTCTGCCCAAGAGCGTGGCGGCCCGGTCGCTACCGGCCACGCGCCGACGGGCCGGCGTTCGCTGGAAGGGAGATGTGAATGAGAAGCGACGGGCAGCGCGGCCGGCGGGCCCTCGTGACGGGCGGGGCTGGTCTCATCGGGTCGCACATCGCGGACCGGCTGTTGCGTGACGGCTGGGCCGTCCGCATTCTCGACAACCTGGAGCCGCAGACACATCCGCACGGGAAGCCCGCTTGGGTGCCCGGCGCCGCCGAGTTCATCCACGCGGACGTGCGGGATCGCGCCGCCGTCACTGCGGCGCTGCAAGACATCGACGTCGTGTTCCATGAGGCGGCGTACGGTGGATTCATGCCCGAGCTGGCCAAATACGTTGAGGTGAACGCGTCCGGAACCGCGCAGTTGCTGGAGCTGATCCGCGATCGAAAGTTGCCCGTCAAGAAAGTGGTCGTGGCATCCTCACAGGTCGTCTACCCGGAGGGCGCCGCCGAGTGCCCGCGGCACGGCACGGTCTTTCCACCCGTGAGGCCGCTCGTGCAGTTACGCCGCGGCGACTTTGCGGTGCACTGCCCCCGCTGCGATGGGCCGGTGACGTCCGTCCCGACACGGGAAGACGTGCCGCTGAGCGGCGAGACGGCGTACGCGATCAGCAAAGTCGCGCAGGAACGACTGGTGCTGACGTGGGCGCGACACACGGGCATCCCGGCCGTCGCGTTGCGGTATTCATGCACATACGGCCCCCGCCAATCCATCTTTAATCCCTACACCGGAGTCATCGCCATCTTCTGCACGCGTCTGCTGGCTCAGCAGCCGCCCGTGCTCTACGAGGACGGCGCGCAGACGCGTGACTTCTGTTTCGTCGAAGACATTGCGGAGGCGAACTTGCTCGCAGCGACGTCCAGCGCGTGGGATGGGCTCCCGGTAAACGTAGGAAGCGGCGTCGCGACCAGCATCAGCGAGTTGTGCCGCGTGCTTTCGGACGCGCTGGGGATCCGGCTGAGTCCGGTGATGCGCGGCGAGTTTCGACCGGGGGAGATCCGTCATCTGGTCGCTGACATCTCCCGGGCGCGCGCGGCCGGATATGTGCCCCGAACGGACCTGACCGTGGGCCTGGGGCGGTATCTCGACTGGATTCGAGCGCAGGCCGACGTACGTGACTACTTTGCGGCCACCGAGTCGGTATTGCGCGCGAGGGGGATTGTGCAGCGTGTGGTGGCGCAGTAGTAGTGTGTACGCCGCAGCGCCGGCAAGCGGCAGTCCGAGCCGCGACGCCTGGGTGTCGGTCGTCGTCCCTGCGCTCAATGAAGAAGCGGCGATCGCCCAGGTGGTCGCCGCCGTGCCGCGTGAGGTCGCGCGTGAAGTGATCGTCGTCGACAATGGCAGCGGAGACGCGACCGCCGACCGCGCGAGCGGCGCCGGGGCGCGCGTCGTGCGAGAGCCGCACCGGGGGTACGGGCGGGCGTGCCGCACCGGCGCAGGGGCCGTCGATCCCGCGTGCCAGATCATCGTGTTCCTGGACGGGGATGGAAGTGATCGTCCGGAACTGATGGCCCAGTTGGTGGCACCGATCGCCGCCGGCCGCTACGATTTCGTCGTTGGCTCGCGCACCCGCGGGCTGCGCGAACGCGGCAGCATGAGCCTCTCCCAGCTGGTCGCCGGTCGCATGATCGGGTTTCTCGTGCGGTGGCTGTACAGGGTCCCGTACACGGACATGTGCCCGTTTCGTGCCATCCGCCGGGACGCGCTCAGACGGCTGGCCATGCGAGAGCAGACCTACGGCTGGAACCTGGAGATGCAGATGCGCGCTGCGGCCGCAGGCCTTCGAATCCTGGAAGTCCCCGTCGCGCATCGCCGCCGCGCCGGCGGCACCTCAAAGGTGTCCGGAACGGTTCGTGGTACGGTGCTCGCGGCTACGCGCATTCTGGTGACGTTCGTTCGCATCGCCTGCGATCGACGCGCGCGAGCTTGATCTTCCACTCGATCGTCTGTAGCCCGTCGCCGTCCCGGCCGGTCAGCAGAGAGGCGATCGCCCGCCGCACCGCTGTCTGCCGGCTCGTCTTCCAAGTGCCACCCGGACACGGCGAGCCAGTTCCTGCGGGTCAACAGACGCGCGGGCACCGCATAGCACCTCCTTTCGACATGTGCTTTATATCTTGTGGTAGGACCAAAATCCGCGGTGTACAGACACTAACAACTCCCACACTGTCGTGCGCGATGGGCGGGAGCGAAAGGGGGGTGTGGCGGGCAAAAGAGTTCGTGACCGCTCGACCTGACGACAGCCAACCGCGGTCTTCCGGGCCGGTCCTTTGATGAGTGGAAGCTGAACGCGAACCCTCCAGCGGCCGCAGGCCGGCTGAGCTGAAACGTCTCCAAGAATGCAACGAGATTCGGACGTGTCAGCGCGTCGGGATCGGCGTTGTCGAGGACGCTGGTGAGCGCGCCGAGCCCATGCGACGGTGTTCCAGGGTGCGCGATCTCGCACCGCTGACCTGCAGGTGCGTGAGGAGCGCCACGACCCTGTCACTGATCCGCGGGAGCGAGGGGGGCCTCTTTCTGGCGGCCTTCAAGAGGCCGTCGTGCGGAAATTGTTGCCCTGCAATGGGTTCCAGTTGGGCTGTCGCTCCGCGAAAGAGCGCTCCTTTGTGGAGGAGGGCTCGCCCAACGGGAGAGCCCTCCTCGGGAAACGCACCCGCCTATGACTAGGAGATCAGCAAGCAGAAGCCCACGTCGGCTGAATTGTAGTTGTGGTTACCGGGAGCGCTGTTCAGGATGGACCGGTCCCACACATCCAGGTGTACGACATAGCCGCACGGCGGCATCTCGTCGGGAGTGTCGGTGTTGAGTTGCCAAGGGTTACCCGGCGAGGGCGCCGTTTCCGATGTCGCCGGCGTGGCGGTGGTGGGTTCATTGGGATTCACGGAGGCCGGGAGCGTGCTCAGCCCGAACACGCCGAAGTTCGCGTCCTGCGCCACGAAGTGGCCGTTGATCGTGGCGCCCGCCGTAAACTGCTTGCAATCACCGCCGCTATCGATGTGGATTGCAGCGATGGGCGCGGTGTTGTCCAACTGGACTCGGTACTGGGGCGTCCAGTTGAGCACGTTGTCGCTGGCGTCCGCGAGCTCCAGCATGACTTCCCACAGATCGTCGCCGGAGGAATCCCAGTAGGCCAGGACATTGTCGATGTTGTCGCTCGTACCCACGTACGTGAAGAACCCACTCCCGTCTGGACTCCGCCACGTCCCGTTGCCGTTGTTGTCCACCGTCCAAATCTGATCGGTCAATATGATCGGGAGCCCGCCGGCCGTGACGTCCCTGACTTTGACGCGATACTTGTATCCGACGCACGGATATCCCTGAATGACAATCCGGGCTCCAAACGGGCACTGCCGGGCGGGAACCCAGGGATCGGCAGGGGTGCCCTGGAGCGCAAAGAGCGCGTTCGGCACCGTGTATCCCGTGCTGCCGGTGTCGATCTGGCCGATGCCGATCCCGCCGATGATGCTGATATTGGCCATGCACGCGGTGGGCGCGGTCCCGGGCCGGACGAGAACCAACGTGTCGTCCCGGTTCCCCCACACCGGCACGTAGTCTGGATTACTCGGCGGCGGCGGTGTCTCCCAGGAAAGGATGGCGCGCACACGCGCCGTCTTGGCCCCGCTGCCGCACGGTTGCATGTGGCTGACGATATCAACGGGGAGATACACAGAGTACTCAAGGCCGTCCAGCGGAATACTGCTGAAGTCGTGAACGGAGACCGACGCGGTCCCCGCATAGGTCCACCCCTTGCCATCCCCCCAGTCGACCCAGAACGCCACATACTCCTGGCTCCCGGCCGTGCACGGGCCGCCAAGATAGCCCCCGGGCTGCTTGACCTTCAGCACGCCCACCACCGCGTCCCGATTGAAGTCGAGCCCGACGCAGTCCAGCTCCTCGTACGTGGTGTCGCCGCTCGTGCCAAGCAGCCCGGCCACCGCGTCCCCGACATTGACGCCGAGCCCGGCCAGCGGCAATGACGGCGTTGCCGTCATCAAGGTCTGGGTCAACGGCGGGTGGGCCAGGAGTTGCTGGAACTCGGCGAACAGGAAGCGGTGCGATGGCACCTTGGTCCCCTGGTAGAGAGCGACCAACTCACCCGCGCTCAGCGCCTTTGCCTTGGCGGTGTGAACGCTCTGCGACAGGTCGATCGACGAGGCGAGCTCGATCGGCAGGCTGACGTTGGCCTCCTGCAGCACGTCGGCCAGTACGATCAGGTCGAGCCCTTCGATCTGGATGTGCGCATCCACTACGTTGCCCCACACCGGCGTAAAGGCCGGAGTGTTTGGAGGCGGATCGTTGTTCCAGGAGAGGATCGCCCTGACTTTCGGGAGGTTCTGAATGAAGCACAGCTTCTCCGCCGGCGGGGGCTGGAGTTCCAGTGTGGCAGCATATTCGAGCGGCTTGTTCCCTGGCACGTCGTAGACCGCGAAGCTCACCGACCCCTGGTCTTGCCAGGTGGCGCCGTTGTCGTAGGAGAGGTAGAAGCGAACGTACTCCCGCGACCCGCTCGAGCACACGTCGCCGCCATACCCCGTCGACTGGTTGACGTGGACCACGGCCTCCAGCCGGTTCAGCGCGGGCTGGAATCCCACACAGTGCAGCTCCTCGTATGTCGTGTCGGAAACGATGTTCAAGACGGGTTTGAATTGGCTGCCGGTCACGTTTCCGAAGTAGTTGGGATTGGCGAGAATGAGCGCACGAAAAGACGCTCGGGCCCGCTCGGGCGGTAATTTCGTGAGGTCAACCTTCGCGGGCGGGTTGCCGATCCGTGAAACGGGGTTCTGGGCGCTGTTGTCCGTCACGTGAGTTTCCCCCTTTATTCGAATTGGGTCAGCAAGAAAGCAAGACGCGAGCGCACCGTCACAGTTGCTCGCGTCCGTGTTCCCTTTGTGCTCGTGCCCTCCGGCAGCCCGGCTGACCTCGTGGGTCCCATGGCTTTGCGTCCCCGAATCGCTTCGGGTTTGCCCCTTCGAAGGATGCTGACTCTTCGGGACTAGCTCCGCCCTGCGGCCACCGGTAACTCCGGAGCCGCCCCGGCGAGGCGTTCCAACAGTTCCGCGGCCTGGCTTGCCGCAGGGGAATCCGCCAGGCCCAGGCTGAGTCCCATGGCCAGGACGTCGTGGAGACCGGCAATGTCTCGCCGGCCCACCTTCCGGCGCAGTGCGATGGCCAGCAGGAAGCCCGCAATCGCGTCCTGCTCCGGACCACGGAGGTGGTCAAACTCGCCGCGCCAGTGAGGGTGCATTCCGTCTGCGTCGAGGAGCGGGAGGATTCTGTGTGCGCTGCCCCGCGCCGCCAGGGTCCGAGGGATCTTGGATGGGGGTGTTCTTCCGAATCGCAGGACCGCAGCGCACAGCATCCCCATCACGTATGCCGTGTGATACGCCGTTGCCAAAAGGTAGTTGATGCGCGCATCACCCCGCAGCGCGTTGAGGCGCTGCAGGCGGGTACTCGGTGCGGGGAGAAAGCCGGCCTGGTCCTCGACGTGCGCCAGCACTCGAAACGCGAACGCTGCCCCCGCGCTCCACGGCCTCCGGACGAGCGGCCATGCAAGCAGAACCTCCCCGCCCAGATCGTAATCCTGCTCGTCGAGGCACCAAGCGAGAGCGGCTTCGGCCTCTTCAAGGATCACCGGCTTCGGGCGCGGCAACCGCCGGGGATGGAGGTCCTGGTCGGCCACGTACATTAGAGCGTGAGTAAAGGCGTACACGTCCTCACGGGTGCAGCCGAGCAGATCGATCGAGCGGCCCAGTGCCGAGTTCCACACCGCCTGCGAGCTGCGCGCCGCGCGGCAGGCTCGCGCGCCGGTCCAGCCGCTCATGAGCCAATCCTGCTCGAGAACACGGTGGGGAGGGCGTTCGCGGCTGGCGTGCGCCTGTGCGCCGAGGCTACGGCGGAGTGCGGCGTCGAAGCGTACGTCGGGGTACCCGAGCCTCGCCAGGCAGATGTGCGCCTCCGCGTAATCGAGGGCCAGGGCCGGCTCCAGGCAGATCCCGAGAATCATGCGCTCGCTTCGGGCGTGAGGGGTCAACCGCTCCGCCACGCGCCGAACACGCCGCTCCACCTCGGGATACCGCCCGGCCGTCGAAGCACTGAGCAACAGAAACGCGGTCTCGGCGATCAGCTTCTCGGGACGAAGATGGTTTCCAACTTCATCCGGATCGGCATATCCGGCTGCGGCGAGCCGGTCCACCGCCCGCTCGGCAATATCAAGCGCCCAGCAGAGACGGCGCACCAAGTCCTCGGAGTCCCACCGGGCTCCGTTGACATCGGAAGCACCGGCGCTCGCCTCGGCGTCCTCGTGAATGGCCGCCACCTATGACCGCAATTCCGCGGCAACCCGCCCGAGAGCCCCCAACTCTTCCACCGCACTGCCGTCGTTGACGACACGGACGGAATAGACGTGCACGAAATGCCGCATGGTACCGCAGAAGAAGTCCCCGGGGTCATCGGCGAGCGCGAGCGCCGGCCCCACCTCGGCGATCACCTTCCCGATCGCCGCAAAATCCACCGCCTTGGCATCGAGCGCCTTCTTGACGATCTCCTGATGATTGACCCGACTGCTCATGGGTTGCCTCCCCAATTCGTTTTTTTGGAGCACGTTCCCGTAGTGTCGTGCGCAGGCAGTGCTATCGGACGAGCGGTGCGAGCCAACGCGCGGACGCCGCAGAGGATAAAACAAGGGCACAGATGCCACAGAACGGCCTCCGTGCCCGGCAACGTACACCCGGCTCCTTTTCGGCAACCCGGCCGACCCTGAGGGTCCCGTGGCTTTGCGTCCCCGAATTGCTTCGGGTTTGCCCGTTCGAAGGCGGTGCTGACTATTCGGTTGTTGGGGGCATTATGGGTGGGGTTGAAAGTGCTGTCAATCACCTTCGTGTGTTCGATGGCCAGTACCGGCGAATTCTTCCGGAATCCTCCTCTTGCGTTCTCGCGGACGTGCATCGGACACGCGGGGCGCCGCGCACGAGTCTCCGCGGGAGTTCATTGAGAAATGGGGGAAGCGTCCCTGGCATGGTGAATGGAGTGCTCGGCGACAACACCAGACATTACGCGGAGGAGGTCACGCCCTATCTTTCGACCGGCCAGCAGGGGGCGTGGCGGCGGAGTTGCAGTGGGCGTACGAGCGCCCGACGTACGCGGAGGCGGAGGCCGCGTTGAATCGGCTGGCTTGCGAACTGCACCCGGCCGGTGACAGTACCGTGCGCGGTCTGGCCGAAACTCTGACCTGCACCGGCTGGGCGTAGTGGGAGAGTTGAGCCGCAGTGAGTGGTGGGCTGCGCGCAACGCCATTGTCCACACGTTCGGCGCATACTCGAGGCGCCACCGGAAGCCGGGCGTACGAGTGTTGCTCTGGATGAGCGAGGCCGCGCCCCACGCGCAGTATGACCCGCACACTCAGCCCGATTTCCCGCTCGTTGATGTCGTTGCCGTGCGCGACGCACTTTTCGCACGGGTGGACTGCTTCCCAGTTGACGCGTCTGCCGATGCCTCCCGCAACTCGTGGAAGAGCGGTTGCAAGTACTCATCATTCGCATTCCCTACGAGCCTTCATAGCGTCATGGCCGGAGGGCGGCCGTAACTTGCCGACGCCGCAGGAGCGGGCGACCTATCACGCCCGGCTGGCCGCCATTAGCGCCAACATCTTCCAGATTTGAGCCATCCCAGTCTAGGTGCGCCCCCAACGCGTCACGGTGAGCCCTCCCGACGAGTCGGGGTGCGTCACGTGCATTTCCGCGCTGCCGTCCCGGGAGGCGAGCTCCAGCACCACCCGAGACCCGTTTGTCTTGACGGCGCGTACGGTCATGCCCACGAGGTCGGAGTGTCCGGTGCGGGAGCGCGCACGCTGCAGCTTCGCCACCGCCTCGTTGCCCTCGTCGACGTTCTTCACATCGCCGAGCACCCACAGCAGCTCGATAATGGCTCGTTCGAGCACGCCAACCTGCGGAGCCAGCGGCAGCGTGTTGAGGTAACCCTGCCGGCGGCTGAGCAGCTGGCGCACGCGGTCTCGAATAGCCTTCTCGGTCTTCATGGCGCCGACGTCAACGCTCCTTTCCCGAGGCCGTCTGAGGACCCCTATGCCCGCCTGGCCTTGCGCGTAGTCACGCTGGCAGGACCTACTCCAGCGTGAGGACGTCCACGGGGCTCGCCCGCCGGTAGGCGCCGCGACGTCCACGTGGGCGAGGCGCGCGTAGTGCAGCGCCATGGTCAGCGTCTCGTGCCGAGAGTCTGCCGCATTACTCGCAAGGGAGGGGTATGTCACTCGCGTCACTTTGCGTCATCATTTGTGCTACACTCCAGCCTAGAGCGAATCTGGGGGGGTGGCGCGGATGAGCAGACGCACACCTCCGCAGACCCAGAAACGACGGGGCGTAGCGCAGCTTGGTAGCGCGTCTGCTTTGGGAGCAGAAGGTCCCCGGTTCAAGTCCGGGCGCCCCGACCAAACCGTTACACAGTACGGCCTAGCGCACGATGAAGGGGGTGCAAAACAGGGCGAAAAGTTAAAAGGTCCGACTCTCGGTTTCGCGGGTGGTGAGAGTGGCGGTCCCGTTCGCGGACTCGCCGACATTGCCCCGAATCGTTCCCCCGCATGGGTCCGACAGGGCGTCACGGGAGACGCCGGGGTGACATGCCGTCAGTACCTCGCACGACTCCGCAACTGGTCGACGCGTTCTTGCTCCAAAAGCAGGTCGGCGGGTGTTCGGCACGGACGATGGGGACGTATCGGTGGTGGCTCGACCGGATTGCCGCCGACATGTCGACCGTCGCCGACCTCGATACGCTCGGGATCACAACGTACCTCGCGAAGCTCCCCGCACGGGGCATGAAGCCGTCGACCGTGCACCAAGCGTACAGGGCCCTGCGGACGTTTATCCGGTGGCTGCTGATGATGGGGCTCCTCAAGACGAATCCGCTCGCACCGATCACATGGGCCGCAAGCACAACGCGAAGCCGCAGCACAAACCTACGAAGGAACAGGTCGAGCGATTCGCTGATTGGGTGCAGTCACTTCACGCGGACCTGAATAATGGCGTGCTGGTGACGCCCGACCTCGCGCGGCAACTCGGGCGCACCGTCTCGGCGGGACCGGGATCGTTGCCCAGGAAGTAGACGGGCATGTGGGGGCGTGAGGTGCCGTCCAAGGCAACGTACGCCCGACGCTGCAACTCGTGCGGGAAGACGATTGCCGCCGGACTCGGCACCGCTCGCCATGTCTTTGCGGCTCCGCACATGGGCATGATGTATGTATCAGGGACCCATGATGCCGACTGTGACAACGGATCGCTGGCGATGGAGGAGGCACGCGGCCGCACTGCTGCTGCCGATGTGCATTTTCGCGCTGCTCCTCGGCACAGCGGCCGCCACTGGAAGCCATCCCTATTCGACCGGAGCCGCGCTGGCGCGGCCGCACGGCTCTGGCAAAATCGCACCGGCGGTCCCGACGACCGCTCCGTCTCGTTCGGCATACCTCACCGTCTCCCTGCGCAACTCGCCGGGTCGCCTCAGCGCGGGGCGGCCCGTCGGCTGGCCTGCCGACCGCATCACGGACCTCGATCTCCCTCCGCCAACGCCGGCGTAGCGCTGGTTCCCCGCAGCAACCATCGTGCTCGGTGCCGGATTACGGCAACGAGGGGGGACGATTTCATGACGACACAAACACCACGTCGTGCCGCGAGGTATTCGGCATCACGCTCCTCGAACTGGTCGTCGTTCTGGTCATCGTCGCGGTGCTCATCGCGGCGGCCGTCCCCCTGTATGTCGGTGCGACGAGGAAATCCTACAAACCTGAGGCGGAGGCAGTGTGATCACTGTGAGAACGGGGGAGTCGCAGTGATGGAATACATTTGGAAGCATCAGCGCCGGAAAGAGCATGGGTTCACGCTCATCGAGTTAGTGGTCGTTCTTGCGATCATCGGCATCCTGATCGCGGCGGCCGTTCCGCTCTACCTCGGCGCACGGAAGAAAGCGTACAAGGCCGAGGCTCAAAACACACTCCAGGAACTCAAGACGGTGGAGTGGGCATACTACCAGCAGTACAGCTCGTTCACGGCCAATACCGATTCCAACCTTGGCTTCCAGGCGCCGTCGAGTGCGAACTGGGCATGGACTGCGGCGGGCACCGCCGGCAGTGCGACCATGACCGCGACGGGGAGCACGGGAACCCCGGTGGCAAACCAGAAGATTACGCTCACGCTCGTCACGACCGGAGCCACGACGCAGAGCGCGTCGTTCTAGGGTTAGGTCGGTCAGAGAAGGGGGGCGGCAACTGACCGTGTAGTCAATTCGCTGAAGGCGGCGTCACTTTCGTTAGGGCGGGGGTACTCGACCCGCCTTTCTTCATGTGGTCAAATCCCATCCGCTGAAAGTGGTTCTCGGAATACTTATTAGTAGGACCTTTTGAGAAGGGGTGTGGGACGTGCTCAACACAGCGCCGGTCTTGGTCAGCGTGTCGGAAGCCGCGAAGCTGCTCGGGGTGAACGCGGACACCGTTCGCGCCATGTGTGATCGTCACGAACTCGATTACATCATCGGGCCGCAAGGGTCACGGCTCTTCGACCCCGACGTGGTCGAGTCATTCAAGCGACGCCATCGGCGGCAACCGCGACGGCCCGGCGTGCGGCGATACGTGCCAGTGGTGAACGATGCGTTGACCCGATAGCACACAGAAGCCACCCCACACGTTGCTTGGCGGCGCGGTGTGAGGTGGCGGTGGAGGTGGAACTGAGATGCGATATTCGGCGGGTGAAGTGTTGGTTCCTTTGAAGGCAAAAGCGACGGGGGCGCATGGTGGCCGCCATCGAGGCGTTTCCTGATGGCACGACGGCCATTGTGCGACGGGGCGTGAACGTGCAACGGCACACCTTCAAGCCAATGGGGCGCACGCATGTGATGGAACCGGCGTGGTGTTTCAATCTTGCCCATCTCAAAGTCGCGTGGCGACGCGGTGTGCGGAAGGCTATCGTCGTCGCGGAAGACGGCGAAACTTGGCGGACGTCGCTGCGACAGTTCAAGCATGCGGCGCGGATTTTCATTGACGGCTACGATCTCCAATTAGCATTGGGCCTGTCGCATTGGCAGCACGAAGAGGCGTCGGCATGACCTATTGGCTCGAATCATTTCGGCGAGTGAGTGAACGGGGGCGAATCGACGTGGGCGCATGCAAGTCAGTTGGGTCGAGAGTGAGAGCGGTACGCAAGCAATACCAGAAGGCGGAAAAGCGCACGGCGAAGGGGCGGACGAAGGTCGCTGCGCGGGTAGCTTCGCGGGTGAAGGCGGCGTTCGCGGAACCCCGGAAGAAATCGTCGCCGCCACAACCTAGCGCACGCGGCGACGAAGGCAGCGGTGCGCCATGAGACTCGTCGGGGCGCGGTTGATCCCTAGCACGATTCGTTGTGCGTTTCCGTTCGCCGATACACTGCAGGGCACCCTTGATCGTTTCGTCGACGTGGTCGTCACGCACGAGATGATCGCGCCAATGATTGACGTGCTCGCCGGACAACTTCAAGAGGCGTGCGCCAACGGTCTGGACTTGGAGACATTCGACGCAATATCCGCAACATTTGGTCACCAAGGAGCGCCTCATGGCGAACAGTTTCCGCTTCAGCATTAACACTGTCCCAGCTACGGCCTCGCACCTATCGGTCAAGTTCGAGGCGGCGGACGCACGGGGCTTGCCGGTCTCAGTCGGTGCGCCCGTCATTACGATGGCTCCGCCTATTGTCGTCGCGGTGCCCATCACGCCCGACATCTCGCGGGAGTCGATTGCGGAGGCGTTAGCGTCGGCAATTACCTCGACCACAAACCTGTGACGCATGGCATTGTCGCGCGGCGCAGCCCAGCGCATGTCGTGAGCATCGAGCGCATGGGTTCAGTCTTCGCCTTTGTCAGCATCAGCACGGATCTGGACGTCACGGTGACCTGCTAGTGAACGCGGAAAACGTGTACATTGCGCTGGAGCCGTTCATGGTTTCAGACGGCGGGAACGTGTATCATTTCGCCAAGAACGAGGTCGTGCCCGAAAACATCGCCATGAAGTTCCGCACCGCGAGATTGCCGATTATCGAAGAGAAGTGGGCGCACAAAAGTTGGTGGTGTTCTGCCTGCCGAGCGTTTCATGCCGTCGACGACGCCAGCTGCGTTGTGAGTGACGCCGAATGCTTCCGTGTCGTCTCGGATAGCAAAGTCATGTCTCCGAACGGTCAACTGGTCACGTATCCGAAGGGACATGTCGTCGTCGGTAGTAAGGCGCTCGAACTCATGCAAGTGCTGCTGGTCGAACGGGCCGACGACTCGGCGCTGGTCACGTCAACGTGCCCAACATGCGGGGCGGCGTTCCGATCCGTGCGAAGTGATCCGTGGACCCGTGAACGCGTCTCAGCAATTCGTGAAGAGGCCCGGAGGGAGGCCGCAGCACGGGACGCAGGGGAACGGGCGCGACTTGAGGAGGAACGCTTGAGCTATGAGCAACGCATGGCCAAGAAAGTCGCGTCCTGGGAACGTATTCGGGCGTTGAAGGCAAAGCAGGTGATGAAGGAGCGTGATGACCGTGGATGACGTACATCTGATGGATCCGAACACGTACGAGGACAAAAAGCGGTCTACCATTCGCGATATTCAACGGCGCATGAGCGGACACGGACGGCAAGGGCATATCACGCCGCTGAGTACCCGCATGGCTGAGGCGGATGCCCGCAACAGGGCCGAGAGCGATGCGGCCAAATGCCTCTCGGGGCAGACGCCGGAGATTCCGATTTCCCGCCTCACTCGCAAACAATACGAATTAACCAAGGCGGCGCTCTTGAGGCAGTTAAGGGGGCGGTGATCTTGCGACGACCGGAGACCACCTGTCCGGCGTGTCTGCAGACCGCCCCACCGAGTTCGCACGATACTAGCGTCTTGAGGCCCTGAAGCACGACGCTGACGAACCCGGACAGATCCGCGGTTCGACGCACCCGCCACACGAAATCGAGAACGGCCTTGACCTGGGTCACGGCCAGGTGGTGCATGCCCCTCCATACGCCAAACGGCGTATTGTTCCTGCGCCTGTGCTCATGGTGTACTGGAGCCACATATCTGCGCACACAACGCCGGGCCCGGCCTCACTGGGATAGTCTGTTGGAGGGGACGGGTGCGGTCGATGCGGTACCTCAGACACTTACGGCCTTGCCGTGCCGGAGGTGAATCGAAGGAGGTGCAGCGATGGGAGTCCAGCAACTGAATCTCAAGAGCGGCAAGTGGCTCGCGATCAACTGCGGCAAGTTCCCAAGTGAGAAGAACTGCCAGCTCGTGATCATGGCGCCGGCGAGCCAGCGCGAAGACCTTGTCGAAGCGGCCAGTGCGCATGCCATCAAGGTGCACGGGCACGTGGATTCCCCGCAACTGCGGCAAGAACTCGGGAAGCATCTTGAGACGATCGAACTCTAGACACGACTCGGGGGGCAGACAATGATCGTACACCATACTTTTCACATTCACCCCAACGACAAGGAGCAGGCCAAGGCTGAGTTACGGAAGGTGAAGGCGATCGTCGAGCGGCATGGCGGGCGGAACCTTCGTTACTACGCGTCCATGACTTCGAGTACGCCTAACAGGTTGTTCATCTACGAGATTGATTCGTTTGCGCACTTTGACGCATTGAACAAAGACCCAGATTTCCGCGCCGTCAAACTCGACTCGCTGTACTCGAACGCAACGGGCACGACCTGGGGTGAAGTTGCGTTGTGATTACGAACGCATCGGACGCGATGCCCACACGGCTGGAAGCGTCCGGGTAGTGTATACGAGCGCCATCCGCGCTCTTGGGGGGTTCTGCCATGAATGACCAAGTCCTCTCGA
>DASPUZ010000162.1:0-17470 GCA_035622635.1 bacterium | reverse complement strand
GCATCGCGCTCGGCGTGCCGGGAGAGTTGCTGCATCCCAAGATGGAGGAAGCCTACCGGCGCGTGGCGGCCGTGGCACGCCGCCACAACATCGCCGCCGGTCTCCACCCGGGCGACCTCAAGGTCGTGCAGCGGGGCCGGGGTGCCGGGATGCGGTGTCTTATGTATTCTGCTGAGATCCGCTTGTTGTGGTCGGCCGCACGCGAGGCCGTGCAGGCCATCCGCGCCTTCGGTTGACCGGAGCCGCTTCGGCCTAACCCGGCGGCGGTCGCGCGAGAGGCATCGTTGCGTCGAGGTGCCGGGCCACACGAGGCGGCTCGAGCCTGCGTCACCGGAAGCCGCTATAATGAAATGGTGACGACCCCACACTCACCTGCGATAGCGCCCGAACCGTCGCCGAACGGCGACCTGACGGAGTCGACGCCGGGGACGGGGCTCGGGGAGAAGCTCGCCGCGCTCCCGGAGCAACCGGGCGTGTACCTCATGAAGGATGGCGCCGGCCGAGTTATGTACGTCGGCAAGGCGACATCGCTCCGCTCACGGGTGCGCCAGTATTTCCAGCCGGGGCACACCGACAGTCCCCGGATTCTGCACCTCATCTCGAAAATCCGCGACGTCGAGACGGTCGTGTGCGCCACCGAGGTCGAGGCGTTGATCCTCGAGGCAACGCTGATCAAACGCCACCATCCTTGGTACAACGTGCGGATGGCCGACGACAAGGCGTATCCGTACCTCAAGCTCACGAACGAGCCGTATCCCAAGATCGTCATGACACGCAAGGTCGCCCGCGACGGGGCAAAGTACTTCGGGCCGTACCCGTACCACGAACCCAAGCTGGTGGGACGGACGATCCGGATGATCCGGCGGTTGTTCAAGCTGCGCACGTGCAATCTCGAGATCGACAAGACGCTGCCGCGTCCATGTCTCGACCATTACATCGGGCAGTGCAGCGCGCCGTGCGTCGGCTGGGGTGCGTCCGCGGAGCAGTACGCGGAGCAAGTCCGCCAGGCCGGGGAGTTCCTCGAGGGGAAGCAGGAGACCCTGATCGACAGCCTGCGCTCCCAGATGGACGCGGCCGCGAAGGCGCTCGATTTCGAGCGGGCCGCACAGCTAAGGGATCAGCTGCGAGGGCTCGAGGCCCTCGGTGAGAAGCAACGGATCGTCTCGGCCGGGGCGGAGGACCGAGACATCCTCGCGCTCGCCCAGGACGGGGACGAGGGATGCGTGCAGATCTTTTTCGTCCGGGCCGGCCGGCTCGTCGGACAGGAGCACGTAATGCTTCAGGGGACCCGCGGCGTCCGGACCGCGGAGGCGCTGTCGGCGTTCATGAGCCAGTTCTACGAGGCGTCCTCGGCGCCGCCGTCGGAGATCCTGGTGCCGGAGCCGATTCCCGACCGCGAAGTCATCGAGCGGTGGCTCGGCGAGCGGCGCGGCGGTCGGGTTGTCATCAGCCAGCCGCAGCGCGGCGATCGCGCCCGCCTCGTCGCGATGGCGCGGGAGAACGCGAGCCTACACCTGTTTCAGGAGCGCGCAGGCCGCGGCGATCAGGTGGGCCCCGGGGCGCGCGAGCTCGCGCAATTCCTTGGGCTCGACACGCCGCCCATTCGCATCGAGTGCTACGACATCAGCAACTTTCAGGGAGGCGAGTCGGTTGCGTCGCTCGTTGTGGCGGAAGGCGGCCGCTTGAAGAAGCGCGACTATCGCCGGTTCCGGATGAGGTACACGGAAGGACCAGACGACGTGGCCATGATGCGGGAGGTGCTCCAGCGACGGTTTGCCAAGGCGCGGCAGGAACAGGAGCGGCTCGACCGCGACGAGCCGGTGCCGGTGAAGTGGGCGGCGCTCCCGGACCTGATCGTTCTGGACGGCGGCCGCGGTCAACTCGGAGCAGCCCGGGAGGTCCTGTTCGAGTACAACCAATCCATTCCCGTGATCGCTCTCGCGAAGCAGCAGGAACTGGTCTACGTGCCGGACCTGTCCGAGCCGCGCGCGCTGCCCCGTGATTCACAGGGATTGCAACTGTTGCAGCGGATCCGCGACGAAGCCCACCGGTTCGCGAACGCATATCACCAGATGCTGCGGCAGCGCAGGATCGTCTTCTCGGTCCTGGATGAGATTCCGGGCATCGGCGAGCGCAGAAAGAAGGCGTTGATTCGCCGGTTTGGCTCCGTCCGCAACATCCGGACCGCGACCGTCGAGGAAATCGCGTCGGTGGAGGGGATAGGGCCGAAGGTTGCCGGTCGCATTCACACGTTCCTCGCCGAGCATCCCGCGCCCGGCGGACCTTCCTAGCGCCGCTCCCAGACGGACGCCCACGTTCCAGGCGCACGCAGCGTCGCGGATCCTTTTGCCGGAAGCTCGGGGCGCGGCCGGTAGTTATCGTCCAGGAAGAATGCCCTCACGAGCCGGACTTCGAGCGGCGTCGGGAGTGGGGCGACGGCCCGAAGGGCGATCGCGGTGATGTCGGATGCGGAGATGCCCGCGGGGAGCTTCACTGCGGTGCTTTCGGCGTCCTCACCCTCGAACGCGAGCTCCGCTCGCCCCCATGCCGACGTGTACCAGGTCTCGTCGGTCCGGACGCCCGCCTCGAGCGGACTCATATCCAGGGTGCGCCGCTTCCACTGGAGGAACAGGTATGCCCGCGGGTCGGCGGGGGCGGGACGACGTGGATCGGCAACCGGCTCGAGGGCGACCTGGCGGACGACTTCCAGCGCGCTCACCCGGTACGTCCACGGGAACCGGTGCATTACGGATTCTCTCGGTTCATCCGGGGGCTGCATCCAGGCCGGCGTCAGCGCCACGCGGAACGGGCAGGACACGCGGTCCATGACCATGCCGTGCCGGCCGGAGACTTGGAGGACAGGGTGCCCGCCAAGCGCGCGGGTCCCGCGAAACGGCACAACCCGGTGACCTGGGCCCTGAAACTCCTCGCGCGTGATCGTGCCCGACGTATCCCACACCACCCGATACACCCATTCGATGTCCGTGGTGTGTCCCCACTTCGCAAGCAGGCCGGTGAGGTCTGTGCCGGCGTCCTCATGACTGAAGACGACGTGATACTCGATGCCCTTTAGCGGCGTGGACGAGCCCGGCTCACTGACCGGGCGATAGAACAGGACGAGCGGCGTATCGGTCGAGGCGTTGCCGAGCGGTGCGTCCCCGTCCCGATAATGGAGGACCGGCGCGTGACGCCACGCCGGCATCGCCGGGTCTGCGTCATGGATCATACCGGAGTTGACGGCGTGGAGGTCCACGGCCTCGACGTTCGCCGCCGAGAGACTGCGATCGATCCACAGGCGGAGCAGGTGCGGGCCGGCCGGCCGGCATCCCAGGGAGCGAGTGTACTCAGTGGGTTCGTCTCCCGCCGCCAGGACCATCTCCTGTCGGTGGATGCCGTCCACGTCCAGCGCCATCACCGCAGCTTCGCCGCGCGCCCACGATGTGCCGGGTGCGGCCAGCGTGAGCGTGACCCAGGCTTCGCCCGGTGCGCGCGTCGCGAACACGTGCTCCCAGACGCTGCCGGGGACGACCCGTGGCGTCACCGCCGATCGGCCGGCGAGGGCATCGTGGGCTGCATCGGCCCTCCGATCTCGACGACCTCCGGTCCGTGAAATACCAGCGCGCGCGCGATTCCGACCGGAACGCGCTGCCCCTCCGCGAGCCTCTCGCCCTTCGAGGCGAACATCCGGAGGATGCCGACACTCGGAGCATCGAGGAGTACCTGCAGATAGTGCCCCAGGTTGATGACGCGGCGGACCTCCACCGGGATCCCGTCCGGAGCGAGGACGAGGTCTTCCGGCCGCACCGCCACGGTCACCTCGCTGTCCTCCGGCCAGCGCCGGTCGGCCGCGAGACGCCACGGACCCGCTGTGATGACGGTCCCGGCCGCCTGCGCGTGCATCCGCCCCGGGATCAGGTTCATGGTGCCGATGAAGTCCGCGACAAACAGCGTGCGCGGGGTTGCGTACAGCGCCGCCGGCGTGTCCACTTGCTCGAGCACTCCCTGCTGCATGACCGCGATCCGGTCGGCAATCGTCAGTGCCTCCTCCTGGTCGTGGGTCACGAACACCGTGGTGATTCCGACTTTCCGCTGCAACTGCTTGACCTCCTCGCGCATGTGCACGCGGAGGCGGGCGTCCAGGTTGCTGAAGGGCTCGTCCAGGAGGAGGATCTGCGGTTCGAGCACGAGCACACGCGCGACCGCGATCCGCTGCTGTTCCCCGCCGGAGAGCTCGTGGGGGTGCTTGCGGCCCGCATTCGGAAGGCCCACAAGCGACAGAGCGTCGTGAACCTTGCGTTCGATCTCGGCCCGTCCGAGCCGGCGGATCTTGAGGCCGAACGCGATGTTGTTCTCGACCGTCATGTGCGGCCACAGATTGTACCGCTGGAACACCATCGCCGTGGGCCGGCGCTCGGGCGGCATGCCGAGCACGCTCCGCCGGTCGATTTGGATGTCGCCGGCGTCCGGCGTGATGAACCCGCCGATCATCCTGAGCGTGGTCGTCTTGCCGCAGCCCGAAGGGCCGAGCAGGCACATCAACTCGCCATCGTGCACCTCGAGCGACACATCATGCACGGCTGCGTAGGAGCCGAAGCGTTTTGTCAGGTGGTTCAGCGACAGGCGGGCCACGCTACCTCCATTCGTTCACAGACTATAACCTGCGGCGAGATACCCGGCTCGAAGATAGCGCTGTGTGATGAGCAGCAGGATGACCGAGGGCAGGGAGAGGAGCACGGAGAACACCGCGCCGACCGGCTGCGGGTAGCCGAGCACCAGGGCGTACATGAGCACCGGCATCGTGATATGGTTCGGGGTGCCGACGATCAACGAGCCCTGGGCTTCGTCGAATGCGGCGATGAACGCGAACAACGCCGCTACGATGAGGCCTGGGAGCGCGATCGGCAGCGTGATCTGGAAGAACGTCCGTAGCGGTCCCGCGCCGGCGTCCCTTGCCGCCTCCTCCAGGTTCGTGTTGATCCCGCGGAACGTGCCGGTGGGGATCCAGATCATGAACAACAGCGTGTTCACAAGCTGGATCAGGACGACGCCGGTGAATGTGTCCATCAGGTTGAGCCGATAGAAGAGCGTCGCGATACTGACGTACAGGCCGATCTTCGGAAAGGCGTTCGCGCTGAGAAATGAGAGCAGTAGCACGCGCTTGCCCGGGAATTCCAGACGCGCGAACGCGTAGGCGGCTGGAATACAGACCAGCGCCGACAGCAGCGTCGCCGTCGGCGCGCTCAGGGCGCTCATGCGGATCGCCTTGCTCACGTCGGCGTTGGTCAGAACGTAGACCCACCATCTGAGTGAGAACTCCGGCAGTAGGTTCGGAAACAACCACGTCCCTGCGAACGCCCATACCAACAGGGTGGCGAGCGGCCCGAGAATGAACGCCGCGAGCGCGAGCAGCGCACCGATTCCCACCGCTCGGCGAAGCGCACCGACCCCCCAGAACCAGGCTGGCCGCGTCACGCCCGGCGCTCCCGGCGGCTTACGCTGGCCACGTAGATGACGCCGACGACCGACGCGATGATGAACGCAATGACCGCCATGGTGACCGATTCCGTTCGACGCAGGTATTGGGTCAGGTAGTTCGTCATCGTCACGCCGAGCATCTGCGGCGCGTTGCCGCCGACCAGATAAGGGATCGTGAACGACCCGAAGACCCCGATGAACTGCAGCGTCAGTGTGATCATCGTCGAGGTGGCGTTGAGAGGGAGAATCACGGAGAAGAACGTCCGCAAGCTCCCTGCACCGACGTCTCGCGCGCCCTCGATCAATGAGTCGTCGATCGCCTGCAGCCCCGCACCGAGGATCAGCACCGCAAATGGAATGTTGACCCAGACCTGCGTCAGAACGATGCCCGTCGCATTGTACACCAGCGATGGGAACTGGACGATCCCGAGACGATACAGCACCGTCGAGACGAGGCCGTGCCCGACGAGGAACGTGATCATCGCGAACGACGCGATCACGACCGGCACGAAGAGCGGCACCATGAACAGGACGCCCAGCAACGCTGCCACACGCGTTTTCGTGAACCGGAGGTAGAGCGCCAGCGGGTAGCTCAGGCAGAACACGACCGCCACCGCGATGAGGGTCACGACGACGGTGAAGGCGATGTCGGTCCTGAGAATCCGCGTACCGAGCACCTCCGCGTAATTGACGAACCGCGATGTCGAGGTCGCGTCCGGTGCCGGGGTGAGGGTCGCAACGACGGCCGTGATGGCCGGGAGGATCACGAGAAAAGCCAGCACAAGCAGGGGCGGGAGCACCAGGGCTAACCCTAGTGCTCCCCGCTTCCACCCCCCGGACACGGTTGGTCTCCCGACCTTGAGCCCGACGGCCTCAGCGTTCCGCGCTATCCGCCTCCCGCGACCTGTTCATGCCACAGGCGCAGGATGTCCGCGAGATACTTTGCGTTCGGTAGCGGCGCGTACGGCTTCGCGACGTCGGCGAACTGCCTGCGCACGCTGTCCGGCATGTACTTCCAGTCGACCCCCGGATACCCTGAGACGGCGTTGATGACCATCTGCTGCGCCTCGGGCGTGAGCAACCAGTTGAGGAGCGTGAAGGTGCCTTCCAGGTGTGCCGAGCCGAGCGGCGCCGTGACCGTCGAGTCCCCACCGAACAGGGGCGGCGTGATCTGCTCCAGTCTCACCGTCTTGGGCAGCAGGCCTCGCTTCAGGTAGTCGGTGCCCATGTCGGACCACACGGGTGCGATGTAGACGTTTTGCTGACTGAGCAACTGCAGCACGGCGACGTTCCCGTTGGGATGGAATCCGTTGTTGTACATCGAGGAGTTGAGGCTCTTCAGCAATTGCCAGGCAGGGTCCCACGCGGACTCCGCCTTGGGATCGTACGCGCTCCCGGTATACTGGGCCATCTGCGCAAACTTGTACACCACCGCGACGATGAACGCCTGGCCGGAGCCGCCGGTGTTGGGGTCACAGTACGTGAACTTCCCGGGATTGGCTTTGATCCACGCGAGGAGATCGTCAAGGGTCGTCGGCGGATTCTTGACGAACGCGCTGTTGTACGCGATCACCACGGACGAGCCGCGGTACGGCATGCCGTAGTAGTCTTCCGCCTCCAGCTTCTGCGCAGGGACCCGAGAGAGGTTCGGGATCAGACTGTTCGTGAGCTTCACCCACAGGCCCTGGGGTGCGCCCTGGGCCACAAACGACGGCTGCGTTTCCCACAGGTCGACGTCCGTCGGCCGTCCGGCCTGCTTCGCGGCGAGAATCTTGTCGAAGACGCCCTGCGATCCTTCACCGTGGAGGAGTGGCACGAAATTCGCCCGGTACTGCGGGTAGTGCTTGGTAAACGCCGGCAGCAAAGTCTTGTTCCAGAGGTCAAAGATGTTCGTGTCACCGTTGATGTACACGTTCAGCGTCGTGGGGTTCTGCGCCCCCGCAGTGGGGCCGGTGGCCCCGATCAGAAACGCGACGAGCGTGACACCTACGGCGACTGTGACCGCTCGTCCCCATGCGGTCCGTCTCATGATCTTGCCCTCCTTGTGTCGACGTATCGACGTACGTGCCGAGCCGTGCGCTGACCGAACGTCTCGGAGGTCGGATCCCGGTCACGATCCATTCCCCGCTACGATATCCGTTCACTCTCGACCTGATCGCGGCGCGCGCATGCGTGGCCTCGATCGCCGTACCCCCCGACCGACTCCGGAGGACTTCTGCATAGTCGGGACCACTGGTCCACCGCAGCGTCGCCCGACAGCCGCGAGGTCGCACCACGAGATGATTCGGGAGGCCAGCCTACCTTCCTGCGGTCTCGCATACGCTCGCGCGGCTCGCGGCGTGGGCCGCGTCTGGGCGGGGATCGATCGTCTGAGCTCATCACGGCCCCGGAACAGGTACGGGAACTCCCTGGCGCGCGACGCTCGTGTAAGCTGCATCCACCACGGCAACGCTGTGGAATGCATCGTGAACGGTCACCGGGGGGGGCGCGGCCCCGAGGCACGCGTCGATGAACGCCCGGTCCTCCTCCACGTACCCCCAGAGATCGAGCGGCCCGGCCGACGGAAGCTGCCGCCAGGACGCGCGCGGACTATCGCGTGTGGTCAGGCGAACACAATCGAGATCCTCCGAGACAAGCAGGGCGTGGTCTCCATACAGCTCCACCCGCTCCAGCGGCGCCGCCCAGGAAGCGTGTCCGCACGTGGTGAACGCGACCGGCTGACCACCACGGCAGCGCAGCATCAGGGCGATGTCGTCGTAATCGGGGTAGCAGCTGCGCCGACCGATCGCCGCGACGCTTTCGATCGGTCCGACGAGCCAAGCGATCATGTCGATCAGATGAATCGCGGTGTCGTACATGAATCCTCCGGACACCGCGACGTCCGTATACCAGCTCGGGGTCAGCATGTCCCCGTCGTTCATCTTGACGTTGGCGGAGCAAGGGGCGAATCCACGCTCGATCTGCTGCTTGAGATGCTTGTACGCGGGGGCCCATCGCCGGTTGAACCCCATCTGGTAGACGCGAGGGGAGCGGGCCGCCCGCCGGGCGATCGTTCGCGCGTCCGCAAGCGAGGTCGCCATGGGCTTTTCCGCAAAGACATGCAGACCCTGGTCCAGCGCCTCGAGCACGACCTGCGCGTGGAAGACGTTCGGAAGGGTCACGAACACCGCGTCGATGCCGAGGTCCACGAGTTCCGCGAGGGTGGAGCAGGGGCGTCCCGCGACGCTGGCCGCGGCGTCACGGGCGACCGCCTCTGCCGCGTCGGCGACGCCGACGACACGGACGCGGGGATCGGAGGCGAGCGCCTGCAGATGGCGCCGCCCCATGGTGCCTGCGCCGACAACACCGACCTTCACAACCACAGAGTGATCACCACCTTCATGCAATCCTCACGATCGACTGCCCGCATGCCATCCTGGCGTTGGCGAGACTGCATTCACGTATCTGGCTCCGGGGCCACTTCCGCGCGCCGTCCGGTTTCGGCGGCCACGCCCAGCGCGTCGCACACGCGCGCGCTGGCGTGGCCATCCGCGAACGTCGCCCCGACGTACTCACCGCCGCTCTTCGTCACGCGGCGGACCAACTCTTCGAACTGATGAACAAACGTGTGCTCCCAGCCCAGGATGTGCCCGGGGGGCCACCAGCGTCCGCCGAAGGGATGATCGGACTCGGTCACCAGCACGTCGGCCAACCCCCGAGCGATTCCGTCGCCGTGGTAGACGCGCAGTTCGTTCAGGCGCTCGAGGTCGAACGCGACGGTACCGCGGGCCCCGTTGATCTCGAACGTCAGGAGGTTCTTGCGCCCGGGGCACATGCCGCTCGCCTCCAGGGTGCCGATCGCGCCGTTCCGGAACTCCAGGGTGGCCACGACCGCATCCTCCACCGTAACCGCCCGTCGCTCGGCTCCGCACGGCCGCGTCGCCGTGTACGTGCGGGTGGCCGCCGTGACTGCCGCGACCGGCCCGACCAGAAAATGCGCGAGATCGATCGCGTGCGCGGCGAGGTCGCCGATCACGCCGCTCCCCGCCGCCGTCCGGTCGTGACGCCAGGCGAACGGCGTCTCCGGGTTGAGCAATGAGTCGTCGCTGTATCGGGTCCGGAAGTGGTAGATGCGCCCGAGATCCCCATCGAGGAGGAGACGGCGGGCCAGCAGGACGGCAGGGACGAAGCGGTAGTTGAACCCGGTCATGGCGGGGCGGCCGCCCTCGGCGGCGCGCACCATGGCTTCGGCCTCCGCGGCCGTGCGGGCCAGGGGTTTCTCGCAGAGGACGGCCTTGCCGGCCCGCAGCGCGTCGATGCTCGGCTCGGCATGGACGCCGTTGGGTCCCGCGTTGATGAGGATGTCGATCGCAGGATCGTCCACGAGCGTGCGCCAGTCCGTCGTCCACCGCGACGCACCGAGCCGCTCCGCCGCTGACGCCACGTCGCGCTCTCGGCGTCCCGCGATGGCGAGGAGACGTCCGCGCCTCCCTGCGTCGGGGAAAGCTTCCCCGTGGCGCCGGATCGCGGCCACGTGGGCGCGCGCGATGCCGCCGTAACCGAGCACAGCGACGCCGAGTTCGTGCGACATCTGTCCCTCTTACAGCAGCGCGGCGGACACCTTACGGGCCGCCCGCACGATATCGAACTCGTCGCGCTCGGTCAACAGCGGGTTCAGATCGATGTGCAGGGTACGCTGCAACAGGTCGTCCGTCCGGGGGAACATGCCCTTGGCGAGCCGCGCACGGCCCTGGTAGTGCGGGCACTCCCACGCACAGTGGCGCTGCGCGAACATCCGGCGCTCGATGATCTGATCGAAGTGGTAGTAGACGTGCTGCCCGCTGTCCCACGCGACGGTCGCG
The DNA here is from genome assembly GCA_035622635.1 of bacterium. Lineage (GTDB taxonomy): Bacteria > Sysuimicrobiota > Sysuimicrobiia > Sysuimicrobiales > Segetimicrobiaceae > JAJPIA01. Next base: position 7,154 of record DASPUZ010000162.1, on the reverse strand, counting down.
CGAACTCCCTCGGCCGTCAGCGCCTTGCTGAACTCACGCGCCAGTTCGGCGGTCGGCAGCGAGAACATCAGCGTCGCGCCGGTGTCGCCGTCCGGATCGGGCAGCCGGCGCATCGTCAGGCCACCGATTCCGCGCAAGCCGTCGATCACGGCGGCTTTGTGAGTCCGCATCTGCTCGATGATCCACTCCATGCGGCCGAGTTGCACCAGGCCGATCGCGCCGGTGATCTCGCTCATTCGGAAGTTGATCCCGATCATGAGCTGGTTGCCGACGGGGATTGTCTCGTCGAGCTCCTCCATCCGGACCGAGCCCTGGTCGTGGTAGCGAACCGCCCGTTCCCACAAGGCCGCCGTGTCGGTCACGGCCATGCCGCCCTCTCCCGTCGTGATGACCTTGTGATACTGGAGACTGTAGGCCCCGATGTCTCCGAGCGTCCCGAGCCGGCGGCCTCGGTAGCGTCCGCCCACCGCCTGCGCGGCATCCTCGACGATGTGCAGACGATGTTTGGCCGCGACGGTGCGAATGGGATCCATGTCGGCGCCCGCGCCTCGCATGTGGACCGGCAGGATGACTTTCGTCTGCGGGGTGACAGCCGCTTCGATCTTCGTCGGGTCGATCGTCAGCGTGTCGTCGATGTCGACGAATACGGGCACGGCGCCGAGATGGACCACGGCGTTGACCGTCGCCACCCACGTGTAGGTCGGAACAATGACCTCGTCGCCCGGGCCGGCGCCGAGGGCGGCCAGCGCGGTCATCAACGCCGCCGTCCCCGACGTGACCCCGATCGCGTGGCGCGCCCCCATCGCCTTGGCAAACGCGTGCTCGAACTGGGCCACCTTGTGCAACGGGCGGGGACCGTAGTGGCGGAACAAACTCTGACTGTCCAAGACCTCGAGGACCGCCGCTTTTTCCTGCTCACCGATCATGAGTCCCCCGGGGTATCCGGGGGGCAGTGGTTCGGTCCGGACGGGTGTGCCGCCATGCATGGCGAGCCGTTCTTCTGTGCGCCGCGTCATCGCTTCCTCCCTGTGGTGCCTCTCACGACCAACTCGTTGGAGAGGACAATCGGGCTGGGTCCGGGTTCTTGGCCGGCAATCACGCGAATGAGGGCCTGTGCGGCTTTTTGCCCCATCTCCTCTTTGCGGATCCGAACGGTTGTCAAGGGCGGGCTCGTGGCTGAGGCCAGCTCGATGTCGTCCATACCGACCACGGAGAGGTCGCCAGGAATGCTCCACCCACGATCGTGGGCCGCCTTGATCACCCCCAGAGCCATGGCGTCCGTGACGGCGAAGATGGCCGACGGGGGATTCGGGAGGGTCAGGAGTCTGCCGGTGCTCGCGCGCGCACGGTCGACGTCGATCGGGCTCGACACCTCAAGGTTCGGATCGACGGGGAGCCCCGCGTCGCGCAGGGCTCGACGATACCCCGCCCGCGTCTCCGGCCCGAACGGATACGTGACCGCGGCGCCGATGAGGCCAATGCGGGTGTGCCCGAGCGCAGTCAGATACCGCGTCGCGCTGTAGGCGCCCTGCGCATTGTCGTTCACCACGGCGGGCACGCTGAGTTCAGGGTCGTGATTGTCCAGCAGCACGACCGGCATGCCGGTGACCGTGACCGCATTGATCCACGCCGCCTCCACGACACCCGCCACCAGGACCCCGTCGACCTCGCGTCCGCGGGCCATCTGAATGAACTGCGGAACCTCCGTGGCAGATCGGATCGCGGGCGTGATCAGCATACGAAACCCGGTTTCTTCGAAGACGCCGCCGACGCCGGATAAGAGGGCCCGATAGAAGAGATCCGAGAACAGGCCTGTTAGGTTCGTGCCGGGAACGATCGCAATGGAGTTTGAGCGTCCAAGTATGAGACGCCTGGCAGCCGCGTGAGGGGTGTAGCGAAGCTGGCGAGCGGCCTCACGTACCCGCCGTCGCGTCTCGGCGCTGATTCTGGCATGGCCATTCAATGCCTGGGAGGCAGTCGGGATAGACACCCCGGCGAGCCGAGCAACGTCGCTGAGACGGCTCAGGTTTCGCTGGATCATAGGGTCACTGGGACCAAAGGGGCCTGTGTCTTCAGCAATCATTCTTGCATCGGCTTACGGGTTTGTCAAATCGTTTTGGCAGACGCCAGATTCTTCCGCCGAACTTCCGAATCCGCTGCTTCACAGGCTGCGAAGCTCCCTGGCGGGAGAGGCTCAGGGTTAGTCCAGCATCTCAGCGATCCGGCGCGCCGCGGCATACGCCGGCCCCGCGTACGGCAGGAACAAGTGGGCCCGGTACTCGTGGATCAGCGTTCCCTGGTACCCTCCCAACAGACCGCACACACGATCCAGCGGGATCGCACCCCATCCGACCGGCAGATGCAGGTCCCCCTTGCCGAGCGGGAACGTGTCGGCGGGGGTCTGCGTCCGATAGAGGGTGAAGTTCTCCAGACGCAGCGGGTCGTACCGGCCAAAGTTGTCGTTCACGTGGACGTGGCGAACCACCGGGAATGCGTCCCGCACGGCCTCAAAGAAGTCGAACCGGAAGTGCGCCGCCGCGAGATAGGCGTGGCCGATGTCCAGCGTCATCGCGACGTTCGGCCGGTTCATGCGCCTGACGAACTCGATCACCGGTTCGACGCGTTCGATCTCGATGTTTTCGATGCCAAGCAACACGTCGCCCGCTTCATCGGACAGGCGCCGGATCGCATCGGCGAACGCGACTTCGTCCTCGGGGTCCGGGCTGTGGCGCTCGAAGTGGACGACGAGCACTCGGCCGCCGACTTCTCGGGTAAACCGTAGCGTGGCACGGGCCAGCGCCAGTTGTACCTCTCGATTGGCCCGGTCCCGCAGGTCCAGGCTACTCGGGCTGTGCACCGAGTACCAGAGGTCGTCGCGGGAAAACGAGGCGAGCGTGTCACGGAGCACCTCCGGATTCAGCCGCCCCCCGAAGACCATTCCGGTGCCGTCCATGCTGATCTCGACCGCGTCGTATCCGAGGTGCCGGGCGAGCGCCAGTTCGTCGTCACGGTGCTCCCCCCCACGGATGGACATGCCTAGCCGCACCATAGCGTACCTCCAGTGGTGTCGTCTTCTGTGGCTTCGCCGTACCGCGCCCCATTCCCCGGGGGAACGCCCCGCTCTTGGGCGCCAAGTGTTAAGATGAGGCGCAAAGGGACTCCGGCCATCGATCCCGGCCGAGGTCCCGTCGGAACGGTCCACTGTGTCGTGCCCCTGCTCGAAGCGCTGAGCGGTCGGGATGAGGGTTCCGACCGCCGTGGACACGTATGAACCCGTGGTCGCCCGTCAAGCGGCCGCGGCAGGGGCCTGACTGATCAACGACATCCGCGGGCTGGCGGTCTCAGGATGGCCGAGGTGGCGGGGGAAACCGGTGCTTCGCTCGTCGTCACGCAGCTCAAAGGGCGCCCGAAGGTGGCGCCAGATCGATCCTCGGTACAAATCCGTGACCGACGAAGTGTATGTCTTCCTCGAGGACCGAACCGATGCCGCCCGAGGGCCGGCGTGCAGGCGTCGCAACTTGTCGTGATCCGGGATCCAGCTTCGGCATGACTGCGCACCGCGACCTTGACGTGTTGCGACGCTTGAGGAGCTACGGGGGCCCGATCTACATTGCCACGTCCCGCGAGAACTACATTCGCGGCGTGCTCGGGCTGCCGATTGTGGAGTTGCTTGAGGGCACGGCCGCTGCGGTCGCCTACGGCGTAGCCCAGGGCGCGCAGCTGGTGCGTCGCCACGACGTCCGACTCATGAAGCGTTTGATGACGATGATGCAGAGATCGTACGCCGGTGACGGGCCTTGAAGCGGCCGGGACGTCACACGGCGCCCACGGCGAGTCACGGAGGTGAAAGGCATGGTGCGAGCCCGCGACCTGTCAAATGGACGCAACGGACTAAGCATCGACGGGTCGGTTAGAACCGGCGTGGACAAGCCGGCTATCGAGGCCGCCGTCCTCGCGATCCTTCAGGCGATCGGCGAGGATCCCAATCGCGAGGGCCTCGTCGAGACGCCGCGCCGTATTGCCGACGCGTACGAGGAGATGGTCGCTGGGTTGTACACCGACCCGATGGAGCTGCTGACTGTGGGATTCGAGGAGGAAGACCACAGGGAGATGGTGGTCGTCAAGGAGATCCCGTTCGCGAGCCTTTGCGAGCACCATTTGCTCCCGTTTCACGGCGTCGCTCACGTCGGATATATTCCGAACGGGCGGCTCGTCGGCATCAGCAAGATCGCCCGTCTTGTTGAGACGCTTGCCAAAAGACCCCAGGTTCAGGAACGTCTGACATCGATGGTGGCCGACACGCTCATGGAAGGACTCCGCGCGAAGGGGGCCGCCGTCGTCATCGACGCGACCCATCTGTGCATGACCATCCGCGGCGTCAAGAAGCCGGGCAGCCGCGTTGTGACCTCTGCCAATCGAGGTCTCTTCCGGGATAACCCGAGCACCCGTGCGGAGTTCATGTCGCTCGTTCGCGGCTCGTGAATCCGCGGGGACCGGGTGCAACCGACGGGCCGGGCGCAATCGAAAGGGGGGGCTGCTCCGCCGAACGCGCGAGGGCGATGCTCCCTGTGCTTCGAGCCGACGCGTTGACACCTGGGTGGCCTTTGCTATGATAGGAGGGCGCGCATCCGGTTCCGCCCGGCGCGGCATCTGGTATAATTGACAGGGCCAAGCGAATAGGTTGGAGCGCGGGAGTAGCTCAGAGGTAGAGCGTCTCCTTGCCAAGGAGAAGGCCGTGGGTTCAAGTCCCATCTCCCGCTCCAGTTGTGATTGAGGCGCGGCGACGTAGCCAAGTGGCAAGGCAGGGGTCTGCAAAACCCCGATTCGGCGGTTCGAATCCGCCCGTCGCCTCCACTGTGGCCCGGTTGTCGTGGTGAGGTGCGATCCCGGTCGCTCGCGGCTGGGATCGCGGCATTTGTGGCAATGATGCCGGCCTTCGGCCGCAAGACCGTCCGGGGAAGGGGTATCACCGAGTACCACGAACGTATGGGCGGGCGAGTGTCGGAATCGGCAGACGAGGCGGACTTAAAATCCGCTGGCCGGAACGGCCGTGGGGGTTCGAGGCCCTCCTCGCCCATCAGTAATATAGGGTTTGCGAAAACGCCATAACCGGCAAAGATTAGGATAGGCGGAATCTTGGCCATCACGGACTATCACGAGGTATCACCGCAGGCAGATTGCCCTGGGGTCTTACAGGAAGCCACTTTCATCGATCGCTTGACGCGCAAGGTCGGCGCTGGTCCCATGACTGGGCATAGCGTGGCGCAGTAGGCGAAGCACGGGCAAGGCGCACAACTAAATAGCCTTTGGAAGACCAGACAGTTACCTTCGCGGATAACGCCAATGGGCCGTTGTTTTTGCCGTACATCGGCAAGGGCACGCCCTTCTGTTTTTCTGAGGAAAGGGGTGCGAAAAAAGGGGTTCATCAGGCATTCTCGGGAATCCCAGGGAACGCCGCCATGATCTTGAGGAAGAAATAGCCATCGTCCCGGTACCCGTACCCCATACGCTTTAGCACTTTGATCTTGTTGGTAATTCCCTCCAAGATGCTTGTGTGTAAGGGGAAGGTGCAGTGGGCGACGATCCCCGGCAATCTCACTTTGAGCTGGCGGGCGAATGCTTTGAGGGGTTTGATTCGGCTGCGAATGGCGCGCTGGTACCAGCCGGCAAAGAAGCGCATGGCGGCGCCGGGATAGGTGTAGTCCCAGAGGTGCTTCAGATCGTCCTTGAGCAGGTAGACGGCGGCGAGCCTCCGATTAACAGCCAAGAGCTCCTGCAGTCGGACTCGATCGTCGGCCGTAACGTTCTCTCGATTGCGGAGCAAGAGCCACCGCGCCCCCTTGATCACTTTCCGCGCGGCCTTATCCTGCCGCACCCGGTTCGCTTCGTCGACGCGGACCCGGTCGATGACTTCTCGCCCGTACTTCGCGACGACGTGGAACAGGTCGTAGACGATGACCGCGTTCCGACAATGGGTGCGCACTTCTTCCTCGTAGGCCGCGCTCATATCCATAACCACCGCCTCGAGACGCGCGCAGCCCTCATCGCCCAAGAGTTCGAAGAAGGGGTGGACAGCGTCCCGGCTGTGGCCGTTGCCGACCCAGAGTATCCGTTTGCGGTGGGGTTCGAGCACAACCGTGGCATAGCGGTGCCCCTTCCGCACGGCGAATTCGTCCATGGCGATCACGGTGACGCGGGAGAGATCGACGGGGAGCAGTTGCTCGGCCAAGGCCGCCACATCCAGGTGCTTCACGGTGTCCCAGTCGAGTCCGTAGAACTCGGCGACCTGCTTCACCGGCAGCACGCGACACAATCGGACCACGTTCTCCGCCAAGCGCTTCGTCACGCGGTCCCACGGCGAGAGCCAGGGCAGGGACTCGAGTTTCGGCCCACATGTGGGACAGGCCACGCGGTAACGCGGCACCCAGACGTAGGTCTCCGCGTCGAGGATCGGCAGATCCCGGACGCAGCGGACCACCGTTTCATGGACCTTGGCCGTTTCCTGCCCGCATCCGGAGCACTGAAATGTTCGCCTTTCCCGAACCAGCGTGATTTCCACCCGCGGTTTCCCGCCGGGCGCCGCGGGCTCGTTCCGCTCAACCAGCTTGACCCGGTACCGTTCCCATCCGGCGAGGATATTGGTAGAGTGATCCCGAGGCAAGGTGCTCCTCCCTCCCTTAGGCAACGTGCTTGGCGGTACGTGCTCAAGGATAGGGAGTCGGTACCTTGCCTTCAACCTATACGGCTATCCCGGTTTCTCCTGAAGAACCAAAAAAGGTGGATTCGGTTCTACTCGGTCTCGGTGTTGGATTTGCCCGAGGCGGCTAATTCTGCATGAGGTGAGCGTGTGCCGACTGTAGCGGCAGAGAAGCAAGCACCAGGGGGCGGACAACGCCGACAAGAAGGCTGAGCTGGAGAAGTGTGAACAGACGATTCGGAAGAGTGGTCTAGCACGGGCGGAGGCGATTCGGAAGATTCACGAGGACAGTCTATATATGGCTCTACCGGCTTTTGAGTGATGGTATGTAAGTGCTGCGCCTCCTCGAGGGTACCGATAGTACCCTCGTACCAAGGACCGCAACCAAGGTACAAGAGGAGGCGCACATGCAGTATATCTCGTTCGACGCTCACAAGCACTACACGCTCGCGTGTGT
>DASPUZ010000161.1:0-2368 GCA_035622635.1 bacterium | reverse complement strand
ACCGGCTTGATGCCACAGCCGCCGGAGTTCGCGGACCTGGCGCGCCAGGTGCCGCTGCAACCGCCCCAATTGCTGCATCTTGTCGCGTACCGACCCCAACTGCGCTTCCGTGATCTCGAGCGCGCTTTCCACCGCGCGACGACGGCGGGCGGGATCGGCCGCTCGCTTGGCATCGGCGAGATGTTGACGCCGCGCCTTGTCCGCGTCCAGGATGCGTTTGATCTCGCTCAGGGACAGTCCGAGGAGGCGCTTCAGATCCTTGATCTGTTCGATCCGCTCGAGATCCTGCGCCGTGTAGAGGCGGTGCCCCCCGGCCAAGCGCTCCGTGGGCACCAGTAGCCCGATCTCATCGTAATAGTGCAGCGCCCGCGGCGTGAGCCCGCTCAGTTCGCAGACTTTCCCCACTTGATAAAACATCACATCGGCTGGAGCCGCAGCCGCCGGGCCATTTCCCCCGCGTAGTATCACCGGCCAAACTGCCTTCCACCTCAACCTTATTGTAGGAGCACCTGACGTGAGTATCAAGACTATGCCGTATACGTCATGTTGGTCACGACCGACCGGTCGCCCGGTGCCCAGCGAGCGATCGTTCTCGCCGCCCTGCTCGTCCGTGAACCATGGAAGGCGGAAATCGTCGTCAACGCCGGCCGCACGCCCTCTGAGGTCCCGGTTCTTCCTCACACCGTGGCGTTCCGCCAGGAATGGAGCGACCCGCGCGACGGCGCGACGTGTTTGCCTCCAGCTTCTTCTTAGTGCGTTTCAATCGGAACACGTCTTCCCGGGCGCGCTGCTCCAGCACGTCTCGAATGTACCGGATCTCCCCTCTGATCCGCGGAATGACGACCTGCTCCAGCGCGTTGACCCGCCTTGTCGTCCTCTTGATCTCCTCCCCGACCTTGCGGAGCGCCACCTCCGTGGTGGCGACGTCGAGGAGCGCTGAGACGATCTCCTCGAAGTGCTCCGCGCTTTCCACAGTCCGAGCTGTCACGGCAGCAGGGTCGTATCCACGCGCCATCAGCGATCGCCGCACTCTTCCGCTGGCGATGGTGAGGACGCGAGTCCCCCACAGGTTCTTCGTCTCGATGGCGACTTCGAGCCGACGGGGATCGGCAAGGGCCGCCGCTTCGACGACCTCGCGCCCCTCCACGGCCTTGGCGAGGCCCAGGAGCGCGTAGGACGCCTGGGCAGACTGGGTCAACTGGTCCCTCGCGACGACGGCCTGCCGGACGATGTTGAAGAAGTCGGCGACCGCTGCATCCCGCTTGCGCTTCAGAAGATCCACCCCCTGCTGTGCGAGGCCGACCCGGTTCTGGCGCTGCAGCAGATGCATCCGCGTCGGACTGACCATTTCGGGCATCGCGCGTCACCACCTCGTGCTCCCCCACGCCGCGGTGGCCCGCGGCCCGAGGCAGCGCCTCGCTAGACGCGTCGTTTCCCGGCCGGGATAGGCGCCCCGCCCGCTCCGTAGTACTTGTCGACGTGGTCGCGACTGATCCGCGTGAGACTCGTCTTGGGGAACGTGGACAGCAGCGTCCATCCCAAAGCCAGCGAGTCGTCGATCGACCGGTCGGCGTTTCCCTGGTTGATGAACTCGTTCTCGAAGGCGTCTGCGAACCGGAGGTACAGCCGGTCGTTCTCGGTCAGGGACTCCTCGCCGATGATGGCCACCAGGCGGCGCAGATCGAGTCCTCGAGCGTAGGCCGAGTACAGCTGGTCGGCAACCTGCCGGTGGTCGGCACGGGTCCGCCCCGCTCCGATCCCGTTGTTCATGAGGCGCGAGAGGCTCGGAAGCGGATTAATGGGCGGGTAGATCCCCTGCCGGTGCAGCGTGCGGCTGAGGACGAGCTGGCCCTCGGCGATGTAGCCGGTAAGGTCCGCGATCGGATGGGTAATGTCATCATCGGGCATCGTCAGAATCGGAAGCTGGGTGATGGTGCCTTTCTTGCCCCGGATGCGGCCGGCGCGCTCGTAGATGCTGGCCAGGTCGGTGTACATGTAACCCGGATAGCCCCGGCGCCCTGGAATCTCCTCGCGCGCCGCGCCTACCTCCCGAAGAGCTTCACAGTAATTCGTCATGTCCGTCAGGAGCACGAGCACATGCATGTCCAACTCGTAGGCCAGGTACTCCGCAGCCGTGAGAGCGGCCCGAGGAGTCATCAGCCGCTCGATCGTGGGATCGTCGGCCAGATTCATGAACACGACACTGCGGGCCAGGGCTCCCGTACTCTCGAACTCATGGATGAAGAACGCGGCCTCGCGCTGCGTGATCCCCATGGCGGCGAATACTACCGAGAACTGCGCCGCCTCGCCGAGGACCTCGGCCTGTCGCGCGATCTGCGCCGCGAGCTCGTTGGCGGGGAGCCCGGCT
>DASPUZ010000160.1:0-4936 GCA_035622635.1 bacterium | reverse complement strand
TCCTGGGTCTCGGTGGAGGTCTTCTCGGACCAGGGATGGAGATACCGGCGGGCCACGCCGCGGAGGCGCGGACCCTGGTTATGGCCGTTCAAGGGACTCCGGCCTCGATTGACGGGGACCAGGCTTCAACCGCCGAGGGCGAGATGATGATGGCCAATGTCCACGGTGGCGACCTCTTCAGTTACAAGGTCATCAAAGATCCCAATTCGCCGAACCTGACGGCAGATCTTAAAGCCACGGGCGTCCAGGGCGTGACCGGCCTGCTCGCCCAGACCTGGAACCAGAGCCCGGATGGCACCGCGGTGACCGTCGAACTCAGGCACGGGATGAAGAGCCCCTATGGCAACGAGGTGACGGCCAACGACTACAAATGGGCCTGGCAGCGACGCTGGGTACTGAACGGCGTGGGCAAGTTCATCGGAGATGTGGTGGGAATCGCTAGCCCCGACAGCATCGAGGTGCTCGGCAAGTATACCGTCCGGATCCACCTGAAGGGGCCGTCCCCCGTCTTTTACAAGGCTCTGGCCCAGAACTATTACGGCGGACCGTTCGATTCTACCGAAGTGAAGAATCACCTCACAGCCGGCGACCCGTGGGGCAAGCAGTGGACCCGCACCCATGCGGCCGGGTTTGGGCCATATACGGTCGATCAGCTCGTCCCAGGCGTGCAGACCGTGCTGACCCCCAATCCGAACTGGACCCTTACGCCGATTTACTTCCAGCGGGTTATTGTCAAGGCCGTCCCCGAATCGAGTGCGCGGCTCGCTCTGCTCAAGGCCGGAGAAGTGGATATCGCCTGGGCGCTGAGTGAGCGCGAACTGCACGAAGTGGAGGGCAATTCGAATCTCCAGGTGCTGCGTGTGAGGGCAAACAAGCAGCTTTACATGGGGCTTGGAGTTGACAAGCCGCCTTTCAACAATAAGACGCTACGCCAGGCTATGGCCTGGGCTACGCCGTATAAGGACATCATCGACAAAGTGTATTTGGGCCATGCCCGTCGCATGACGAGCATCGTCCCGGACATCTATTCTGGCTACAAGTACACATACCATTACGACTACGACCCCCAGAAGGCCAAGCAGCTCATGGCCAAGGCAGGTTTTGCGAACGGCTTCGACGTGAAGCTCACCTACAACGCAGCCGAGAAAGAGGCCGAGGACACGGCCATCCTGGTCAAGAGCGCGTGGGGTCAAATCGGAGCGCGCGTCTCGTTGCAGGCGCTGCCGACCGCAGTCTGGGCCGAGCAGAAGTACGGCAAGCACGCCCTGCAAGCATTCGTCGAGAACCAACAGTATCCGTGGACCGGCGATCCGGGCTATTCGTGCTGGGTCTATCTCGGCGGTGGCCCCTCAATGTCCAACAACGCCGTGAACTACAACAATTCGGCGTTTAACGCGCTTCTTGAGAAATCGATGAGGATGCTGGATTCGCCGCAGCGGGCGGCGAATATTAATCAGCTCCAGGAGATCATTGCGGATGAGGTCCCCTGGGTGCAAATCGCTTGGTTCGACTGGACGGTCGCGGCAAAAAAGGGGCTGGGGGGCTTCTTGTGGATGCCTGACAATATGATCCGCTTCTACTACCTGCGTCGCCTGGGGTAGACGACGAACAATGTGCACGAACATCGGCGCCACGGGAATCACTGTCGGCGAACGGAGTGGGGTCTATATCGGGAGCGTCAGCGACGACCCGTACGACATTCGTACCAGGGTGATCGTAAGACGGCCCACGGGCAGCTACGGCTACGTGGGGACGGACTTGATGACACTCCGTGCGTCGAGCTCGGCGGCGTCGTACTCAGCGTCAGTGTGCGGTGCGCCGACGCGCGGACTGAACGAGAAGGGCTTAGCGTTTACCTGGGCCCTGGTCTACGAAAAGACCGAGAACACGGCGCCCACAGGGGCGCTCAAGTCCCATGAACTGTGGGACGCCGTGATGCGCAAATGCGCGACCGTGGACGAGGCATTGGAGCTTTTGGCGGATATGCCTCGTGACATAGGGGGCGCGGCCCTGGTCGCGGATCGCACAGGGCTGCTGGCGCGCGTGGAAATTGGGCGGCGCAAGACGGAGGTGACCGACCGCCTTTCATGGCAAGATGGCGGTGCATTGATAAACGTGAACTGCTGGACCGCGATGCAAGCCTCAGATGGGGATCCTGCCTGCTCTTTGGCGGTGCCCACGGCCCCGAACGCTTCGCGTTACGAGAGGGCACAAACTCGCTTGCGCGAGATCGGCGCGCGCATTGACTTCGACGCCATGAGGAAGATCCTCAGTGATCACGGCCACAAGGAGCGCTTCGCCGGCGAGAACACTATGCTGCGTGGACACGGCTTCTCGATTTGCAACCACGGCAGCCTGCATAAGCCGTCCTTCGACTCCAACGATCCGGCCTGGGGCTCGGTGAGCGCAGAGATCATTGCTCCCGTCGACGGCATTTTCTGGTACGCCTATGGCTGGCCGTGCGGCGAGGATCCCGAATACGGAGACCAGCTGCTCCAGGAACACTCATGGGGGACGTTCCTTGGGTTCCCCGTCGCCATCTTGCCGGAGGGTGCGTATACGACCTTGACGGGAGAACTGACTTCGTTGGCGGTCAGGCACGTGGACAGCCTCGCCATCTCCGGTGTGGTGCGGCAATTGAACTGGGCGGCCCACCAGGGAGCGGGATGAACTCCCGCTCCGGAGCTCGTTTGGGGCGGCGGAGATGCTCTGATCAAGGACCGGCGTGGGATCTCACTGAGACCTCGCTGGACGTCCTCCGATCCATGCACTGGGAGGGATCGAGAATCCGCCGCCCCGATCAAGACTTCGCGAAGCTCGGGCCGCACGGGTGGAGGTGTGAGGCCGAATGAGGTTCCTGCGCTATGCCGCCCGGAGGTTCCTGTTTCTGATTCCGCAGTTGTTTGTCGTTTCCGTCATCGTTTTCTTCTTGGTACGCCTCTTGCCAGGCGATCCTGCCTACCTGATGGCCGGACAGTTTGCGACGAAGGACCAAATCGATCAGATCCGCACGACCATGGGCCTGGATAAGCCGCTCTATGAGCAGTACGCCTTATATGTGCAACACGTGCTCAGGGGCGACTTCGGCATGTCTTGGCGATCATCCCACCCAGTCATCGACGATATCAAGCAGCGCTTTCCAGCGACAATGGAGCTCGTTCTGCTGACCGGCTGCATCTCGGTGGTTTTGGGCATTCCCATCGGTGTCTATACCGCGGTTGCACGCAAGGGAGTGGCCGACAGAGGGCTGTTCATTTACGGTATGCTGGCGGGCTCGATTCCCGATTTCTGGCTCGGGCTAATCCTTATACTGATATTCTTCGCGTTCCTCGGCTGGCTTCCCGGCCCGATCGGGCAGCTTGACCCGAGTATGGAAATCCCTCCGCGGATCACCGGGATGATTGCGCTGGATGCGCTGCTATCTGGCCAGTGGGCGGTATTCCAGTCGGCTGTCGCGCACCTTGTCCTGCCTGTAGCGACACTTACCCTCGTATATTCGACGCTCATCATCAAGAATACTCGGACCACTGTGGAAGAGATGCTCAAGTCCGATTTCGTCGAATACGGCCGTGCGCTCGGCCTCTCGAGCCTGACGCTGCTTCGCTATGCGCTGCGTAACGCGTTGCCGCCGGTGGTCACTGTGGTGGGTATCCTGTTCTGGTTCTTGCTCGGCGCCGCGGTGCTCGTGGAAACGGTCTTCGCCTGGGGTGGGCTCGGTCAGTATGCGGTCGAATCCGTCGTGAGTTCCGACTACGCGCCGGTGCAGGCGTTCGTGCTTCTTGCCGCCGTATTCACGACGGTGGTTTTCCTGCTTGTGGATCTAGCCTATTTCGCCATAGATCCGCGGATCAAGACATGACCCGGGTCAGAGACAAGGATCTCAAATGACCACGCAACCCGTCCCGGACACTCGCAAACAGCCTGCCGCGCCCACGCAAGGCAGAGGACAGTTCGGCAGCTTCATCGCGTTTAGCCGGGGCCGGCCAGGGTTTCTCTTCGGGCTTGTGATCGTGGCGATCACGATCTTCCTGGCTTGCTTCGGGGCGATAGTGGCTCCTTACGATCCGGAGCACGCGATACCCGAAGCCGGTTTGCTGCCACCTTCACCCGTACACTTGCTGGGCACCGACGTCGTGGGTATGGATATCTTCTCCCGGGTCATCTCGGCACCGCGCATCGACCTAACCATCGCGCTGGTGTCCACGCTCATTGCGTTCGTCTGCGGCGTTTTCTTGGGTGTCATCTCCGGATATTTCGCGAGCGGCCGCGGTATCGGCCGTGTCGGGAGCGAGACGATCATGCGAGGCGCCGACATTGTGCAGGCGTTTCCCATCTTTATTTTCGCGCTGGCGCTGGTGTGCTTCCGCGGTCCCAGCACGGCGAACGTGATTTCGGCTCTGGCGTTCCTCAACATTCCGTACTTTCTGCGCGTCACGCGCGGGGCAGTGTTCCAAGTGCGCGAACGCCCCTTTGTCGAGGCAGCGCGCTGCGCCGGCAATACGGAACGCGGCATCGCCTTTACACACGTCATGCCGAATGCCCTCGGGCCGGCTCTGGCTAACATCTCACCTAGCATAGGCTTCGCCATCCTGCTCACGGCCGGGCTCAGCTTCGTTGGGGCGGGCGTTCCGAAGCCTACTCCAGAATGGGGCTCCATGATATCCATCGGCGCGCCCAACATGATGACGGGGCAATGGTGGAGCGCACTGTTTCCGGGTCTCGCACTGGGCGTGACCATCCTCGGCTACGCTCTCGTGGGCGATGGTATTCTGGAATTCATGGACCCGACGAGGAGGAGGTAGCGCGTGGCGCCCTTACTCGAAGTCAAGGATCTCCGCGTCTCGTTTCTGGCGGACGCGGGCCCGGTGCGGGTCCTGAACGGTACGAGCTTGAGTTTGGGGTCCGGGGAATCGCTTGGCGTCGTGGGCGAGTCCGG
>DASPUZ010000159.1:0-6891 GCA_035622635.1 bacterium | reverse complement strand
CGACGATACTTCCGCATGGCCTGCACGAACCGCTGAGCTTCGTCTCGGGACAACTGACTGTGCACGAGCCGGCCCCGCTCGAGGCGGCCCCATTCATAGTAGGGACCGTGACGCGCGGCGGGATCGTGGGCACAGCGGCAGCCCGGTTTGCCGCACACACGCGTTCGATGCTGGAGCGTGCCCGCGCAGATATAGTCCAAGCGCGCCACCTCCTCTTGGATTTGGGCAATCCGGTGCCGGGCCTGGGCACGCAGCCGGGCGGCTTCCGCTGGCGAGGTCGGTCTTGACAATTTCATGTCTGTCTATAATATTATAACCAGATAGCGTGCTGTCAAGCGCATCCGGAAGGGGAAGCTCCGTGGTGCGTTCAACCACGCTCCGGCTGCCAGGTGGATGACGGGTCGGCTCCCTGCTGGCCGGCCTCCCCGCACCGCCCCACCGGGTGCCGTGCACCGGACTCACCACCTCGGTCCGTATCCCATCATCACGCACTTCCTCGAGCGCTTGGCCCTGGAAGCCGTCATTCGTAGCTGTGTCGGCAGCGCACGGCAAGGAGTGATCGATCACGCGCGGACGCTGGCGGTGCTGGTGCACAATCTGCTCGTGTCCCCCGGCCCGTTGTATCGGATTGCGACGTGGCTGGCGCCCGTGGAGTCCGCTGCGCTGGGCCTCACCCCGGCGCAGGCCGCAGCGATCAACGATGATCGGGTCGCGCGGGCGCTGGACGCGCTCACCTCCGAACGGGGACGCAGCATCTGGTTCCGCCTGGCGTTACGGATCATCAAACAGTTTGAGCTGGACACGCGCCGGTTCCACCATGACACGACGACGGTGACCTTTCACGGCGCCTACGCGGGGGCACACGGGGATCCGCAGATTACCCACGGCCATAACAAGGATCACCGCCCGGACCTGAAGCAGCTCGTCTTTGGCCTGACCGCCACCGCCGACGGCGCCGTGCCCGTGTGGCACGACGTCTTCAGCGGGAATCGCCCCGACGATACGGTGCACCGGAGCGCCGTGGACGCCTTGCGGGCGATCGTAGGCCGGGCCGAGTTCATCTACGTCGCCGACTGTAAGCTGTGTACCGTCGACAACCTCCGACATATCGCCCAGTACGGTGGGCAGTTTGTCACCGTGATGCCGCGGACGTGGAAAGAGGATCGGCAGTTCCGCGCCCGCTTGCGGGAGCAGGGGATCCGGTGGCACTCGATCCTCACGATCCCCAACCGCCGCCGCAAGACCGGCCCGCCGGATGTCTTCAGCAGCTGTGCGGGCACGTACACGACCGCCGATGGGTATCGGATCATTTGGGTGCGCAGCTCCCAGAAGGTGACCGAGGATGCCCGGGAGCGCGAGCGGCGGCTCGCCCAGGCTCAGGCCGCGCTCCGGGAACTCAACAATAAACTCCCGCGCCGCCACGACCACAGGCGCCCGGCGATCCAGTGCGCGGTCGACAAGATTCTCCGGGAGACCGACACCCAGCGCTTCCTTCAAGTGACGCTCCAGCGCCACGTCGAGCAGCGCCGGCACTACGAGCGCCGCGGCCGGCCCACCGCACAGACCCCGGTGCACCTGGAACGCCACATTACCTATACCCTGACCGTCCGGCGGGACGCGCCGGCTGTGGCGCGCGAGCGGCGGGTCGACGGCGTCTTTCCGCTCGTGACGAACCTCGCCACGGTCCCCAAGCACGAGGTCCTGTCCATCTACAAGTTCCAGCCCTATGTCGAACGGCGCTTCGCGTTGGTCAAGACCGACCTGGAGATCGCCCCCGTCTACTTGAAGAAGCCCCGTCGCGCTGCGGGCCTGCTCCATGCCTACTTCATCGCCTTGGCCGTCGCGAGCCTGATTGAACGCGAGGTGCGCCAGGGCATGCGGCGGCGCGGTCTCAAGACGCTCACGCTCTTGCCAGAGAATCGGCCAACGACGACGCCGACGTGTCCCCGGATCCTGGACGCCTTTCGCGATGTGCAGTGGTACGAGGTGGAGCACCACGGGGAGGTGATGTTCGCATTTCCGATCGAGTTGTCAAAACTCCAACGCATGCTCCTCGCGCTCTTGGGCGTGCCCATCGAAGCCTACCAATGACACAGTCTACGCCCGTCAGAAAAACGCCAAACCCCATGTCGCTACTTGCGGAATGTAGGATGTACCGTACCAAAAGCTGCTTTGCGAAGCTGCCCCGGGGTCAACACCGCGATCAAGCTGGAGCTCTACAACGGGTGCCACCAGTGTGCGCAAGAGCGTCCGTGCGGGTTATCGACATGGCGCAAGGAGTGTGCTTGGATACCTGGCGGACGGCCCGGACCATGTTCGGGTAGATCTGTACGATACTACGGATAACAAATGTCCATTCTATCGGCTATCGGAACCCGCGCCAATCTGCACAGCCCCGCACGTCGCCACAACACTCGCGAGTCCAGCGCATGGCCATTATCAGCCTCTATTTGCCGAGCGACTCAGATAGGCTGATCAGGTTTTGTGGGGGCACGCGAATGGCACCACTGCGTGGACTGTCAATGTCGGCTATGAGAAAGAACGCAAGCGAGATGATAAGGGGCAAAACCGCAAACAAAACACTCCCCTTGCTATTCGCCCATACCCAACGAGCACGCGGCAACACACAGCAAGCACCGCCATCAGACTCCACGCCCCGGGTGGGATACGGTTCAACCAGGCCGCCCCTGTGTGACCCTGCCGGCTCGACACATCGTTCATCCCAGAGACGGCGAGGGCGACGGGCGGCGTTGGGTGTTCCGTGGCGGCATCCTGTACGATCGACCACATCTCACTCTGCAGTTTGGCCGTCTCGCTGGCGATGCGGTCAAGCTGCGGCACACTGTGGACCGTATAGAACAATATGCGCTGATCCAGATACTGTGTTAACAACTGGCGGACTCGCGTCGCCTCTGCAGCAGGCAACAAACCAGCCCGAACATATTCTGTACCGATCGCACTCGCCTCTTCCTCCTCATAGTTCTTGCGCTGATCGTATCGATTCACGGCCATGGAAAAGCTGAACGCGATAACGAGAGCCAACAGTGTCAAACTCGCATTGGTGACGACGCCGAGGTCTTCCCTCTCTTCCTCCTTCGCCGGGCGCCTTCGTCTAACAACGTCGCCAATCCGGACCGACAGCCACATGAGGAGCAGAGAGCACGCGAAAATCGCAAACGGAGAGTTCAATATCGGCTCCAAGACCTGTCCCTCCCATGTCCGGCACGCCGTCATCGGAAATTTCCCTTGTGATGCCTGCCGTCCTTTCGTCGAGGCGCCGCCGAACGCTGCAAGAATTCCCGGAATAGCCGGGGCGAGAAGCACCGGGCGCAAACGGGGCTAGAATATTCTAGGAAGATCGCCGAAAGGACTGATACATCTACCCATTCTGATACCGGCACAGGGGACTCGCTATCGCGGCCGGTTCACTCTATCGCGGTTTACCTCACATCTCATGACCGTGTTCCCACGTTAGGACCGTGAGGGGCGGCGCTCCCGAAGTACGGCGGCACGCCACGGGCGCAGACCCGGCGGCGAGGGAACGACGCGAAGGATTGTCCCCGGAAGCGAGACCGGCAGGTGCGACCCTGGGTGCCGGGCATACCAATGCGGGGATTCGTCGCGAGTTCAGTAGGCGGCCAACCGGCGAATCGCGCCGGCGATCTCCGCGACCGTCGGCTGGAACGCCCCTTCGAGACCCGGATTGTGCGGCACAGGCGTGTCCTTGCTCGCGAGCCGCACGACCGGTCCGTCGAGCGCGTCGAAGGCCTCCTCGGCAATGACCGCGGCGATCTCCCCACCGATGCCGCCCGTGCGGGTTGCCTCGTGGACGATGAGCACCTTGCCGGTCTTGCGCACCGAGCTCAGAATCGCTTCGCGGTCGAGCGGCACCAGCGTGCGCAGGTCGAGCACATCGACTGCGATGCCGTCGGACGCGGTCAAAACGGCCGCCTCCAGGCACTTGTGGAGCATCCAGCCGTACGAGAACACGGAGAGCGCAGGGCCCTCCCGGACGAGGCGCCCGCGTCCGATCGGGGTGACGAATTCACCGTCCGGAACCTCCTCGCGCCGGTAGCGATAGAGGTGCTTGTGCTCGAAGTACATCACCGGATTCGGATCGCGGATCGCGGCGACGAGAAGGCCCTTTGCGTCCGCGGCAAATGCCGGGGCGACAATCTTGAGCCCGGGAGTGTGCGCGAACCACGCCTCCATACATTGCGAGTGAAACGGCCCGCCTTTGATGTCGCCGCCGTACGGCATCCGGAGCACGAGCGGCAGCGGCGTCCGGGTCCGCCAGTGGAACTTCGCCGCCACGTTGACGATCTGGGTGAATGCGTCGGTCACGAAGTCGGCGAACTGCATCTCGACGACCGGGCGCATCCCCATCACGGCCGCGCCAATGCCAGCGCCGACGTTCGCCGTTTCGGCGAGCGGCGCGTCGATCACCCGCCAGGGACCGAATTCGTTGAGGAATCCTTCCGTGATCTTGAAGGCGCCGCCGTACGCGCCGACGTCCTCGCCCAGGACGAAGACGCGCGGGTCGCGGCGCATCTCGTCCCGGAGCCCTTCGCGGATCGCTTCGAGATAGGTTAACTGAGCCATCGCCGCCGCCTTTGCTCGCTTGCCGTCATTCGGCAAGGACCCCATCTGCGACGGTCGCGGGATCGGGTTCCGGGCTGGCCTCGGCCCACGCCAGCCCCTCCTCGACTTCCCGGGCGATACGCTCCCGCATCGCCTCGTCGACCGCGGCGGGCAGTGCGCCGTCGGCACGCAGAACCCCCTCGAACCGGACAATCGGATCGCGGGCGACCCATTCGTCGAGCAGCGCCTTCGGGACGTACGAGACTTTGTCGGCCTCGCTGTGGCCGCGCACGCGCATGGTGCGGCACTCGATGAGTGTGGGACCTTCGCAGTCCCGCGCGCGGTCCACCGCCTCCCTCGCCGCCGCGTGGACAGCGAGCACGTCGTTGCCATCCACGGCGACGCCCGGGATGCCGTACCCCGCGGCTTTGTCGACGAACGCGCGGGCGGCAGTCTGCCGGTCGAGGGGCGTGGAATATGCGTACTGGTTGTTCTCGAGCACGAGCACGAGCGGCAGGCGGAACACCGCGGCAAAGTTGACGCCTTCGTGCCAGGCACCGGTACTCGTCGCGCCGTCGCCAAAGAAGGTCAAGACCACCCGCGGCTCCCCGCGCTGACGGCACGCGAGCGCCATGCCCGCGGCGACCGGAACGGAGGCCGCCATGTGGCTGATGAACGGCAGAATCCCGCGTCGGGGATCGCCCATGTGGACGTTGCCGTCCCGGCCGCGTGTCGGCCCACCCTCCCGATCGAGGAACTGCGCGAAGACCTCGCCGACTGTCATCCCCCGCATGAGGTACGCCGCAAGGTCGCGGTGCATCGGCGCGAGCAAATCGTCCGCGCCGAGCGCGGCGGTTGCGCCGACGGCAATCGCCTCGTGCCCCCAGCCCGTGAAGTACACGCCGGGGATCCGCCCCTGGTAGTAGAGTTTGATCCCGCGCTCCTCGATGCTGCGCTGAAGGCGCATGTAGTACAGCAGCTCCAGCAGGCGCCCTTGCGGGAGCACCGCACCAGCCTCGCGCCGCACCTCCATGCCCCCTCCGCCGACCGTCCGTCGCAAGCGGCTCATCGTCGTCCGGACCCATTCGACAAACGGCCGGTACGGGCCTCGTGTTGCGCCCCACCGGTGTCCTGAATCCGTTGATCGTGGCTCGCGGACGCCGTTGAATGGCCCCCCGGCGGGTAACGAGGCGACTTCGCGTACCCGCGGACTACGGGCACGCGCGGACCACCTCCACCATCGCGTCGAATGTCGCCTGGCCCGCCGCAAAACCGAGCACATCGACGGCCTCGTCGGCGATCGACGGTGCCCCCGAGGTGAGGCGGTTGAGTCCGCTCCAGCCGTCCCGCATCCAGACGGTCCCGGCTGGAATCCGGTCCGTGACGTGCCCACGCGCCAGGAACTCGCCCCGCTCGTTGAAGATCCGAATCGGCGCGCCGTCCTCCAGATCTCGCGCCGCGGCGTCGACCGGGGAGATCCAGAGCACCGGCTCCGGATCGAGCTGCGCAAGCATGGGCAGAGCACGGCCATGGTCATAGAATGCGTGAAACTGGGTCAGTGTTCGCCCCTGTCGGAAGCTCAACGGGTACCCGCCGGGATGCGGCGGCGGTGCGTAGACCGGGAGAGCCGGCAGCCCGAGCGATGTCGCGCGCTCCGAATAGAACTCGATCTTCCCCGAGGGCGTGGGGAAGCGGAGATCCGGGTGGCCCACATGAGAAATGCCCAGGGCGCGAAGACCGCCCTCCGCGCCGAGTGCGGCCACGGTTGCGCGGCCGGTCGACGGATGGTCCAGCAGCGCATTCAGCGGACCCTCGTCCGTCCCCCACGGGAAGAACTCGGCGAGGTCCAGGCGGCAGGCCAACTCCCGGAGGATCCACGTGAGCGACCGCGCCTCCCCGGCGGGGTCGAGGATCTTCGGCGTCAGATACACATGCGTGTTGGTGCTCTTGCAGCCCCACTCTTCGAGCCAAGCAGTCCCCGGGAGGACCACGTCGGCGAACCGCCGGGCCGTGTCGTTCATGAAGAGGTCATGGCTGACGACCAACTCGGTCCGGGCGAGGCCGTCGGCCACGCGTCCGGCATCGGCGAACGAGGATAGCATGTTCGTCCCCAGCACGAACAACACGCGGACGCTGCCGTCCAGCAGCGCTTCTATGATCCTCGGCATCTGGTTCGGAAGGTAGCGCCCGGGCGGCCGTCGCTCCATGGCCGTGATATCGCCGAACGCCTGGCCGTGGCTCGCGGCCCCGTGGCGCGGGCCGAGCCCCGCACCGGGGCGGCCGAGGTTTCCCGTGAGCGCGGGAAGGCAC
>DASPUZ010000158.1:0-3404 GCA_035622635.1 bacterium | reverse complement strand
GCGAGCTTCCGATCGAGGTCCCGCACCCGCCGACGGTATTCGATCTGCACCGCGACGGCTTCTTGCACGTAGCTGAGGATCGGTCCCTCGACGGACTGGGACCTCTCAAGCTCCATCGTCCAGATCAAGTCGCTAAGGTGGTGCACCAGTTCCTTAATCTGCACATCCATTTCCGATCCCTCCTTGTATGTCATAGTGTCGAATAGAAAGACTCCAAGGTTGCCACCCTGGGGAGAAGATCAATCCCTCCTTGCGGCTTGACCGCCATTTGGAGACTATCTCTCCCCAGGGATGGTGCGGCGGATGACCACCGATAGGGAGATGCGTCTCGAACGCCGGTCCCATACAAGGCTGCTGGTAACGCCGCGCGGGGTAGCCGCACATCCGGAACAGGAGGTGAAAGTCGGTGCTGTTGGTCGGAATCGATTGGGCTGATAAGGAACATGTTTACTGTTCGATGGATGAAGCTGGCACCACGCTGTCCACTGGGACGATCGAGCACACGGCAGAGGGACTGGAGCACTTTATGACCGCGGTCCGCGCACGAGTCCAGGCCCCGACCGACGTCCTGGTGGCGATCGAAACGTCGCACGGGCTGCTCGTTGGTGCCCTGCTCGAGCAAGGGTTCACTGTCTACGCGCTGAACCCGAAAGCGGTGGAGCGGACTCGCGAACGATTCCGCATGGCCGGCGCCAAGTCTGATCTGCGCGACGCATGGACGTTGGCCACGATGCTGCGCACCGATCGGCAGCTCTATCGGCCCATCGTTCCCGACTCCGAGATCGCACAGGAGCTGCGGGCCCTGACGCGGGATCGGGCCGACTTGGTACGTACCCGCACGATGTTGAGCAACCAGCTGACCACGTGCTTGAAGACATACTTCCCCGAGTTCCTGACCCTGTTCTCGGATCCCGATCGGCCGGTCGCGTTGGCCCTGCTCCACGCGTACCCCACGCGGGAACGGCTGCAGGCCGCCTCCCCAGAAGAGTTGGAGATCTTCTTGCGCCGGCACCATTGTCCGCGCAGTCGGGAGCGCGCGAGGGCGATTTACCAAGGGGTACAGGGCCCCGGTTTTCACATCGCCCCGCTTGTCGTTCGCGCGAAGGCGCGGCTGGCCGGCACGCTCGTGGCGCAGCTCCAGACGCTGGCGACGCATATCGACGCCTACGATCGGGAGATCCAGCGGGTGTTGAAACTCCACCCTGACGGCGAGCTCTACCGCAGCCTGCCCGGCGCTGGTCACACCCTCGCCGCCAGGATGGTGGGAGAACTGGGCGACAACCGGGATCGATATCAGGACCCCAGCATCGCCCAGTGCGAAGCCGGCACTGCGCCGGTGACCCGAACGAGCGCCCACACTCGCACCGTCCACTTTCGTCGCACCTGCATCCATCCCTTGCGGGACACACTCTGGCAGTTTGCCTTCAGCAGTTTGAGTCACTGCTCGTGGGCGCGAGCCTATTACGATCACGCGCGCAAGCGGGGAAAGAAGCACGCGGAAGCTGTCCGGATGCTGGGCAATGTCTGGCTGCGCATCATCATCGCCCTCCGCCGTACCTCGCGACCCTACGATGAAGCGGTGTTCCTGCACGCGCGCTCTCGCCATGCGCCCGCCGCTCCCGCGATCGTGTGCGGGTGAATCATCCTCCCCCCGAACTGTGAGCTGCAATGCGCGCCGAACCGCATCCATTGCGATCACATCTGACCGGCGATCATACTGGCAACACGATGCCGGCGGCCGCCGCGGTCAAGGGCGCGCAGCGGGCCCGGGCCGAACCCTTGACAGCGTCGGATGCAGGCATCACAGCTTCACCTTTCATGACCGCCGGACGATACCGCCGTTCCATAGGGCTCTTCTCGCCGTCACCTCTCATCGTCGCCCGCGCCCCCCTTGACATAGGGAGTCTCCTTAGAGATGTTCATCTATGACGCTCCTCAGCATGAGTCTTGCTCGCGGGCATCGACTGCCGGAGACCACTGGGCAGTCGATCCGCTCGTCTGGACGGCCCCAGCGAAAAACGCCTCGAGCCGCTCGATCGTCAGCCGCTCCAGGTAGGAGGTCAGCGGCTTCGCCCGGGGGCGTCTCGGCAGCATAGGCAATGAGCAGACCGGCGATGCCCCGGAACGCGCTGCCCACCGGGACTTGGTGGGCGATCCAGCGGGCCAGCCGTTCCCGGCCGAGGTCGCCGCCCACGGCCACATCAAAGGCCTCGTAAAAGCCATCCTCATCCTTTCCCATCGCGGCGCGCAACCCGAGGTGGCCGACGTGGATCTGGGCGCACGACGCCTTGCAGCCGCTCACGTGGAGACACAGGCCGTGCAGGCGCGCCGCCGCCCGTGCCGACAGGGCTGCGCGCAGATGCTCGATCAGCTCGACGCCCTTCTCCTTGACATTGAAGATCCCGAATTTGCGGAAGGGAGCGCTCGTACAGGCGATCGCGGCCCGCTCGAAGGGGTCGGGCTCCGGCCGCAGACGATGGAGCAGCGGCTCACAGCGCAGGCTCGATAGGTGCTCGGGAGATACACCAGTCAGGATCAGGTTCTGGCGCTGGGTCAGACGAATCTCCCCGTCGCCATAGTCCCGAGCCAGACGTGCAACCTCGACTAGCTCTTCGCCGGCCAGTCTGCCCACCGGGACGTTCAGCCCGACGTAGACGTGGTCCGACGCGGCGTGGGGGTGAACTCCCAGGTGGTCGCAAGGCCGCCAAGTGGACAGGTCCTCGCCCGCAGCCGGTAGCGTGAACGGGAGGCGGGCGAGCAGCTCGTCCCGGACCCGGGCGGGGCCGAGCGCGTCGACAAGGGCCCGGAAGCGATTCACCGCCTTGTGAACAGGGTCGCCCAGTTCCTTGTACAAGCGCAAGGTCGCGTCGACCACCGCGATGACCTCATGCGGTCGCACGAACACCCGTTGGTCGGACGCGAGACGGGCGTAGTCGCTCAGGCCGCCGCCCAGCCACACGTGGAAGCCGAGTTCGCCGTTGTGTCGCGCTGGCGTGAAGGCGAGGTCGTTGATCCGCGCGAGGACGCAATCGCTCGGACAGCCGGTGACCGTGATCTTGAACTTGCGGGGCAGGAAGGCGCTCAGGGCCGGATGCTGCAGCACGTGATGGTGCACCTGTCGCACGATCGGGGCGGCATCGAGCACCTGGTCGCGGTCGATCCCGGCAACTGGACAACCGGTGATATTCCGCGCCGTATCGCCGCAGGCCTGAAGCGACGTGAGACCGGCCGCGTCAAGCTGCTCCCAAATCACCGGTAGCGCTTCGAAGCGCACCCAGTGGACCTGGATGTTCTGGCGGGTCGTGAACTCGGCGAAGCGCTCGGACCCTTCGGCGTCCGGCGACGGCTTACGGGCATGGCGCTGGGCGATCTGGCCGACCGCGGCGGCTTGGTGCCACGTGAGG
>DASPUZ010000157.1:0-8507 GCA_035622635.1 bacterium | reverse complement strand
TCAACTTGATGAACCCTGAACTCATCATACTTGGCGGTCCCACGACGCGACTCGGCCCCCGCCTGCTCGATGCCGTACGGCAGACTCTTGAGAGGCGCACCCTGGCGCTTCCCCTGGCCGGGGTCAAGATCGTGGCACCGGCGCTCAGGAGCGATAGCGCCGCGATGGGAGCCGCGGTCCTGGCGTTGGATAGCGCATGGATGGCGGAGGAGCAAACGTGAGTCACGCGCCGACACGGGATCCGGCAGACGGCGGATGCCGGTGGTTCGCTCTCGTGAATTCAGTGGTGCTGGCAGAGGACGACGCCGTGAGGCCGCGACGCGACGTTCCCTCGGGCGCGATGGGGATCGCGCAGGGACGTGGCGCGAGTGAGGCTGCAGCCGCGTCGACCCTGTGGCTCGCGCAGAGGGTATCGACGAACGCGGCTGTCTCCGCCTCGACGTTCGTTCTTGAGGACGATCTGCGCGCTAGGACTCCTCGAACAGGAGGTGACCTTATCCGGAGGCCCCGGCGGCACGTCTGGCCCGCCGTATCGCGAGGAGTGGGCATGGTGAGCTGCGATGGCTCTTGACAGTGCGGTAGATCGCAGAAGGGGGGCTCATGAGAAGAAGGACGCTGCTCCAGGCTGGTCTTACGGGCTCTAGAGTGGTCTTACGGGATTCTCACGCTGGCGCTCGGCCGCGCTTCGTGCGGGACCCTTGCGATATCGGTGACACTGCGGCACAAGAAGCAACGACCTGTCGCGTGAAGGCGATCCGGCCATTGTGCGTTACCGTCAATTTGTATTTGTCGTCGGGGTGTTGAGTGTCTTGCTTACCTTTTTGGGGGAGGGAGCGAAATGATGAAACGCCGGGCGTTTCTGAAGACAGGCCTTGTCCTTCCTTTCGCAATGGCGCTGGGCCGGACGAGTGATGCGGCGCAACCGCCCCTGCCGATGGTCCTGTGGCACAGTGAGGCGCGACCGAATCGCATCAAGGCGATCCAAGATCTATGCGAGGCGTTCAACCGGAGCCAAACCCTGATCCATATTACCCCGGAAAATCAGGATTACGGCAACATATACATGAAAATCACTGCGGCCATCCAGGCGGGGCGCCCGCCGGACATGTTGTTCACGACTCCCGACATCACCATGCTCGTCCAGTCGGCCGGTGGGACGATCCAAAGCGTCAGCGCGGAAGTGGCCAAGCTCAGCCAGATGTACAGGATCGACCCCTCGACGCTCCGGCCGTTCACGTGGGATGGCAAGTACTGGTCGGTGCCGCTGTACAACATGGCGGAGGTGCTGTGGTACCGGACTGACCTGTTCCAGAAGGCCGGGCTGGACCCGTCCAAGCCGCCGAGGACCTGGTCGGCACTGATGAGCACCGCGCAGACCTTGGTGTCGAAGAGCGTGGTCAGATTCCCCATGGGGGTCGCCGGTGATTGGGCGCTCGCGACGATGCAACAGGTCTACCCGCTCATGTGCACGACGAAGGCCGAGGACCTCTTCGATTCGAAGGGCAATGTCGTCTTTGACAATCCGAACACCGTGCGCGCGTATGACATGTACATGAAGCTGTTCAGGATGTCGCCGCCCGGCTCCGAGACGTGGCAATGGGACCAACCGCTGAACGCGTTGATCGCCGGCGAAATCGCCATGGTGATCGAAAAGGGTCAATACATCGAGCAGTGGGATCTCCGAACGAACCAGGCGCCGGAGTTGCTGGGTGCGGGGCCGGTGCCGATTCCCGACAGCGGCGGGCAACACGCGACCGCGACGTGGGACAACGGGGTCCTGCTTCTGAATGCCAGTCCGCAGGGCCGCATCGGTTTCGATGCGTTCCTGGACTACTTGTACAAGCCGGAAACCATGGCGATGCTGCTCGGCGTGGGACCGGGCTTGTTCCTGCCGGTCACGCAAGAATCGGCGAGGGCGAAGGGCCTTCACGACAACTCCACGATCAACCGGCACTTCGCCGCGTACAGTGTGGAGATCCAGGAGTCGCGATTCGGACGGCAGCTCGGGTTTACCAAGCAGCCGTACAATAAGAACATCGGACGCATCACCGGACAAAACCTCCTGGCCTGGGTGGCCCAGCAAATGATCCATCAAGGGCTCTCCCCCGAGGCCGCCGTGAAGGCGGGGCAGCAAAAGATCCTTGAAACCCTCACCTAGCAGACTGGAGCACCGAGCGATTCCCTCCCGGGGGGAACCGACCCCCGGGAGGGCGGTGCATGTGCTGCCGCAGTTTTCTCTCCACCGCGTGGCGCAGACACTGCAGAAGGATCCGTACTTCGGATATCTCCTCGTGCTCCCGCTCGTCGTCTGGACGCTGCTGACGATCGTGTATCCATTCCTGGACGCGCTGCGGCTGAGCGTGTTCAACGTTGGCTATGTGGGGACCGCCGGCAGGTTCGTGGGACTGGCAAACTACAGCAAGGTGCTGACCTCGTGGGAGTTCTGGCATACGACCGAGGTCACCGTGTGGTGGACGGTTCTGAACGTGGGACTGCAGGTCGTGGGGGGCCTGGTCGCGGCACTCGTCCTGAACCAGGAATTTTGGGGCCATGAATTCGCGAGGACCTGGATCATCCTGCCCTGGCTCTTCCCGTCGATCGTACTCGCCACCATCGCCAAGTGGATGCTCGATCCGACCCTGGGGGTCGTGAACTACCTCCTCCTGCACGCCGGCGTGGTCAAGGCTCCCATCTCATTTCTGGGCACGCCTGGGTGGGCCTTTCTGAGCGCCACCATCGTCAATGCGTGGCACTGGTTTCCCCTCTTCGCCCTCATGATTCTCGCGGCACTCCAGACCATTCCCAAGGAAGTCAGCGACGCGGCGGAGGTCGATGGCGCGAACTACTGGGGCCGCCTGTGGTACGTGGAACTCCCCTGCATCGCCCAGGTGCTGTACGTCATCATCTTCATCTCCTCGTTGTGGGCGGCGAACATCTTCGACGTCATCTGGCTGCTGACCCGCGGCGGCCCGGGGGACGCCACAAACACGTTCCCCATCCTCATTTACTACAAGGGCTTCCAGGAATTCCGGATCAGTGAAGCGGCCGCCATCTCGATTCCGCTGTTCGTGCTCTTGCTCCTGTACGGCGTCTGGTACATGCGGCGCTATATGCAGCAGGAGATTGAGGAGCCGGCCGCATGACCGCCGTCAAGGTCACCGCCCGGTATCTGTCAGTCTTCGCGGTCCTGGCCGTCGTGCTGCTTCCCGCGTACTGGGTGGTGGTCAACTCGGTCAAGACGCTCCCGGAGCTCGTCAGTCCTACCCCCACGTTCTGGCCGCACACGTTCACGTGGAGCAACTACGTGAACCTGTTCAATCAGATCCCGTTCGTGACGTACTTCCGGAACAGCATCTATGTCGCGTTCGCCGTCACGGCGATCACGCTGGCCCTCTCCGGGCTCGCCGCCTACAGCCTCTACCGCTGCCGGTACCGAGGGCGGGACCTGCTGTTCAAAGTGTTCATGTCCAGCTACATCTTCCCTCGGGTGCTGCTGCTGATTCCCTTGTATGTCGTGTTCACGCGCCTGAGGATCATCGACACGCTGACCGCGCTGGTCATCGTGTACGTCACCACGATCGCCCCGTTCAGCATCTGGATGCTTCACGCGTTCTTCACCGAGGTCCCCTTGGAACTCGAAGACGCCGCGATGGTGGACGGGGCGAGCCGGTTTCAGGTGCTCCTCCGGATCTTCCTGCCGCTCAGCGCAACCGGCCTGGCGGCGCTCGGCCTCTACGCGTTCTTGATGTCCTGGACGGAATACTTCTTCGCGCTGACCTTTATCATCAGCGATCCCCACAAGACGCTGCCGCTCGGTATGGCGCAATTCCTCCAAGAGTACAGCATCGACTGGGGCCTGCTCATGTCGAGTTCGGTCATCATCGCCATTCCGCCGATCATCTTGTTTGCGATCGCGGGGCGGTGGTTTATCAAGGGCCTCACCGCCGGGGCCATCAAGTAGAACTGTACCGTTGGCAAAGGAGTGTGCTGGTGATGAGTACCCCGCTGGAGCAGTTTCACCGTACCGTGGAGAGTCTGCTCAAGGCTGTTGTGGAGGACACGGGTCCGGCCATCAGGCGCGTGGCGAAGGTCCTCGCCGAGGTCATCGCCAAGGACCATCTTCTTTACGTGTTTGGCACCGGGGGACACTCCACGATCGCGGCTGAGGAAATGAGTTGGCGAGCGGGCGGGCTCGCGGCAGTATCCCCCATCTTCGACCCTGGAGTCTCCCTCGCATTCGGCGCGCGCCGGTCGAGTGCCATCGAACGCACTCCCCGCTACGCCCAGGCCGTCCTCGGTCCATATCCGATGACCCGAGACGACGTCCTCATCATTGCCAACGCCTACGGCATCAACGCCTGCACGATCGACGCGGCGCTGTGGGCGCGAGAGCGGGGGATCACGACGGTCGGAGTCACGTCCCCGGATTTCTCGAGAAGAGTGCCTGCCGACCACCCGGCACGACACCCGAGCGGCAAGAGCCTGTTCGAAGTAGTGGATCACGTGCTGGACACCAAGATGCCGGAGCGTGACGCCGTGGTCCAGTTCCCTGGGTTCCGGCCCTGGGTCGCCCCCGTGTCCACGATCCTCAACGCGTTTGTGATTCAGTCGCTCGTGGCCGAGATCGCAGATGCCCTGCTCAAATCGGGGACGCCGCCGCCGATCTGGACCAGCGGGAATATCCCGGGGGGCGACGAGGCCAACCAGAGCCTGATTGAACGTTACGCGGGACGCATCCGGTGGCTATGACGTCCGAGCGACCGAGTGTGTGTCGGGCACGCCAGGGCAGCCCAAGGGAAGAGTAGCCATGGGCCTAACCGTCACAGGTCACAACATCTTCGGAGAACCGGTCACCGTGACCGTCTCCGGCACAGTCATTCACAGTGTGCGCTCCCCGGAGCCAACAGAGACGGTGCCGCGTGATCTCTGGGTACTCCCGGGCCTTGTTGACCTTCAAGTAAATGGATTTGCGGGGCACGACCTCAATGGCGAGGGCGTTACTCCCGACACGGTCAAAGAAGTGGTCCGTGCGCTGTGGCCCCATGGGGTAACCCGATTCTGTCCCACCGTATGTACAGCCAGTCACGAGCAGATGATCACGGCCCTCCGCGCTGTCGCTTGCGCGTGCGACGAGATCGAATGGGTCGACCGGGCGGTTGTGGGGATTCATGTTGAGGGGCCCTACATCTCGCCGGAGGACGGTCCGAGGGGAGCGCACTCCAAGGACTACGTCCGTGACCCCGATTGGGCAGAGGTCCAGGCTTTCCAAGACGCGGCTGGCGGACGGATCCGCCTGTTCACGCTGGCGCCGGAGTGCCCGGGGGCGCTCGATCTTATCGAACGCCTTTCGCGGTCCGGTATCGTCCCGGCGATTGGCCACACCAATGCGACCCGGGACGATATCTTGGCCGCGGTCAGGGCAGGGGCGCGACTGTCCACCCATCTGGGCAACGGGGCTCATGCGATGCTGCCGAGGCATCCCAATTATATCTGGGAGCAGCTGGCGGCGGACGCGCTTTGGGCCACCCTGATTGTCGATGGTCATCATCTTCCACCCTCCGTCGTGAAGGTGTTCGTCCGGGCGAAGGGCATCCACCGCTGCGTGCTCGTGAGCGATGCCGTCTGGCTGGCCGGCCAAACCCCTGGGACTTATCAGTGTCTGAGCGGTCCCGTCGAGCTCACCGCGGATCAGATGATCCGTGTTGCCGGCACGCAGTACCTTGCGGGATCCGCGCTCGATCTTGGGACCGCGGTGGTCAACGCTGTCAGCTTTGCGGGGATCGGTATGGCTGACGCCGTGGAAATGGCATCGCACCACCCAGCGATGCTCCTGCATCGTCCTGAGCTTGGTACGCTTGTCCCGGGCAGTTGTGCCGATATCCTGCTGGCCAGGTGGCCGTCAGCGGGCGGCGGCTTGGAAATCGTCCAGACCATCGCGGGAGGGGAGGTCGTCTACGCACCGCAACTTGGGGTGGGCGTTGCCGAAGCAGGCGCGTGAATACCGCTCGTGGACGTTCGGGAGGGTAACGGTGGACGTGGCCGCCCTGGTCGGTTACCTGCGTGTGGATCGGTTCGTCTTGCACATCTAGCGCGAGCGCGGGGGATGGCCACAGACGCCGCCCATCCCGCCATCTCCGTCTCGAGGGCGCCATCGCGCGGCGATGGCGGCCAGGGCCGCGACCTGGTAGGGCTGCAGTCCCAGCCGGGATAGAATCGCAGGAGCAGCCCCCCTGGACGATCCCACGTCAATGTGGCGCCTCGTCGGCGCCCGTCTGCATTGACGCGGGGTCGAGGATCGGCGCCTGATCGTACGGTTCATTCGGTTTCGTATGAATCTGACGACCCCTACTTTGTAGCATACACTCCGACGATGTATGTAGCTCCGAAGATCAGGGCGAACGGAAGCCAGGTGCCGAGGACGTTCGCGAACATCGCGTAACTCCACTCGATGATGTCGCTACGACGGCGAAGTCCAGCACGACCACAAGCGCCACGTAGATCACGGCGGTCTCCAACGGGGTCGTGAAAGGCGCCCGGCTGAAGTACGCGAACGACGCGGCGGCGAAGATCATCGGCGCAGTGACGGCGATCGTCGCCCCGCAGAGGGCCACCCGACGAGGGCGGGAACGAGGAGACTGGCGAGGAGCGCGCCTCCCATCGTCGCCTCACAACTGGTAGACTCTTCGCCTGTCGCCAGGGAGTTCTCGCTGTTGGCACGTCTTCCTAGCAACCGCGAGCCGGGTGATCGAAATCAGCTCGCGGCAGGTCTCACGAACCTGCGGCATCGCGTCGTTTTCAGACTCGGTAGCGTCCACAGGTCGCCCATGTACCTTGCGAACTCCAGGGGGCGATAGGCGTTCATGCCGCCGCCGGGAGTCGTCGTCAGTTCTCCGAGATACACTCTCGTCGGCGTGTCGTAGAAGTCCGCCCGGATGAAATCGAGTCCCTCGCCCAGAGCCTCAGCGTAGGCAAGCATCTTGTCAAGGTGCCACGGACGGGTCATCTCTTCATCGGCGTTCTCGAAATCCGCGGTGGCGTTGATCTTATTCCAGTCCCGGTCGAAGAAGGTGCGCCGATGATCGCCGAATATTCCGGTCGTTACCTGAATGACATGCGCGTGTCCGTCAAACGCAAAGAGCTTGTACTCGGTCGGGGATGCGCCGCGGCCGTCGTCAATCAGTTCCTCCACGAGAATGCGCGGCTTGATGTCCTTGTAGACCCATTCCCTGTCGATGCGGTAATAGCTCTGACGCAACCACGACGCGCAAGTCTCGACAAGTTCCGGCCAGTTGAGAGATGCTTTGTCGGGCACGGGATAGACCCAACCGGACCCGTGAGTCGGCTTGACCATGAACCGTTGCGGCAGGTCATTAATAGGGATATCTGCCGCATCGCTCGTGACCCAGTAGAGCGTCGGTTGCACGTCGGCTCCGATGCGCCTTGCGATGTACTCGCGAGCGGCGTACTTGTCCTGGAGTTGCGTCCAGATCGCGCGGTGATCGAACAACATCCGCCAAATGACCTTTTCGTTGAACGTCTTTGGGCTGACGATGTTCGGGAACCTACCGAACTTTTGCGTGTACCGTCGCAAAACACTGACGGTGTCGACAATGGGGCCCGGAACAATAGCCGCGGCGGATTCGAGCGCATTTACCACGGCTCGCCTAGCGCCACCGGCGAGGCTACGAGGGCGACGGAGCCAACGATGGACTCGCATTGGGTTCTTCGCCGTTACCCAACCGTCGAGATTTCCTCTGGAAATTCGAAGCATCAGCCGATTTGGAGATTTGACCGGACGTGACAGCTCCCTTCAATCAACAGAACGAACCGGGTACCTTCAATCGAGGCCGCAACCGGCGACGCGAACTATCGGCCGGGTTCACCTTCGATACGTACGGGCACCTGGTGGAGTCGGTGCCCCGGTGGCCTGTAGAATGGATCGGCGACCGCGTATTCCCCGAACCAAGGCGGGAATCGAAGGCGGGCGGCAACCTCTCCTGCCTTCTCCCGTTTGCTGCTGCTTCGTGCTGTTTGAGGCCATTGACTTGGCTTTCTGCGGGGAGATGGCGACAACGCCTGTGGCGTCAAGTTCCGTCAATAACCGCCTTTGGGTGCAGGGCGCAGGGGTAATTTGGGGGGCAAGCCCTGGAAGGGGCGGTCCGAAATCACATCGGTTGAATCTACGGCTCAAGGACCGTGACACGTTGTCGTGATCGCCCTTCACGAAGCCATAGTGGCAGTGCGAAAAGCGGCGCGCCACCGCTCCTGGAAACATGCCGAGCCGAATCGGCCCAACGCCCACACCGGTTCGGATAGGTGCCGCACCACCGCACAACGGCAGGTCGCGTGATCTCCACATCAACGTGCGAGGATCGGCTTACAGCCCCAAGTGCCTCGGGGCATTCTTGCTACGACGGCGCGGAAGGATCGTCGACGGGCGGAAGAACTTGAACTTGCATGTTTGCCCGCAGTCAAACGCCACAGAAATGAAGAGGTTGCTTCCTGCA
>DASPUZ010000156.1:0-3270 GCA_035622635.1 bacterium | reverse complement strand
ATCTCGTATTTTCGACCATCGTGTTCCATTTCCGTGCTGTACGAAGGCAGGACCGTAGGCGAGACAGCGCGCTCACGGCAATGCATGCACTTTCTAGGCAAAAGATCGCGCATGGGTTGGCTCCTTACTTTCTCTGAGGGTGAGCTCCAACTAACGTCACCGCCGGAAGGTCCTCATCATCATCCGTCAGACGCATCTCGACAAACAGACCGTGTTTGAACCCGGGGACGGGTAGTATCACCATGTAGTAATAGGAAAAAAGTTCTCGCCAATGCTCGCGCTTCTCCGGTCTCTGTATCACGACTGAAGCACCATTCGCTTTCACATGCCTGATAACTTCTTGTCTAATGAACGGGGGTCTCATGGAACTGAGCGCGGAAATGGGACCCACCCTGAGCGCCTAAAAGGGACCCACCTGGGCCTTCAAGATAGCCGCTTTGGGCAAGGGCGGCAAGTTGAAATCACTCCGACTTTCGACTCTTCTTGGCCTTCATCGACTCCCGAAAGCGGTAGCTCTCACCGTTCATCTCCATCACGTGGCAATGGTGGGTCATCCGGTCCAACAAGGCGCCCGTCATCCGCTCCCCCTGGAAGACCTGATTCCACTCGCTGAAGGGCAGGTTGCTTGTGACCAGGATGCTGGCACGTTCGTACCGCTCGGCGAAGACCCGGAACAACAGCTCGACACCACCGCGGCTCAAGCTCACGTAGCCCAGCTCATCGCAGATCAGCAACGCCGTCCGCTCCAGTTGGTTCAGAAGGCGGTCCAAGGTGTAGAACTTCTGGGCCTTCTCCAAGCGGCTGACCAACTCCGCCGCCGTGAAGAACCACACCTTCAGACCGGCGCGACAGGCCGCCTGCCCCAAGGCGATGGCCAGGTGCGTCTTGCCCGTTCCCTGACCTCCGATCAGACAACAATTGGACTTCTCGCGAATCCACTCGCAGCGCGCCAGCTCCAGAATCCTCGGTTTGGACAGCCCCGGCATGACGCTGAAGTCGTAGGTGTCGAGGTCCTTGAGCACCGGGAACTCGGCATTCTTGATCCGGGTCGCGACGGCGTTGGCAGCGCGGGTGGCCAGTTCCAGCTCGGTCAAGCGGAGCAAGAACTGAACGAAGGTTTGGTTGGTGGCGGCGGCATCCCGCGCCAACTTCTCGAACTCGGCTCCCATCGTCGGCAACCGCAACTGCCGCAGATGGGTCTTGAGCAAGTCGATCGTGGCATCGGCCAAGAGAAGATCCTCCTCACCAGAGAGTCCAGGAAACAAGGGGAGCCGGGTGCGACGACAGTCGGACCCGGCACGATGACGTCGTGCTCGGTCAGGTGCAGAACACGCTGACCGGGCTCGCGTTGTACACATCACAATATTTAATCATTGTGATCTCTCTATTAGAGTGATCTGGGCTCGCATCCCCGCAGAGGAGCTGGTCGAACCGGCCCAGATCCGGGAGCGGCACCTGAGGTTCCACTCCGGGGACCTCAGGCGCCGCCGCGTGGGTCCGCGTTGCGATCGCAGCCAGCGTCCGCGTCCGGTGGACGACGGCGTCGGCATCGATAATATGTTCGCTTCTACATTCTTCAACTGCTTGACGCACCCGCGGCAGAGGGTGCTCGGCCAGCAGTTGCAAGACGCGCACGAACCGCCGTGTGCCCGGCGAGGCACCGTGGAGTTGCTCCAGTGCCGTGCGGAACTCGGCAAAGCACGCCGGCAGGGACCAGTCGCGGAACGCCGGAGCACAGTCCAGTGCGCCCGGCTTGCGATCCAGAACCGCCAGATAATGGATCGGATCGATGATCATGCGATGTTTGTCTAAACATCGCGTGTGCGTCGCCACGACCGCTCCCTGGGCCACGATCGCCACGGTCCCGACGTAGCCCTTGATCGCCACGGTCTGGAACGCAAACGGCCGCGGTACGCTGTAGCGATTGTTGTCGAAGGCGACGGTCTGGTACTTGTCCACGGCGACGGCGGGACGGATCACGCAGGGGTCAAACCGGTGCTGGGGAAGGGGCAGGGCCGCCGCCAGTTCCTCGGCCAGACGGTCGGCAATCACAAAGGGGCCGAAGAGCGAATGGACGACCCGCGCACGCTCTCCCTGGCACCATTTGAACAACGATGTGTTCAACTCATCGAGATTCGCGACCCGTGGCACGGGAGTGGCGAACCGGCGCTGGACGGCTTTGACGGTCCCCTCGGCATCCGGCTTCTCCTGGCCGCGCGCCGGCATGCAGAATTTGGGGTCGAAGAGGTAGTGACTGGCCAGCGCGGCGTAGCGGGGATGAAGTTCTCTCTCGCGTCCTGGAAGGATCAAGGTAGCGACGGTCTTGGGGTTGTCCCACCACAGTTCCCTGGGAACCGCCTGAAAGAACTCGAAGGCTCTGACCAGGCCCTCGAGGATCGCCTCGGTGCGCTCGAAGGGCAGCGCCAGGACGAAGGGGGCGTTGGAGTAGGCCCAGGTCGTCACGAGGAAGGGGATCAGGCGTCGGCCCTCGGGGAAGTCGACCTGAATGTGACCGAAATCGGCTTCGAGACGTTGGCCGGGGAGATGCCCCAAGGGAATGAACGTTTCTTGAGTTCGAGCCCGGTGTCGCCGGACGTAGCGCTGCACCTGGCCATAACAACCGTGATAGCCCTGCTCGTCGCGGAGGCGACGGAACACCTGCATGGCCGTGTGCCGCTGCTTGGGGGGGGCGTGCTCATCGTCGGCGAGGATCTGGTCGATGAGCGCCCAAAATGGCCCGAGGACCGGGGCGGGTGGCTCCTGGGTCCGGGTATAGGGTTGCGGCTGGGCCTGAGCCAGGACCTGACGAATCTTTCGCCGGCTGTGATGAAACCTGCGCGCGATCTCGCGGATGGACAGACCATCGCGGCGAGCGCGGCGAATCGCTCCGTAATCGTCCACCGTAAGCACATCCTGACCTCCGTGGGTGACTGGGTGTTGCCAAAAACATCCAGCCTACACGGAGGTGGTTACGGTGGGTCCCTTTTGCGCGCTCATTTTGCCCCAAGGTGGGTCCCTTTTGCGCGCTCAGTTCCACCTGCGGAGGGTGGGACGTTGCGGCCCTTTTCGTAGAGGATGCAGACACTTACGACAAGGAGCTCAATGATCGTCTTCAGGGACTCGAGTTCACTCTCACGCCCGGCATGAACAGCCTACTTTCCGAGACCCAGATCCTCGATGGCAGCGACGCGAGTCTCTCACCGGCGCTTGCTGAAGTCCTCATACAGATCGACCGGAGAATCGGTGCATCCTGCGTCCTGTCGATCTGTA
>DASPUZ010000155.1:0-13327 GCA_035622635.1 bacterium | reverse complement strand
CCGAGGTCGCCGGCCCGCCTCCGTTCGTCGGTGCCGTGTGGATAGGCGGATACTGGCGCTGGGCAGGTGCTCGTTGGGTCTGGGTGGGCGGCTACTGGGCACGGCGTCCGTGGCCTCGCGCTGTCTGGGCGCCGGGCCGGTGGGTCGTGCGAGGCGGCGGCTGGGTGTGGATCGGCGGATACTGGAGATAGCCGGGCGACCCGTCGAGAATCGAGTGCAAGGGAGCCATGTGATTCGACTTGTCGCCACGCTCCAAGCCTGGGATCCGATGCTCATGTCGGATCCTCTTGGTTCTCCGGCGTTTGGGATCCGCACGACCGCGGGGCGCTCCACGAGATTGCGGCGCGACTCGATCCGGGGTGTGGGTTTCGGCACGCGGCTCGGCCGCCCGGGCGCGTGGCCCGCGCGCTGGTTCCCGCAGTAGAGCTGCGGCACGGCGGCGAAGACCTGCCGGCGGCGACCTTTGCGGGGGGGCGTTGACACGCATGATGCGCCGAGCGCTCCTGTGTGCTCTGGGAGGCACGTTGGCAGCGGTGGTATTTCCCCGCGCCGCCCGAGCCAGCTCATTCGACATACGGCTGCAAACCGCAACCGGAGTGATCTACGGAACTCTGGACGCCGCGTCAGAGACGCCGGCACCGGTCGTCTTGATCATCCCGGGCTCCGGGCCAACCGATCGCAACGGCAACAGCGGTCAGCTCCGAAGCGACACGTATGAACGGCTGGCTTCGGCGCTCGCAGCCGACTCCGTCGCCTCAGTCCGCTACGACAAGCGCGGCGTCGGCGAGAGCGCCGGGGCGATGACGGCGGAGCGGGATCTGCGCTTTGAAACATACATTGACGACGCAGCCGCGTGGCTCCGCCAGTTGCGCGGTGACAGACGTTTCTCAAGGATCGTGGTGGCCGGGCACAGCGAGGGCTCACTCATCGGTATGATCGCTGTGCAGCGGGCTCCGGCCGATGCGTTCGTCAGCCTCGAGGGCGCAGGACGGCCAGGGCCGGCCATCCTGCGAGAACAGCTCGAGCCGAGGCTCGCGCCCGGACTGTACGCCCAGGCCGATGCCATCATCGCCCAGTTGCAGGAGGGTCACACCGTTGCCGATGTACCACCGGAACTCGCTCCTCTGTTTCGGCCGTCAGTCCAGCCATATCTGATCTCATGGTTTCGATACGACCCCGCTGTGGAGATCACGAAGGTCCGCCTGCCGGTGACCATCGTTCAAGGCACTGCCGACGTGCAAGTCGGCATGGCCGACGCAGAGGCGCTGTATCACGCCAACCGATCCGCGCGGTTCGTCGTGATTGGCGGCATGAACCACGCCCTGCGGTACGCGCCTGACACGTCGTCGCAAGGCGCGATCCTCAGAGGTTACGAGGACCCCTTGCTTCCTGTCGATCCGCGCGTCGTGGAAGCGGTCGCCTCTCTAGTTCGCTAGCCCTCGCACGAGAAGCGATACTCCACGACATCACAGACTGGTTCGTACCCGATCCGTTGACATATCCCGTTCGAAGTCCGATTGGCCTGGTCCGCGTAAACGAAGCAAAACTGGTAACACGCGCGTCGCGGTGTGAAGCCGGTCCGCGTGCATTCGGAGGGCTCTCGCGATGCCGTCCGGGATGGACCGCACTCGGACGATACTGTTCTCCCGAGGCCACGCCCGCGCAAGCTCGCCGACAAACGCGCGATGTGCCGGTGCACCTCCTAGATACGGCGATCGCCATGGCCGGGGACGGTAGGCCGGGGAGAATGGAAGTCAGCCCTGACGTGCCTGCCAAAAGCAGCGATGTATGCGATCCTCGCCGAACAGGACTGCACAGGCCAACGCAAGAAACTTCCGACAATCAACTAAAGATGTCTTCATGCGATACGGGTGACAGCGCGTTGACGCACTCGAGAAGTCCCGCATGCCGCGTTGCAACGGGGTGGACGCAGCCCTAGCACAGGAAGGCATACTGACAGCGGGAATTCACCCCGGGACAGAAGGGCACGATAAGGGGGGAGACCGACGCCAGAGCCAGCCGGTCGGTATGAATTCGCCCGGAACCGAGCACGGTCGTTGCTGGCGCTCACCCGTGCGTACCCGCCTGTTGACATTCAGACGATCATCCAGCGGGCGGCCGTCCCCATTGTGGAACGAGCGCTCCCGGACGGCGTCAGGGGGACGATCGGGCACATTGCGGGCCAGCGGTGTATCATCCTGAATCTCCGCTGGCGGTTTTCCTCGGACCAGGAGAAACGGTGGGTGCTGTCAGAGGAGTTGGGGCACGTCATCCTGGGCCATCAACTTGTTGAGAGTACCCAGCCGGGTGCCGCGCAGATTGGGCTTCGTGAAGAGCGGCGCACGATCTACGAGGGCGAGGCGCGCGCGTTCGCGGCCGAACTTCTGATGCCTCTCGACGAGGTACGACACCGGTGGTTTGCTAGTCGGCGCAACAGGTTCGGACCCGTTCGCGAGGCATCGCAAGACGAGCTCGTCCGGCGGCTGGCGGAGGAATTCCGCGTCACCCCTGCCGCAATGCGTATTCGGCTCGCGGACCTACGGCTGATCGCCAAGTAGATCTGACCTGGCGACGAAACGAGAACGACACCAGCCGGCTGGTCGACGTCGGGGGCACGAACGGATCGCGTTCACCCTCCGGCAAGCCACGACTGACATTTTGTCGGCCGTCGCGGGCGACCCCAATGGCGCGTAGCAAGCTGGCTGAACTTGCTCGTCTCCCATGGGGCGCGAATATTGATCGAAGGACTTGAGGAAGTGTGCGCGGTGTACCGGTGGTATCCTTTGGCCGCCACGCAATAGAAGGGTGTCAAGACCATCGTGTTTCGCTACGGCCGGCACGGTATCTTCGGGATCGAGCAGAATCCGGAAATCCCATTGAGACGGATCAACCTCACGTAGCAGGGGAAACACATCATGCAGTTCAGCGTGCGCGGGCCGTATATCGCCAACGTATGTGAAGGTCGGTTGTTCCGCTATCCTGGTGAACTGTGGGGTTTGCCGGGTCGAAAGCCTAGCAGGAGATCGGGGCTCTTCCGCGGAACTGCTAATTGATTTTTAATCAAATTTGTTTGATCAAATAGTGGGCGATGACCGCGACGGTGCATCTGCTTGGGCCTCTCGGCGGGTGGTGGTGGTTCCCGCCAGTACCCGTCGAGCAGTACGGACGATATCTCCCAGTCCATACGGACAATCTGTTCTCGGAGACGGTGTGTATACGGGCGGCGGAAGCGGCGCAGAATCTGCTCGTGTGTGCCTCGCTGATTCACTACGGATTCGACGGGCCCCCATATGGACTCTTTGGGGGGACGGTGACTGTGGAGTCGGTGCATTGTCGGCGGTACTTCACGGACGTCGCGAAGACTTTCTGTCGCGAGAGCAATGCGCAACTCTTGGAACGGGCGCCCCGCCCGGCTGCCCTGGGCACTGCGCGGAGTTGGCGAGCGTGTCCTACTGAGCCTTGGTCAAGAAAGAATCTGCGGCAATCCGCCGGTCGGTGCTCCCGGGCGGCGCAAGTCAGGCGCGTGAGTTCGAGACATCGACCTATCGGTACCTCGACCCCAGGTGGTTCAAACGCATCGTCCCGGGCATCCGCACGCACACTAAGTACTTCTGGGAGGACCTCATGGGAGGTTCGCCGGTGAAGTTCACAGAGTGGCGAGGCACCCAGACCGACACGGGGATCGGCGGCGGCCCGACGCTCGCGACGGCGGCGAAGGGCGAGCGCGTCGTCGAGGCGGCTGCTACTTGCATCGTCGCGGTGGCGCGAGAGTTTCGGGGTCTCCGGATTGGAACCCGTCGCTCGTTCGTTCGTCGCGTGCCGAGCGAGTGACATGCCCAAGTTCTCGACCATCCAGGAAGCGATTACGCGGGAGTTGCGGGAGGAGATCGTGGCCGGTCGCCTGGCGCCGGGAACGCGGCTCGTCGTGGAAGAGCTCGCATCGGAGTTCGACGTGAGCCCGATGCCTGTCCGCGAGGCGCTTCGTCAGCTCGCGACGGAGGGGCTTGTGTCCATTCAGTCGTACCGCGGCGCGGCCGTTGCCGAGCTGTCCATCGAAGAGATCCGGGAAATCTTCCTCCTTCGCCGCCTTCTCGAGGGTGAAGCGGCGGCACTCGGGGCGCGCAGGCTCAGCGGGGACGATCGCGCGCACCTTAGGGCTCTGATGGATGAAATGCGCGAGGCGGTGGACGATCACGGAAGGTGGATCACCGCTGACCGCGCGTTTCACATGACCATCTACCGAGCGTCCGGATCGGTCCGTCTCGTTGGCCTGATCGAGCAGCTCCGACAGGACATTGAACGCTACGTGCGTCTGTACATCGCAGCCGAACGGAACATCCCGCAGTCGACGCGGTGGCATGCGAAAATCCTCGCAGCATGTCTAGCCGGGAACGGAGCGGCCGCACGCCGCGCGATCGTCGGGCATCTCCGCGAAACTGCAAGTATCTTCATTGCCGAGCTCGAGCGCAGCGCCGCGCGCGGGAATCTGCCGGACACGCCGGTGGCCGCGGGCCGACGGCGGGCCATGCGAACGGAAAGCTAGACGTGGTACCGGTCCCATCGTGGAGAGGCATGGTCGGTCGGCGTATGATCGCCACGCGGAGCTTAACAACAGGCTCGGGATCCGAGGCCGTTCATGTTGGTGTTCTTCGACCTGACCGAGACGGGGTTGACGGCGAAGGAGCAAGTGGACCAGCTGCTGGCGGGGGGTGAGGATGGGGGGGCGAACAGACGGACACGGATCCGGCCGGTGACGCACTTGGACGTGACGCAGGCGGACGTGGCGCGGTGGTAGCGATCCGCAGGAGGTGCTGCGTGGCGCCGGCACAGGCACCTCACGAGATCGGCGTGGCTTTTTCAATTCGCGTGTGATTCGCTTCGAGGCTGTTGGGGGGAGGAGCATATCCGATGACGATCCGGAGGCTACTAGGTTATGCGCTCGTCGTGGCGTGCGTTGTGAGCTTGGTTGGGCCCGGGTTCAGTGCCCCAGGTGCGGCTCCCA
Source organism: bacterium (assembly GCA_035622635.1). Classification (GTDB taxonomy): domain Bacteria; phylum Sysuimicrobiota; class Sysuimicrobiia; order Sysuimicrobiales; family Segetimicrobiaceae; genus JAJPIA01. The sequence continues at coordinate 8,325 of DASPUZ010000155.1, read as the reverse complement.
TCAAGATTGGTTTGAACATGGATTACAGCGGCGCTGCCGCCTTCGAAGGACAGGGCGTCTACAAGGGAGCAACGCTTGCCTTTGATGAGGCAAACGCAGCAGGCGGTGTCAATGGGCACAAATTCATCCCTATCCTTGGCGACAACCAGTGCGATCCAAGTGTCGGAATCAATGCAATTCGTAGCCTCATCGCGGCAAACGTGGACGCGATCATTGGCTCAAATTGCAGTTCGGTAACGCTGGGGCAGATGCCCATTATTCAGAGCGCGAGAATCCCGATGCTGGCCGTTGAGGACAGCAACCCCAAGATTACTGAGCAGGCTGGCGTGGGCGGCAACATCTGGATGTTCCGCCTCAACGTGAACGACGAAGCCATGGCGGTCGTCTTTGGTCGTCGTGTGATTGCGAAGGAAGTGAAGACCCTTGCCATACTAGCCGCCCAGACGGACTATGGCCGTGGCGTGGTCGATGCGATGCGAGCCAACACGCCGGGTGTTACGATCGTCTCGGTTGACTACGCCCAGTTGGGTCAATCTGATTTCCGTAGCATCTTGACCAAGGTGAAAGCGGAGTCTCCCGAAGGTGTCCTGATCGCGTTCGACTATCCCGAAGGGTCGCAAATTCTCAACCAGATGCACGAGGTCGGACTGACGAATGTCAAGGTCTATTCGCGAGGCGTGATTGTTGCTCCCGAAGTGTTCAAGCTGTTAGCCAACCCGCATTGGGCCGATGGGATCAAGGAAGCTAACTTCTGGGCACCTGGACTTCCCCAGTCCAAGTACCTCGAGGATAAGTACAACGCCAGGTACCATGAGCCGTTGACCCGGCCGTCCGGCATGGGGTATTTCGGGGCGAAGGCGCTGATGCAAGCCGTTTCAATGATCAACGGTCCCGTGACGCCGGCGTCCATTCGCAGCGCGCTTGAGAAGGTGAACTTTGACATACCCGGGCTCGGGCACGTGCAATTCGATAGCCACCATCAGGCGCACTATCCGATGGCCCTCACGGGGATCGTGGACGGCAAGATCGTGAATCTTGCCACGGTGCCCACAAACTGACCGGAGATTGCTGGGGGCTGCGTGCATTACAGTCGGCCAATCGGACCCGTGATGTGAAGACAGTATCGTCAACGTGGCTCCCCTGCATAGAACGAGGAGCGCGCGATGATCGAACCTAGGAGTTTGGCCCATTCCACGCCTCGCCATGTACGGGATTTGGTACGCGAGGGGCAATGGGTGGGGCTGACGACAGGCCTCGCTCTTGGGCATGTGCAAGCGAACCTGGCGATTCTGCCAGGTTCGCTTGCCGAGGATTTCAAGAGGTTCTGCCTGTCCAATCCCAAGCCTATGCCACTGCTGGATGTGACGGCGCCAGGAGACCCAGTGCCACGTCGGGTGGCGCCTGATGCCGACTTGCGCACCGATCTCCCCAAGTACCGAGTGTATGTGCAGGGGCGCTTCGATCATGAGACCGGCGACATTCGCGACATCTGGCGGCCAGATATGGTCGGGTTTCTCCTCGGGTGTAGCTTCAGCACGGAGGCCCGGTTGTTGAAGGCCGGCATCCGGTTGCGAAACATCGAACTGGGGCAGAATGAGCCGGTGTTTCGAACCGGTCTTGCCTGTGTGCCCAGCCGGTATTTCCACGGCCCTCTCGTGGTGTCGATGCGCCCGATTGAGTCCGACAAAGTGCAGCTGGCTACCCAGATTAGCGAAGAATACCCGCTGGCTCACGGCGGTCCCGTGCACGTTGGGGACCCCAAGATGATCGGGATCCGTGACCTCACGCACCCTGAGTGGGGAGATCCGATAGACCTGTTTCCCAACGAGGTGGCAATGTTCTGGGCGTGTGGAGTGACGCCACAGGCTGCGATCCAGGAATGCCAACCCGAGATTGCGATCACGCACGCGCCCGGCCATATGTTTGTCACCGACTTAACTGACGAGGAAATACGAGGCGTGGTGGAGTTGATCAAGTCATGATGGGACCGCTCGCACATCGCACGACGCGAAGCCGATTCCATCGGGGACGCTCGCACGTAGGATGTCAACTATGTTGAGTGTCATCATCGACCAATTCCTCAATGGGCTTGCACTGGGCGCGCTTTACGCGCTCATCGCCTCCGGAGTGGCGATCGTGTTCGGGATTGTGCAGCTCGTGAACTTCGCGCACGGCGAGTTCTACATGATGGCTGCGTATATCTTTTTCATGTTGCTTGTGTTGGTGAAGCTGCCGTACACTCTTGCGGCGCTCGCGACGGTGCTGGCGATGAGTTGCTTCGGGGCATTGCTCGAACTCGTCGTAATTCGCCCGGTCGTCCACCGGCCATGGCAAACGCAACTCGTGGCGACGCTCGGAATCTCGGTGTTTCTGATGGCGCTTGCGAGCGTGGCATTTGGGACGTTCCCGCTCCGCGCATTCTCGCCGTTGTCGGCGAGGATCCTGAGGGTCGGGTCATTCGATGTCAGCGAACAAAGGCTCCTGTTGATCGGCGTGACGACCGTCGCGTTTGTGGCTCTTCATCAGTTCATTCAGCGGACCAAGATCGGCAAGGGCATGCGCGCAGTTTCGCAGAACCGCGAGGCCTGCGTAGCTGTTGGTATTGACGTTCAATTGATTTCGATGATCACGTTTGCGATCGGGGCGGGGTTGGCAGGGCTCGCAGCAGCACTGTATGTCCCGCTTGTCACGATTAGCCCCACAATGGGACAGCTCTTGATTATCAAGGCATTTGTCGTGGTCATCATGGGAGGATTCGGGCGTTTCGACGCAACTATCGTCGCCGCGTTGCTGCTCGGCGAGATCGAATCGTTCACGATTCAGTACGTCACCACCGCGTTCGTCGACGTGTTGTCGTTCTTGCTGATGGTAGGCACGCTGCTCTTCCGTCCGTACGGGCTTTTCGGTAGGAGGGTCGGCATTTGATGGCTGCGTTGACGCGGTTCTCCACCTCCCAGCCCGGCGGATGGGGCCGGGCGGGACGCTTGACGTGGTGGCTGATCGTCGGAGCCGCGCTGATTGCATGGCCGGTGTTGATACCTTCCGACTACGCTATTGGAGTCGCGGTGACGGCGCTCATTTATGTTGCTCTGGCACTTGGGTTTGACCTCATCGCGGGTCGCGTCGGCCTCCTCTCGTTTGCTCACCCCGCGTTTTTTGGAATCGGGGCATATGTCGCTGCACTGCTGGCGCTCCACTGGGGCATTGGCTTCGAGTTGCGAGCTCTCGCGTCGATTGTGTGTGCGGTTTTGGCGGCGACCGTCATTGGGATCCCGTGCTTCCGGCTCACCTTACATGCGTTCGCCATGGGAACGCTCGGGTTCGCTCAGATCGCGTACGTGGTCGCGCTCGGCTGGCAAGACGTCACACGCGGGCCGTTGTGCCTTCCCGGAGTGCCCCCAGTAGACTTCGGGTTCGGTCGGTGGCATTGGTCGGCGGGTAGTCTCACCGACTATTACTATGTGGGACTGGGCTTGGCGGTCCTAGTATTTATCTCGGTGCGCCAAGTCACGAGTGGGCGCATTGGTCGCGCGTGGAAAGCAATCAAGGAAGACGAGCTTCTCGCTGCAGCGGAAGGCGTGCCTCTTCTCAAGTATAAGTTGCTGGCGTTCGCCATCGGCGCCGGAATTGCGGGGGTGACCGGAGCTTTCTATGCATCGTACGCCACTCTAGTATGTCCAACTGAGGTCGCGCTCACTTACTCCGTCAACCTGATCATCATCCTGTACCTTGGGGGACGGGCAAGTATTCTTGGGCCGATCCTCGGGGCTGTGCTCTTCACGGCCCTGCCCGAGTACCTTCGTGTCGCTCAAGAATGGAGACTTGTCTTCTACGGCGTCCTCATCGTCGTGGGTTCCGTCTACATGCCAGAAGGCATCGTAACCTGGGTATCCGAGCGGATCCAGCAGACAAGGACCAGGCAGCGTGGGAAGGACGGAAATGGCGCCGACATTACTACGCGTTGACGGGGTTGCCAAGCATTTTGGCGGTGTGGCAGCGGTTGATGGCGTCAGTTTTGAGGTCAACAACGGGGAGATTGTTGGACTGATCGGCCCCAACGGTTCCGGGAAGACCACGCTGTTCAACTGCGTCACGGGGTATTTGCATCCCGAGCCTCCCAGTCGTGTTGAATGGAAAGGGCGGAACATCGTAGGTTGCCGGCCCGACGAAATCGCCCGGCTCGGCATCGTTCGGACGTTCCAAGATGCACGCGTATTCCGGGCAATGTCCGTAATGGAAGGACTGCTCATGGCGATCCAGCAGCACCAAGAAGATCGGCTTTGGCCTCGGTTCTTTAAGACGCGCGCCATTCGCGACTCCGAGGCGGACGCACAGGGACGAGCGGCGAGGTTGCTCGACATGATAGGTTTGAGCAGATTCGCCGACGCACCGATTGGGACACTGTCGTACGGACAGCGCAAGCTGTTCATTCTCATCGCTGCGTTGATGCCCATGCCAGACATCGTTCTTCTCGATGAGCCGGTTGCGGCCGTGAACCCGGTTATGATTGACCACATCAAAGGTTATGTTCAGGAACTTAATCGTCAGGGGATGACATTCTTGCTCATTGAACACAATATGGACGTGGTGATGGACATCTGTCATCGTGTCGTCGTGCTTGATCACGGGCTGAAGATTGCTGAAGGCACACCTGACGTGGTTCGGAATGACAACAGGGTGATCGATGCTTATTTCGGAGTCTGACCCTAAGCCGAACGGCTCGTTTTTCGCGCTGCGTGGCGTCGAGGCGGGGTACGGCGAAAGCCTCATCCTCCATGGCGTCACTCTGGAAGTTCCGCATAACGGGATCATGACGCTGATAGGTGCTAACGGGGCAGGCAAATCGACGGTTCTCAAGACTGCGTTTGGCATCCTGCGCCCCGTGCGTGGCCATATTGTGTTTGACGGAAGGGATGTCACGGCCACGAGTAGCATCGCGCGACTTCGTCTGGGAATCGCGTACTGCCCGCAAGGACGATGCAATTTCCCAAACATGACCGTCCGAGAGAACCTTGAGATGGGCGCCTATCAGCGTCGCGACCATGAGGGTGTCGCGAGGACGATTGCGGAATTGCTCGACCTTTTTCCGCTCTTGCGCGATCGGGAGCGAGAGTACGTCGGGAACCTGAGCGGCGGACAACAGCAAGTCGTAGAGATGGCGATGTCTCTCGTCATGAAGCCGAAGCTGCTGCTCATCGACGAGCCGTCCATTGGTCTGTCGCCGGTCATGGTGGAAGACGTTTTCGAACACATCCGCACGATCAACCGGGCCGGGGTTACTATCCTGATGGTGGAGCAGAACGCGCGGCGAGCGCTTGCCTCGTCCGATATCGGGGTGGTCCTTGAGCTAGGCCGTGTGTTGTTGGAACAGCCCGCGGACGAGATGCTCAACAACGAAGACGTACGTAGGCATTACCTTGGTGGCACCAGGGTACGCAACAGGAGGCAATAGACTTGAGGGAGGGCGCTATATGCTGGTCAATCTTCAGCGTGCCCAGAAGCTGATGAAAGAAAGACAGTTGGACGGGCTCGTCGCGTCGAGCGCCGAAAACGTAACCTATGTCACGGACTACGCCAGTTGGACGATGTACACGTTCAAGGACATCGAGGTGTACGGTGTGCTGTCGCAGTCAGGCGAGACAGCGCTGGTGCTACCAATCGACGGTATTGACTTCATCGCTCAGCGGCCCACGCATGCATCCCGGATCTACTCTTACGGGACCTTTCATTTGGAACGCAAGCCCGGGGTAGAGCTCGACGGGGCACCGGCCCGGATCGTGGAACTCCGAAAGAGTTCGATTCATCGACCCAGTGCGGCTGAGGCACTAAAGCAGGCTCTGACTGACTTGGCCTTGCTCCGAGGCCGGGTTGCGCTCGATGAGCATGGAATGCCGCAGACTCGCTGGCAGAGCATCACAGAAAGCCTGCCTGAGATTTCATTTGGGCCGGCTGGCGAACTCTTCCGCGCCATCCGCATGGTCAAGACGGAGGACGAGGTGCGCCTGTTACGGCGTGCCGTCGCTGCGGTGGAATCGGGCATGCAGTCGGCGTTCGCAGGTGCGTATCCGGGCATGATTGAGGCCGAGTTGGAACGCGCCATCAGGGCAGTCACCGTCTTGTTGGGGGCCAATCCCGGTCATTGCGAGACGTCCGCGGGGGCGAGAGGGGCGGGGTGTTTCCCAGGTTCTGAGGAGTATCGGTTGCAACGTGGCGATGTGATACGGTCAGATTGCGGAGCGCGTTACCAATGGTATTGGGCAGATACCGGTCGTACCGCTGTAATCGGTGATCCCCCACGGCAATTGGAGACATACTACCGAGCGATCAGAGCTGGCATTGATGCGTTGCTGGAGACCATCAACCCGGGTGTCTCGATCGCGCGTCTTTCGGAAGTCGCGATAAGGGCTGTGCGCGACAATGGCATTCCCCACTACCAACGGCATCACGTCGGCCATGGGATTGGCCTGGAAATGTATGAGGCGCCGCTGCTTGTCGGCCCCGGCGGGAGCCGAGACATCCACCGGCTCGGGGACGCGGATACCGTGCTTGAGGAAGGCATGGTGATCAACATCGAGCTTCCCTACTATGAACTCGGCCTCGGCGGGTTGCAGATCGAGGACACCCTCGTCCTGCGCGAGCGCGGATACGAATTGCTCACGACTGCGGGAAGGGAGATGCGAAGAGTGTGAGGGGGGTGAAGATGTTTTTTCGTGATCAGACAACGATCCGCACCCGTCAAAGAATCGTCGAGCCACCAATGCCGGCGGATCGCTCACTCGCTTGGTGGAAGCACCGTTCAGGAGTTCGCGGGCAGCGGCTGGATGGGCTAGCAAGGCCAGCCTGTGGAGATGTGCCGATCATCGGTGTGTGCTCGATCTCGCACCGAATGACCTAATCAGATCTGGGATGCGGAGGAGGACCTATCGTGAAACTGAAGCCTTTTCAGCTCGAACGGTGGCTGCTGAAACCTAACACCTACGACCTCGCGAGCGCCGGTATCACCAAACTTAAGCTCCGCGACATCGCCCCGAGCCTCGATCCGGACATGATCATGAACTACGGGATGACGAACGGATCGGAGCGCATCCGCAAACAGATCGCCGCGTTGTACAAAGGCGTGAGCGAGCGGAACGTCCTGGTGACCAGCGGTACGGCGGAGGCAAACCTCCTTGCCATCTACCGGCTCCTTGAGCCCGGAGAGGAGATGGTCGCCATCGTGCCCACCTATATGCAATGCATCGGCTTGGCTGAGAGCCTTGGGGCAGTCGTGAAGCGGTGCCGGCTCGACGAGGAGCGTGGATATCGGCTTGACCGCGGACAGCTAGAGCGGCTGGTGACCCGAAAGACAAAGCTGGTCTTCTGTGTGAACCCGAACAATCCGACCGGTACCGTGTATTCTGAGGAAGAGATGCGCTGGATAGCCGGACTGGCAGAGTCGGTCGGCGCGTGGTTCCTCTGCGATGGCGCCCTGCGCTTGCTCGAAGTGGACGGAGAGCCGGCTGCCGCCCCGATCGAATGGTACGCGAAGGGGATCGGCACAGGAAGCCTGTCGAAGGTCGGAATTACCGGAATCCGGATCGGTTGGCTCGTGGGACCTGAGGAGCTCGTCGAGGACTGCTGGGCTGACAAGGACTATACCACGCTCTGTCACTCCGGGATCGGCGAGTACCTCGCAACCCTTGCGCTGGAGCCGGTCAACTTCAGCCGCTACCTCGACCGGGCCAAGTCAGTCATCCGCGAGCACCGGGCGATCCTGGCGGACTGGATCGCCTCACACCAAACGCTCGTGAGCTGGGTTCCCCCGGTGGCGGGGCACACCGCGTTCGTAAGGTACCACGTGGACATGGACTCCGAGACTCTCGGGCGGAGGCTCCTGGCGGAGACGGGGGTTCTCGTCGGGCCCGGGGACCATTTCGAATCGCCCAACCACCTGCGGATGCGGTACAGCGGCGACCGGGATAGCCTGGTGAAGGGCCTTGAAGCATTTGGCGGCTTCCTGACCGAGCAGGCGCGTCACGGCTGATCGCCTCGGAGGGAAGAGACGTCGCGCAACTGTGCCCGCAGGAGGCCCTTGGTGCAGAAAACAATTTCTGCCACGTTCCTGTTTTCGGAAAGACGAGGAGATTCCCGGTGAAAGCACTCGGACTCGAGCAGGCAGTGGTCGATGGGACCGCGTACGGGCATGCGGTGGGACGATTCCGGGACGCCGGGATCGTCCTGCCCACCTTTGGCGAGCTCGCGGACCCCGCGCGCATCCCGGCGCGGGTGCAGGCTGCCCTGGCCGCGGTCGATCCGGACGCCCCGCATCCTCTCAACCTGTTCCGG
>DASPUZ010000154.1:0-2995 GCA_035622635.1 bacterium | reverse complement strand
CATCGCATGAGCCTCGTCAGAGCGAGACGGCGTCGCACCGCCGCGCGGCGGCCGCGGGCAAGACAAAGACAAGGGCATCCAGGACGGAGGTTGGGTGACCACCATTATGAGGCATCACCCCCTGCTTCGGTGCCCAGGACTCTTGAGGCAACACGGGCCTTGCAGACGGTTGCAACGTCCATCTCTCTTCGCGTCGCGAGGAGTTGTAGGATGGCGAACGTCCGCGCGACCGCCCGGGTGATACGTGGTTCGCTGTACGAATATTTGGACAGGATCCTCAATTTTCAGCATGGCGCATCTGTGGGGGAGCTTCGCAATCGGGTGCTGAGTGTATGGAGTCCGAAAAATAAGGTTCATCAGGCATTCTCGGGAATCCCAGGGAACGCCGCCATGATCTTGAGGAAGAAATAGCCATCGTCCCGGTACCCGTACCCCATACGCTTTAGCACTTTGATCTTGTGGTGGGTAGAGGACGGCCTCGGACGATTCCTTGCGCCGTCCTCCCCCCGCAGAACCCGGCGTGCAGGTTCCCCGCACCGGGCTCCCCAGAGCGACATTCACGCCTCGACCTCTTCAGACCGTCGGATGCAGAGTCCTTGGGCGTGGCAGTTCAAACCACGAACGACTCCTGAGATAGCTCCAGAACAACCGGTGCCATTGGCCGCGCCGACGCAACGTTCTTAACCACTGGAGCTGGACCTCGTGACAGACCCAGTCCAACTTCCGCTCGCAGTGGTGCAGGGCGAAATACTGATAAAATCCCCGCAACATTGTCGTCAGATGAGCCTGCTGCGCCCGACGATTCCAGTGCATATGGCTCGTGAGCCACTCATGGGTGCGCTCCAGAAACTTCCTGCAGCTGTCGTGTGCTGGAATACGCACCACGGCGAACTTGCCCCGCCGGTCCACACCGCACACGTGCTTGAAGCCCAGAAATTCAAACGTGCCCGGCTTCTCGCCGTGCGCAGCAGCCCTATTGCGGGCTTGTCGCCCACACAGCAGTAGGCGGGTCTTCTCTGGTTTTAGCTCCAGGCCGAACTTCTGCATCCGCTCCGCCAGGTCGCGACCGAAGGCGTCCGCATCCACCTGATGCTGAAAGCACACCACGAAGTCGTCCACAAACCGAACCAAGTGAGCGGTCCCCCGACAGCCCCGCTTGAACCGTCGCTCGAACCACAGGTCGAGGACGTGGTGCAGGTATAGATTGGCGAGCACGGGGCTGATCGGATTGCCTTGCGACACGCCGTCCCTGTTCCGGACGACGACTCCATTCTGCATCACCCCAGCCCTGAGCCACTTGCCCACAAGCCTCAGGATTACGGGATCGGCGATGCGATGGGCCACCATCTTCCGCAACCAGTCGTGGTTGATGCGTGTGAAGTACCCGCGAATATCCGTCTCGTAGACGTACTGCACTTTTCCCCCGATCAAGTGGCTGCGAAGAACTCGCAATGCCTGATGCGGGTTGCGCCCCGGCCGGTACCCGTACGAGCACTCCACGAAGTCCTGTTCGTAGATGGCGCTAAGAATCCGCGCCACCGCGCGCTGCAGCAACCGGTCTTCCACCGTGGGGATGCCTAGCGGGCGCGATTCTGACGGGTCCCCAGGTTTGGGGATGTCCACCCGCCGCACCGGTGGAGCCTGGTACTGCCCTGCCTTGAGCCGTTCCCAGAGTTGAACGACCCGCGTATCGAGATCGCGCTCGAACTGCACGCATGTCTCTCCATCCACTCCGCTTGCGCCCCGCCGGTTCATTTGCTGCCAGGTCTCTTTCAGAAACTCTGGCGTCAGAATGTGCGCCAGCGACGTGAAGCGGCACTTCGGGTCTGCCTTGGTTTTGATCGCTATCCCGGCCAGTCCTGTGGTCACCCTGATCCTCCCTCTGAGTGTGGAGGGGATGTTCCCCCGACCAGGTCGTGCGCTCTGCCCCGCCGCTTCCCCATGTACGCGGCTTTCCCGCGCTCGGAGTACTACCAGCGGGTCCGACTTCCACCGCGACATTTGCCTCTCTTCGGACGAACCATCACGATTGGCATACTCGATCCTCTCGATCAAGATCGCGGTGGATCTCCCAGGTCCCTTGACGCGTCCGTCTCCGTCCGTGCCGTGCTCTCAGACCCCGCCGGGGTCTCCGGCACCCTCGCCATAACGGATGCCTACTGTTGCCTTCCACGATAACAACCGTGTCGGCCCCCGGATTAGGAAGTCACGAGGCTCAATCGCTTCCTTTGCAGTACGGCCTGGACGTCGCCCTGTCTACGCTTAGCCCATGTCGTTACCTCCATGAGCCCAAGACTCGGTTCCCGGTGGATGGCTAGCCCTTGCCGGGGCGGGAATCGCACCCGCTGGACGCGCCAGGTTTAGCCTGGCGCGCTGGTAATTCCCTCCAAGATGCTCGTGTGCAAAGGGAATGCGCAGTGCGCGATGATCCCCGGCAATCGCGCTTTGAGTTGGCGGGCGAACGCTTTGAGCGGATTGATTCGGCTACGAATGGCGCGCTGATACCAACCGGCGAAGAAGCGCATCGCGGCGCCCGGATAAGTGTAGTCCCAGAGGTGCTTGAGATCGTCCTTTAGGACGTAGACCACGGCGAGCCGCCGATTGGCCGCCAGGAGCTCCTGCAGGCGGACCCGATCTTCGGTCTTGACGTTCTCGCGATTGCGGAGCAAGAGCCACCGCGCCCCTTTGATTACCTTCCGGACCGCTTTGTCCTGCCGCACCCGGTGCGCTTCGTCGACGCGGACGCGGTCGATCACTTCCCGCCCGTACTTTGCGACGACGTGAAAGAGATCGTAGACGATGACCGCATGCGGACAATGGGCGCGCACCTCTTCCTCGTAGGCCATGGTCATATCCATCACGACGGCCTCCAGCCGCGCGCAGCCCTCGCCGCCCAATAGCTCGAAGAAGGGACGGACGGCCTCGCGGCTGCGTCCGTTGCCCACCCAGAGCACGCGTTTGCGCTGGGGGTCGAGCACCACCGTGGCGTAGCGGT
>DASPUZ010000153.1:0-26463 GCA_035622635.1 bacterium | reverse complement strand
CTCAGATTTCCGATTTGACAATACGACAGGAATCTCGTGGATCGCCAGCGGGTGCGACCACGCTGAGTGCTGAGGGGCCCAGCCGGGCGCAGACGGGCTGGCGGGCCTCGGCGGAGAGGGATTTCCGAATGGAAGAAACCGGACTGGCACTCTGATGAGAGGAGTGCCGGTGTCAAGACGGAAATCTCCGCTTATGTCTGACGAACACACATCGAGAAGTTTTGATGACTGGTCGAAAACGTATGAGGATTCGTTTTTGCAACGGCTCTTTTTCGAACTTCGAAGGCGCTGAGCGGGTGTTCAGAATTCCATATTTCACTGGAGCCGGCGACCAGATTTGAACTGGTGACCTGCGCATTACGAGTGCGCTGCTCTGCCACTGAGCTACGCCGGCCCGCCTTGCATCGCAAGTATACAAAAGGCCTGCAGCGGCGACAACAGGGGGGCCTCACCCGCGGACCCCGAAGCCTCGTCAGCGGGGGCGATGCCGGGTCGCATCGGGACCCGTCCGGTCAGCGCCGCCAGGTTTCGACGACGAGCAGGATACCGGCAACCAGCGCCAGGATCGGCGTGAGTTGCGCGAGCCCGAAGAAGTACCCATACCTTTCGAGACCGACGATAATCAGATAGATCCCTAGAACGAAGAGCCCCCAACTGGTTACGGGCATCGTGATCCCCCCATCGTCGTACGGCGTGCCTACCAGCCCATCGCGTAGCCGTTGCGCCGCGGATCGGCTCCGCCCTGCAGCCAGCCGTCATCGCGGAACACGATGCCCTGGGCGCCGCCGACTCGCGCCGACCAGTCCTCCAGCGTCTCTATCGTGTAGCCGCGGGACGTCAGGGTCCGGCGCGCCGCAGCGGGGAACCGCCTCTCCAGGAGCAGAACCTCCGGCGGCAGCGGGTCGCCGACGTCGTCCTTCCATCGAAAGCGCGGCGCGGCGATGGCGTCCTGGATGTTGCGTCCGTAGTCGATGAGACCGACGATGACCTGCGCGGTCGTCTGCGGGATGCCGTAGGAGCCCGGCGTCCCGATCATGAACGCGATCCGCCCGCCGCGAGCGGCGTGCGCCGGCCCGAGCGGGTCGATCCCGAACGAGTGAGTGGGCGCAACCGGCGCGCCATGCAGTCCGAACCCGTGCACGGGCGAGGATGGCGACTCGCGCCGCTTATCGGGCGCGATGACCTTCGCATCACCTGGGATCAGTGTGCACCAGTGGTGTCCGTTGTTCATCGTGATCCCCGTGTCGCCGATCACGACGCCCGATCCGTACCCGCTTCCGATGGTTTGGGTGATATTGACCGCGAGCCCATTGGCATCGGCCGCCGCGAGGTGCGTGGTCGAGCGCTCGGGCGCCTTCCTCGCACGGCGGACGGGCGGCCGCGCACCGCCGGATCCGGCGCGACCGCGCGCCGCCTCGATTCGCTTTGCCACTTCCGCGCGCAACTCTCCGATGCGCCCGTCCGAAAGCATCCACGCAATCGGCACGTCGACAAACGCGGGGTCGGCGACGTGGGTCGCCGCGTCCATCCGCGCGAGGCGGATCGCCTCCGCGATCACGGCCAGATTGTCCGCGCCAAGCGCATCCCGACCGGGAAGATCGAACGCTTCGAGGATCCGCAGCGTCTGAAGCACTTGCACGGCGCTGCTGGGTGGAGGAGTGGTTCGAATCTGGTACCCTCGGTAGGCGGCGGTGATCGGCTCCTCCCATCGAATCGTCTCCGGATAAGTCCGGAGATCCTCGGCGGTGACGAGCCCCCCGTGCTTGGCGAAATACGCCGCGATGGTGTGCGCCAGACTGCCGTGGTAGAAGCTCATCCATCCTTCCGCCACAAGCGTGCGAAGCGTGCTCGCGAGCCCTGGCTGGCGCAACACGTCGCCGGGCTGGTACGGCCGGCCGTCTTTGAGGAACGTGCGCGCGGCGTCCGGATATGGCGCGAGACGGTCCACCATCTGCGTGGTGCGGACGTGATCGAACAGGGTGACGGGCGCGCCACGTTCGGCCAGTTCGATTGCAGGCTCGAGCACGCGCGCGAGCGGCAGGCTCCCGTACTCGTCGTGGAGCCGCGCCCACCCGGCGACATTCCCGGGCACCATGGGCGCGAGGATTCCGAGATCCTGCGTGCGCTCGTCGAACAAGTCGGGACGCGCCGCGCGAGGGCTACGTCCCATGAAGTTGAGCGTGCGCGTCTCTCCACTCGGTAGCGACAGCACCGCAAGTCCGATGCCACCGACCGAGGAGAAGTACGGTTCGACCACCGTGACGGCCACCGCGGTTGCGATCGCCGCGTCCACGGCATTACCGCCGGCGGCGAGCATCCTCAGCCCGGCCTGCGTGGCCAGCGGATTTGCCGAGGCCACCATGCCCCGGTGTCCCATCGCGACGGGCCGCGGCCCAAATTCCGATGCACCTCCAGCGTACGCCAAGCTGCACCCCCCACCAACATCCGCCCCGCGACGTCGCGAAGCGACGCCGTCAGCCGTTCGGAGGTTCTACGCAGTACCATCGTTTCCTCCGGCATCGGCGTCGGATCAAAAGGGGGAGTTACGCGGCGCCGCGCGGAAGATAGACTGACGGCGGTTTGACACCTCAGGGCATTCTGGAGATAATGAGACGGTCGCGATGGACGCTTGTCAACAACCGCACACATCGCATCACCCCGCGGACGACGAAGGAGTGATGGGATGCCGGCGACACTGATCGTCGCGAACCTCCGCTCCGGCGGCGGACGGAGCCGCGACGCGCTCCCGGTCGTGACGAGCGCGCTGAGGCGTGCCGGACGGACATACGACCTTTTGATAGCTCCCACGGCGGAAGCAACCGCGCAGTTGCTGACCACTTCTCTCCGGCGCGACGGGTCGAAGTTCGATCGCGTGGTCGTGCTGGGGGGCGACGGCACAATCAACGGAGCGGTGAACGGCATCCTGAACAGCGGGTCGACACTGCCGCTCGGCATCGTTCCGTGCGGCACCGGCAACGAAGTGGTGCGATCACTCGGTATCCCCAAGGATCCGGAGAAGGCCGTGCGGATCCTGTCCCAGGGACGGGAGTACACCATCGACGTCGGCGTCGTGAACGGCCGCCACTTTCTCCACATCTTCGGGCTCGGCGCGGATGTACAGGTGGTCAAGATGGTCAACACGCTGCGCGCCCGCTACCGGCTCGCGCGGAACCGGTCGGTCTACTACCTCGCGGCGCTGCTGCTGCTGTCGTCCGGGTTCGATCCGTTCTCGGCGGAGATCGCGATCGGCGAGCACGTCTTCAGGGGGAAAGTGCTCATGATCGCAGCGGCCAACGGGCGCATGTACGGGGAACGCCTGCAGGCGCTGCCGGCTCCGAGCCTCTCGGACGGGCTGCTCGATCTCTACCTGCTCCAAGACCTGGGCGGACGGCGGCTCCGCAAGACGGCGCGCCTCCTCCGCCGCCTCCCCGTCCCTGAACTCAGCGTGCAGCGATGCCACGAGGTGACGATCCGGCTGGACCAGCGGCGCGAGGCACAGGTGGACGGAAGCCTGCTCGGCCCCACGCAGGTGTTCAACCTGTCGCTACTACCGCGCCGGATCCGGGTCATTCATCCGGCTCCACCGGCCCTGGCCGGCGCGACGCACCATCGGGCGGAGCCCGTTCGAACCGGAGAGGGAAGCCCGCGCTGGTGACTCGAATGCGTCTCTCCATCCTGTCCTGCAACTACGGCGGGGGCCACAAACGTGCCGGCGAAGCGATCGCCACCGAATGGGAAGCTCGGACCGGCGGCCGCGCGGAGATGGTGGACTACTTCGTCCGGTTCGTGCACCCCGTGTTCGACGCGGTGACGAAGTTCTCGTACATCCAGAGCGTGCGCCGGGCGCCGGTGATGTACGGCATGTTCTATAAACTGACGGGAGACATCCGCCCGGACTCCCTCGTCCAGCGTGCGATCAACCGCATGGGCATGGACCGCCTGGACCGCTACCTCGCGGCCGAGCGCCCCGACGTCGTGTGCTGCGTGCACTGCACACCTGCGGGGACGATGTCGGATCTTAAGATTGCCGGCCGGACCACGGTCCCCTGTCTCACCGTTATCACCGACTACGTGACACACAGCCAGTGGATCCATCCGAAGGTGGACCGGTACTGCGTTCCGAACGCGCTCGTCCGGGACGGCCTGATCGAACGCGGCATCGACTTGGAGTCGATCGTCGTATCGGGTCTTCCGATCGAGCGGAAGTTCGCGCGGCCTCTCGACCGCGCGACGCTCTCACCCAAGTTCGGGCTCGAAGCGGGCGTGCCGGTCGTCCTCGTGATGGCGGGCGCGTACGCGATGCTCGGAGGCGTCGGAGAAGTCGTGCGCGTCCTTGCGCGGTTTCCCCGCCCGCTCCAGGTGCTGGTCGTATGCGGCTACGATCGTCGGCTCGAAGATCAGGTGCGTGCGCGCGCCGGCGACTCTCCCCATCGGTTTCATGTCTTCGGCTACGTGGACAACGTCGAAGAGTTGATGACGGTCAGCGACGTACTGATCACGAAGGCCGGCGGCGTCACCGTCAGCGAGGCGCTGGCGAAGCACATGCCGATGCTGATCTACCGTCCCATTCCCGGCCAGGAAGAAGGCAACACGCGGTTCCTTCTCGATCACGGCGCCGCGCTCGCGCCGAAGCGTCCGGACGAGCTCCGCGCGGCGCTCGAGATGTTGCTGACCTCTCCCCAGCGTCTCGCAGCGATGAAAGCGGCGGCGGCCGACCTCGGCCGCCCGGACGCGGTCGAAGTCGTGGTCGCTCAGTTGGCCGAGCTCGGCGCCCGGGCGGTGCAGGCCGCCGCTGCGAAGCCGCTCGTGTTCCCTTCCATCACGCCCTGATGCTCCAGACCGAAACCGGGCTGCTGGCCGTCTCGATAGCCCTCGTAGAGTTCGTCCACGGCGCCCTGTTGTTCGTGCTCTTGCCGACGATACTCACCGAGCGCTTCGGCTGGCCCATGGGGACGACCGGGGCGGCGATCTCCACCTATTTCTTTGCGGAAGTCGCCCTCAAGCTCCTGGCCGGCTGGATGGTGGACCGGCTCGGGACTCGCAAGATGCTGCTGTACGGCTTTTGGATGTACTTCGCGGCGTTCGTCAGCCTCGTGACAGCGCGCAGCACGTGGGAGATATTCGTTGCGCTCGCCTTGATGGGCGCGGCGGCATCCCCGTTGTGGCCGGCCGCGCTGACCCGACTGACCAGGGATGCCGGACCGGCGGTGGGAGGGGTCCTCGGGAGGGTGTTCTCGACGTGGTTCATGGGCGGTGCCGCCGGCATCGGCCTCGCAACGCTCATCAGCCGCGCGGCCCATCCGATCTCGCTCGGGGTCTTCGTCCTCCCGCTACTCGCGGCCGCGCTTTTGGGGTTACGGCTCCCCACCACGGAGACCGAAACCCCGCTGCCCCACGTGTCGCCGAGACAGCTCGTGCCGTCGGTGGTCCGGGCCCTCGCAGCGCTCGCAACCACCCTGATTCCGCAGATCATCGCCGCGGGGGTCCTGGTTCCGATCATTGTCCCGTATCTCGAATTCGTGCGCGGGCTCGACGAGCACGAGCTGTTCCTGCTGCTGCTGCTCGGCCCGGGGACCGCGCTCGCGCTGATGGCGCGCGCCGGCCACCTGGGCGATCGCCTCGGGCGCCAGCGGACCTACAGCGTCGGGCTCAGCGCCGTCGCACTGCTCCTGCTCGCGCTTCCCTTCTGCCACCGGTTGTGGCTGCTGATGCTGGACTTCATCGGGATCGGGGTGGCATACGCGTTCATCCTCCCGGCTTGGAACAGCATCCTGCTCCGCCTGCTCCCGGACGACGTGCGGGGGGCCGGGCTCGGCGTCGCGATGACGATCGAAGGCATGGGCGGCGTAATCGGCCCGCTCGTCGGCGGCTACCTCTGGCAGTGGGCCAACCCATCTTCGCCGTTCTACCTCAGCGGTGGGCTCCTGCTGATCGCCGCGGGGACGTCTGTGCGCTGGCGCTCGGATCTGGTCGAAGGCTGAGCGTGCGTGACCTCGCGTCTGTCGGCCTGAGCGTCGCCGCGGCCGCGCTCGCCGGTGCGGCCGCGTACACGATCGGAACGCAGGCAGTGGCCGGCGGGTTGCAGGTGGGGGTCGTGAAGCGCGGCCCTCGGCGCCCGATGGTAGCGCTGACGTTCGATGACGGACCCGACCCGGAACACACGCCGCGGATTCTCGACACCCTTGCCGCAGCGGGGGCTCTGGGCACATTCTTCATGGTGGGCCGGCAGGTCGAAGCGCATCCGGCCGTAGCGCGGTGGGCCGCGGACGCCGGGCACGACATCGGCAATCACACATACAGGCACCGGCACTTGTGGACGCTGGCGCCCCGTGCCTCGGTGGCCGAGGTCGACGGAGGCGCGGCCGCGATCGCGGACGCGCTCGGCACCGCGCCGCGATACTTTCGGCCTCCCTGGGGCACGTTCAACTGGACTGCGTACGTGCACGCCGCCCGGATCGGTGAAGTGCGCGTTCTCTGGTCCGTCCGCTCGGAAGGCTGGCGCACCGCGTCGCCGGCGAGACAAATGGCGGTGCACGTCGTCCACCACGCGCATCCCGGGGCCATCGTCAACCTGCACGACCGGGGCGGCCATCCGACGACACCCGTCGAGACCCGGGCGGCGCTCCCCGAGATGATCGCGGGTCTCCGCCGGCTCGGCTTCGAAATCGTCCCCCTACGGGTGCTCCTCGACGGAAGCGCGTGAGGCAGGCGGCGCCACGCGGATCGTCCTCGCATGAAAGCCGCCTCGACCGCCGGCGGGGTGCTCACCGACCGGCAACGGGTCTCCGCTCTCGCGATCGTTCGGCTGCTGGCCGGCGCGTTCCACGACCGCGGCGCGAGCGCCGGCGGGTCCGATCGGTACGCACTTTCATTCCCGTGTGCACGGAACTCGGCGTTCCCCGAGGGTTCGCGTCCAGGCCTCAGGTTTCGTGGGGCGGTAGGTTCTCGCCTCCGGAGTTGGGGGCACCGTCCGCTGGCTCGAGTTGTGGAACTGCGGGGGACACGTCGCCCCTCTTCGCGGCGGCGCGTGCGGCGTAGCCGAGCAGGGTCTTCCGGCTCATCCACACCTGTCGCAGCTCGGTTCGCGTGCCACTCTCGAGACGCCTTTTCCCTTCGGGATGATACTGCGCCAGCAGATACCGCTCCCACCACCCCAGCCACCACCGCGTGAACCTGGGCAGAGGCCGGGGCTCGAACCCGGCCCGCCGCGCCTCGAACCAGAATAGACTCGCGCCACAGACCGCATTGACCATCCGGTACTCGGGTCGGGCCGCGAGGTCAGCGCCAAGCACGGGCAACAGCCGGAACACCTCCCTACGGAACCGCAGCCCGCCCTTGCCCTCGTCGTGGAGGGCCGCGGCGCGCTGGTTGTCCATGTGCAGCTCGCCGACAAGATCACCGGGGTTGACGACCGTGCCGTCTTGAAGCACGATCTGCGGACCCCGATGCCGCACCAGGCCGAGCCGGAAAATAAACCCGCCCTGCCCGACCGGACGAATCTGATATCGGCGGACGAACCACCGGTCGAACCAGTCGAGGAGACGCCGCATCATCGCCCCAAGCCCGCAGAACCGCGACCCGCGTGCTACGCCCGGCTCCGGCGCTGCTGTACCGAGCGGACCTTGCTCGCGATGGACGAGGGAGCGTCGCGCCGATCGTCGATCTTGATCACCGTGGAGACGCGGGACGCGCCCAGTGCGAAGCACGCCTCGTGGATCCGCGGAACTACGACGAGAAGCGCCGCGAGCTCGCCCTCCATCTCCGTATGCATCGCCCGCAGTTCGTACCTGAGACCGCTCGCCTCGATGACGCGGATCGCCTCGGCCACGTAACGGCCGACGCTCGGGGATCCGGTCCCGATCGGCGTCACGCTGATCGCCATGATTGCCATACCCACCACCTCGCGAAGTCGCCGACGTCTGCCTCGGCCGGGCCCGCGCACAGCTACGGGCGTCGCGCCGGCGTCCCCTCCAGAATTGCATCCGATCCACATGTCCTCCTCCGGCCTGCCGGAGGGAATCTCTCCCGGCGGGGCCGCGGGTCGGAAACGGACGGACCGGCGGCGAAGAGTACCGTCCAGGAGGTGGCGCATGCCCCGGGATCTGCCCATCGGCAATGGCACGATGCAGATCAACTTCGACCTCCAGCACCGCCTGGTGGATCTGTACTATCCGTACGTGGGCGGCGAAAACCACCTCGTCGGCCACCAGTGTCGGTTGGGCCTGTGGGTGGACGGGCGCTTCGCGTGGGTCGGTGACGAAGGCTGGCAGGGCACCTTCAAGTACCTGCCAGAGACGCTCGTCACGGACGTGAGGCTGGAGCACGCCGGCCTGGGCATCCGTCTCACGCTGCAAGAGTGCGTGGACTTCCACATCAACGCGTTCGTCCGCCGCATCACGATCGGCAACACGGCGCCCGGGCCCCGCGAGGTGCGTGTCTTCTGCCATCACGACCTGGACATCAGCGGCACAGCATATGGAGACACGGCGTACTACGATCCTACCAGCAAGGGGCTCTTCCACTATAAGGGCCTCCGCTGGTTCCATGCCAACGTGCTCAGCCCGACCGGTCACGGATGGGGACAGTACGCGGTCGGGATCAGCGAGTGGCAGCAGCGCGAGGGCACCTGGCGGGACGCCGAGGACGGCGTGCTGGGCATGAACCCGATCGCCCAGGGCTCGGTGGACAGCACGGGTGGAATCTCGCTCACCGTACCCGGCAGCGGCGAACAGGTCGCCTACCACTGGCTGCTCGTGGGCAACGCGTACGAAGAGGTGCGGGGCCTGAACCAGTTTGTGCTGGCCCGCACACCGGAAGCCCTCCTCAAGCGCACGCGCGACTACTGGACGCTGTGGGTGAACAAGGAGGCGAGGGACTTCGGACCTCTTCCGCCCGACGTGGTCGAGCGGTTCAAGCAAAGCCTGCTGATCACGCGCACGCAAATCGACAATCGGGGCGCGATCATCGCGAGCACCGATTCCGACATTCTGCGGCTTGGCAGAGACACGTACGGGTACATGTGGCCGCGGGACGGCGCCCTGGTCGCCCAGACGCTCGACATGGCCGGGTACAACGACCTGACGCGGCCATTCTACCGGTTCTGCGCAGCGGTGATGACGAGGGAAGGCTTCCTGCTACACAAGTACAACCCCGACCGATCCGTCGGCTCGTCGTGGCATCCGTGGATCCTCAACAATACGCGCCAGTTCCCCATTCAGGAGGACGAAACCGCGCTCGTCGTCTGGGCGCTGGGGCTGCACTTCGCCGCGAACCGCGACGTGGAGTTCATCAAGCCGCTCTACCGGCCGCTGATCAAGGCCGCGGCCGACTTCCTCGCCGAGTTTCGCGACCCCGCCACCGGCCTTCCCCGCCCCTCGTATGATCTCTGGGAGGAGCGGCACGGTGTCCATGCCTTTACCTGCGGCTCGGTGTACGGAGGACTCGAGGCCGCCGCCGATCTCGCCGCCGCATTCGGCGAGACCGATCATGCGGCTCGATATCGCACGGCGGCGGACGCGGTCCGCGCGGGCGTGCTCGCCCACCTCTGGAGCGCCGAGGCAAACCGGTTCGCACGCACGCTCGTGCCAGGCACATCGGGCGAGACGCTCGACCTCACGATTGACGCCAGCCTGTACGGCCTGTTCGCGTTCGGCATGCTCGAGCCGGACGATCCGAAACTGGTCAGCACGATGCAGGCGGTCGAGACCCGGCTGCGCATCCAGACCGGCGTCGGCGGCATCGCCCGATACGAAGACGACTACTATCAGCAGATCAGCAAGGAGACCGGCCCGGTCCCCGGCAATCCGTGGATCCTCTGCACGCTGTGGCTGGCGGAGTGGTACGTCGCGCGCGCCAAGTCGATCGAGCACCTGGCGCACCCACTCGAGCTCATCCGGTGGGCCGCCTCCCGCGCGCTGCCGAGCGGAGTGATGCCGGAGCAGGTCCACCCTCACGACGGCACGCCGCTATCGGTGTCCCCGCTCACGTGGAGCCACGCGTCGTTCGCGCATGCGGTGCTGTGCTACCTGGACTGTCTCTACGCCCTCGACGTCTGTCCGACGTGCGGATCCCCCAAGTACCGCCGGGTGGAAAGCCGCATCATCGGCGCCCGGGCGGCCTCGCCGGCGCCCCCCGGGGAACCGTCTCCGGCACCGCCGAGGAGGCCGTAGCCGGTGCCGCGATCCCCGGCGGCGCGATTCGCCGGCGCCCGCCGTACGAAGATCGTCGCGACGATCGGTCCGGCGAGCAGCGACGAAGCGGTGCTCGCGCGCCTGCTCGCGGCGGGGATGGACGTCGCGCGAATCAACTTCTCGCACGGCACCCGCTCGGACCACCGCCGCGTCATCGAGCGGCTGCGACGGCTCGCTCACCGGACCGGGGCACCGCTCGCCATTCTCCAGGACCTGCAAGGGCCGAAGATTCGCGTGGGACGGCTGGTCCATCCGGTGCGGCTGCTCCCGGGTGCGGCCGTGACGCTGACGACGAAGGCGATCGTCGGCAACGCGCGGCGGATCCACGTCGCCTTTCCGAGACTCCCACGCGTCGTGCGGCACGGCCAGCGCATCCTGCTTCGCGACGGCACGATCGAGCTCACCGTGGTACAACGACGGGGCAGCGAGGTCGACTGCCGCGTCGTCGAAGGCGGGACGCTCTACGAGCACCAGGGTGTCAACCTCCCCGGAGTCCGGCTGCGCGGGCCCGCGCTCACCCCGAAGGACGTGGCCGACCTCAGGGCGGGCCTCCGGTACGGCGTGGACTACGTCGCGCTGAGTTTCGTGCGAAGCGCCGCGGATCTTCGGAGCGCGCGGCACCTCCTGCGGCGGCTCGGGCGATCGGTGCCGCTGGTCACCAAGCTGGAACGGCCTGAGGCGGTCGACCACCTCGACGAGATCGTGGAGGAGTCGGACGCCGTCATGGTCGCGCGCGGCGATCTTGGTGTCGAACTGCAGCCGGAGGAAGTTCCGCTCCTCCAGAAGCGCATCATCCGCGCGGCCAACGAGCGGGGCGTCCCGGTTATTACAGCCACGCAAATGCTCGAATCGATGGTGCGGAACGAGCGTCCGACGCGCGCGGAGACCTCCGACGTCGCGAACGCGATCCTGGACGGTACAGACGCGGTCATGCTGTCCGCCGAGACGGCGATGGGGCGGTACCCCGTTCAAGCGGTGCAAGTGATGGCCCGCATCGCCCGCGAGATCGAGGCCGCGACCCGCTTCGGTCGACCGAGCACGCCGCCCCGGCCGCGGGTGGTTCATGCAATCGGCGGCGCCGCGCAAAGACTCGCGGACGAGCTCGGCGTGCGGATGATCGTCGCCGTGACGACCACCGGGCGCACGGCCTGTGCACTTTCCCAACTGCGGCCGGGAGCACCTGTCGTCGCGTGCACCGAGGACGAGCGCGTCGCGAGACTTCTCAGCCTCTACTGGGGGATACATCCGATCCTGGTACCGTTCCAGCGGACGACCGAGGCCATGGTCCGGGTGATCGATCACGAGTTGGCTCGCCGCCAGCTCGCCCGCCCCGGCGACCCGGTGGTGATCGTCGGGTCCGCACCGATCGTCGCGCGCGGGCGAACAAACTTCGTGCAATACCACCGGGTTCGGGGAGCCCATCGCGCAGGCGTCGGATAGTTCCGCGCATTCCGCCCGGCACCCGGCGTGCCGGGGCCGCCGCGGTTCCGGGCTTGCGGGGTCGTAACCGGGACCGGCGCGGGAAGAATCACCGAACCCGGGACGTTGCAAAGGAGGGCAGATCCGTGTGATCTGCCTGGAGGTGTCGAATGGCGGAGAAGCGCAAGGTGATCATCCTGGGCTCCGGCTCGGCGGGCCTCACGGCCGCGATCTACGCGGCGCGGGCGCAACTGCGTCCGCTCGTGGTCGCCGGCACCCAGCGCGGCGGCCAGCTCACGTTGACCACCGAGGTCGAGAATTTTCCGGGCTTCCCCGACGGCATCCAGGGTCCGGAGTTGATGGAACTGCTGCGACGCCAGGCTGAGCGGTTCGAGGTCGACTTCATCGACGACGATGCCAGCGCCGTCGATTTCCGGCGGCGGCCGCTCGAGGTGACGGCGGCCGGGCAGACGCTCCAGGCCGACGCGGTGATCATCGCGACGGGTGCCGCGACCAACTGGCTCAACCTCCCCAACGAGCAGCGCTTGATTGGCCACGGGGTCTCGTCGTGCGCGCCGTGCGACGCGTTCTTTTTCCGGGGCAAAGAGGTCGCAGTCGTAGGAGGCGGCGACTCCGCGATGGAAGAAGCGCTGGTGCTGACCAAGTTCGCGACGCGGGTCACGATCATCCACCGCCGCAACCAGCTTCGGGCGAGCAAGATCATGGCGGACCGAGCACTCCATCACGAGAAGGTCGCGGTCCGCTGGAACACCACCGTCGAGGATGTGCTGGGCGACAGCCAGGTCACCGGCCTGCGGCTGCACAATCACCGGACCGACACGCGCGAGGACTTCCGCGTCGACGGAATGTTCGTCGCGATCGGCCATCACCCGAACACCGAGCTGTTCCACGGCCAAATCGATCTCGACGAGCAGGGCTACGTGCGGCTCCACAAGCACACCATGACCAACGTCCCCGGGGTGTTCGCCGCGGGCGACGTCCACGATCACCGCTACCGGCAGGCGGTCACCGCGGCGGCATGGGGCTGCATGGCGGCGTTGGACGTGGAACGTTACCTCGAGGGGCACTAGCGAATTGCCACCGGCTTCGCCGGAGACGGGAGCGAGCGTGACCGATCCTCCTGACGCGGGCGCCCGTCTCGTTCTGGCACCCGCCCTGCTCAGGTTCCTCGATGCGCTGCTCCGCCGCGAGTGGCTCGTCACGAACGGCCTCGGCGGGTATGCGTCGGGGACTATGGCGGGCGCGAACACGCGACGCTACCACGGCCTGCTGGTCGCGGCGCTGGCCCCCCCGGTCGGCCGCACCGTCCTCGTCGCGAAGGTCGACGAGACCGTCGAAATCGACGGGCGCACAATCGAACTCGGCACCAACGAGTATCAAGACGGCACGATCGCGCCGGAGGGATTTCGGTATCTCGCGGGCTTTTGTCTCGAGGGCACGCTGCCAGTCTGGACGTTCGCGCTCGCCGGCGTCACGATCGAGAAGACGATCTGGATGCCACACGGGCGAAATACCGTGTGCGTGCGCTACCGGGCCCTCGGGGGGACGCGCCCGGTCAACCTCGCGTTCCGCCCGTACCTCACCGAGCGCGACTATCATGCGCTGACCCGGGGGGACCCCGGATGGCGCTTCGATCTGACCCGGATCGCCGGGGGCATCCGCGTGACACCATGGCCGGGCGCCACGCCGTACACGCTCACGGCACGAGGCGCCACCTTCGTCGAGCGTCCGGAGTGGTATTGGAGGTTTCTCCACCGCGCCGAACGCGAGCGCGGCCTCGATGACGTGGAGGACCTCTACGTACCCGGAGCTTTCGAGACACGGCTGGAACCCGGCGGGGACGTGACATTCATTGCCTCGTCCGACGCCGTCGCTCCGGACGAGGAGCGGCCCCAAGGACACGAGGAGGAGCGCCGCCGCCAGCGGGCCCTGCTCCACCGGGCCGCCGCGCTTCCGCCCGATCCCATCCCGCTCCCCCCGAGCGGCGGCCTCCCTCGGCGTCTCGTGCTCGCCGCCGATCAGTTTCTCGTCCGCGGCGCCACGCGTCAGTCGGTGATCGCCGGCTATCACTGGTTCGGTGACTGGGGGCGCGACACGATGATCGCGCTGCCGGGATTGACACTGGCGACGGGCCGGCTCGACGACGCGCGGGAGATCCTCCTCTCGTTTTCCGGTGTCGTGGGCGACGGCATGCTGCCCAATCGGTTCCTCGACGACGGCAGCGCACCCGAGTACACGAGCGCGGATTCCGGCCTGTGGTACGCCTACGCCGTTGGACGCTACTTGTCGCGTACCCCGGACCGCGAACTGCTCCAGCGCGTATTCCCCGCGCTGCGCGAGATCGCGGAACGCTACCGGGCCGGGACGCGCCACGGCATCCGGGTCGACCCCGCAGATGGGCTGCTGGAGGCCGGCGCGCCGGGGCTCGCGCTCACCTGGATGGACGCGCGATACGGTGGACGGGCCGTCACGCCGCGGATCGGCAAGGCCGTGGACCTCAACGCCCTCTGGCACGAGGCGCTGTGTCTGATGGCAGAATGGTCGGGCACGCTCGGCCAAGATGGATCCACGTACGCGAGTGACGCCGCCGCCCTGCGCCGCACGTTCATCGGCCGGTTCTTCAACGAGCCGGGCCGGTACCTTTACGACGTGATCGGGCCAGACGGCACACCGGACGCGTCGCTCCGACCGAACCAGCTCCTCGCGCTGTCCCTTCCGCACGCGCTCCTCGAGGGACCGGCGGCGCGGACGGTGTTCGACACCGTGACGGCCAGGCTACTCACGCCCTTCGGGCTACGCTCGCTGGCGCCCGATGCGTCCGCGTACCACGGCCGCTACGAGGGCGGCGTGGCCTCCCGGGACGAGGCGTATCACCAGGGGACGGTCTGGGCGTGGTGGCTCGGTCCCTACGTCACGGCGCTCGTCCGGCTCACCGGGGATCGCGCCGCGGGGCGCCGGCTGCTCGACCCGTTCCGAGCACACCTCCTGGAAGCCGGTCTCGGCACGGTGAGCGAGATCTTCGACGGAGACTCACCTCACAGTCCCCGGGGGTGCATCGCCCAGGCGTGGAGCGTGGGCGCCCTGTTGGAGGCCTGGGAACTGGTGGGAGGTGCGCCGTGAACGAACGCCTGTGGCAGCTCTATGAGACGGTGTGCCAGGACGAGTACCGTCCGCTTAACGAACTGATCGACCGGCTCCTCGCCAGCGAATGGGGACGGTTCTCGAAGGAAGACGTGCTCCAGCTCCTCCGAGAACTGGAAGGACAAGTTCTCTCGAACGTCCAGGCGAAGGCGTCGGAGAGTCCCTGGTATGCCCAAATGGCGTATGAGGTCGCGGAGCGCACCCACCAGGAGTTCGCCGATCTTGTTGCACGGGTGGAACGGGCGTACGACGACGCCTAGCCATCGCCGGGCCGTCCGCGATCCTTGACACCCCGAGGCGCACGGATCCCCTCGTCTTGCGTTGCGGGAACGACGTCCTACGTCAGGAAGCGCCCGTTTCTGTACACGATCTCGCCGTCGGCGTAGACCTCGGCTCCATTGCCGCGAAGGTCGAGGATCATGTCCCAGTGAAGGCCCGAGTTGTTCTTCCCGCCGGTCTCCGGATACGCCGCCCCCAGCGCCATGTGGAGCGTGCCTCCGATCTTCTCATCGAAGAGGATGTTGCGGGTAAACTGCTGGATGTTGTAGTTCAACCCGAAGGCGAACTCGCCAAGGACACTGGCCCCGGCATCCACGTCGAGCATCGCGCGCAGAAACTCTTCGCCCTTGGCCGCGGCCGCCGAGACGACACGTCCTCTCTCGAACGCGAGGCGGACGTCGGTCACCTCCCTGCCGCCATAGACCGCCGGGAACGAGAAACGCACGGTGCCGTACGTGGCGTCCTCGACCGGTCCCGTGAACACCTCGCCGTCGGGGAAATTGTGCGTGCCCGCCGCGCTGATCCAACGGCGTCCGGCAACGGACACGGTCAGATCGGTGTCCGGCGCGACGATTCGTAGCGTGCCGATGCGCCCCAGCCGGTCGCATACGGCGTCCTGATCGCGCGCCACCCGCTCCCAGGCCGTCACGGGATCGTCTTCGTCGAGGCGACCCGCCGCGTAGACGAAGTCCTCGTACTCGGCCAGCGACATCTCCGCTTCCTGGGCATCCGCCTGGGTGGGCGCCTGCGTGAGGCACCACCGGAGAGCTCCGCTGCCCGCACGCTCCATGAACCGACGGCTGAGCTCCCGGGTCGCCTCGCGCCGGATCCGCATCCGGCCGGGATCCACGCGCGTGAGCGCACGGGTGTTGTAGGCCCCGAGCACGGACACCTCCGCATCGAGAGTCTCGATCTCGTGCGAGTCCAGCGGCGAGACATAGCGCAACTGATCGTCGGTCGCGGTGCGGTAGTAGGTCTCCTCGAGCCCCTCGACACCGACCCGGACGAGCGGGTGGGCGCCGGCGCGAAGCACCTCCCTATAGATGGCGAGAATATGGGGACCGGCGAGCGCGGACCCCCTGATCCGCACCAACTGTCCGCGTTGGAGGCCGAGCGAGTAGCGCACGAGAACCCGGGCGAGCTTCTCAACTCGTGGATCCGTCATGGTCACATGAGTTTCGCCCGGAGGCAACGCCCTCCTTGTCGGCGGCGACGGATTTTTCCTGTGTCGTTCAGCGCCGGGCCCGGACAAAACCACGAGCGGACTATCGCGTCGGAGACCAAAAACCCCGGACAAACGAAGGGCGCCACCCGGCCGGGCGGCGCCTTTCGAGCACATCAGGCCGAAACGCGACTTAGCGCTTCTTGCCCTTCTTGGCTGCCTTCTTCTTGGTCGCCACGGACGGGCCCTCCTTTCGATTTATGGTGTCCAGGGGGACCTGTTTTGCCCCTCGATACCGCAGATACGACACTATTTTCTATTTTCCTCCTGGGAAACCGAGAAATCAGCAAAGATTTTGAGAAAACACGAGGCCCCCGCCTGCAGCCGCGGAATTCGCCCGAAATCATCCAAGCCATGGGCGCATTACTCGGTTGCAAGACGGGCCCTCAAACCCTTATAGAATATGCGTTCCCGTACAATTCGGCATGCCTACCGATAACCAGATCTCATTCAGACGAGCCCGCTCGCGTCCGTTCGTTGAGAGGGATTCTCACATTTGGCGGCGATTAACACGCCGATTTTCCGCATCACACGTGGGCCGCATTCGCTGCGCCGAGCCGCAGGATCCGCACAGTTCTTGAATGGAAGTCCACGCGGTATACGGCGGTGAGCATGAACCGTTACCGTACCGGCCGAACGGCGCATGTCACCGTCGACCTATCGGCTCCGGGAGGACACGTGCCATGCCCATCGATGTGGGAAAAGACGGCATGAATCGGCCGGCGCGGCGTTCGCAGCGCATCGCGAACCTCATCGGGTCGACATCGAGAGCGCACCGTACGGCGTCGGGATTTCGCGAGCGGGTCTGGGAGATCTTGTCTCATGTGCCGAAGGGCCGGGTCGTCACGTACGGACAGCTCGCGTTGCTCGCCGGCCGGCCGCGTGCCGCCAGACAGGTCGGTTGGATCGCGCACGCGGGCGGCGGACACCTTCCGTGGCACCGCGTCGTGAATCGTGCCGGCGGTCTTGCCTCAGGGTATCAGGGAGGGCGCGCGGGACACGGGCGGGACCTCTCGAGGGAGGGTGTGCGCTTCCGGAAGGACCTCACCATCGACCTCAGGCGGTACCAGTGGTGGCCGGATGCCTCCGTGTGCGCGCATCTGCGCCTTCCCGATGAAGTGCCGCCGATGGTCCCGGAATGGAAGGCCGCTGGCCGGCGAAGTGTGGCCCGTTCGCACCGGCGAGGCCGCCGGAAAGACCGCTGGGCCCGGACGCCGCGCCTCGCGCGTGGCCCAGGCCCAGGATGAATCTCGAACGGTCCTACCGGGCGCTGCGTGCCGTATCGTAGATATTGAGCCGGTGTGGCCGCAGCGCCGAGCCGATGGCGTGCCGCAACTGATCGAACGCCGCGAGATCGTATTGACCCACGAACGTAATTGCCGTCCCCGCGCGGCCCGCTCGCGCGGTCCGTCCGACCCGGTGGATGTACGTGTCGACATCCTCCGGGATGTCGTAGTTGATGACGTGGGACACCTCGGCGAGATCGAGTCCCCGAGACGCAACGTTCGTCGCGACCAGAAGCGGGACTCGTCTCGCCTCAAAATCGCGAAGGGCCCGCAGGCGCGCGCCCTCCCGCATGCCGCCGTGAATAACGGCTGCGAGACCGTCTCGGACGAAAGCCCGCGCGAGCCGGTCCGCACGGTGGCGAGTACGCCGGAAGACCAGGCCGGAGCGGATCGGTTCCTCCCGAAGGAGCCGCCGCAAGGCCCTGACCTTATCCTCCTCTGCAACCTCCACATAGAACTGCTCGACCGTGTCGACCGTAGGCATAGGGGCCTCGATCGCGATCCACACGGGGTCACGCATGTGCTGCACGGCGATGGCGTGGATTTCGGCGGGCATGGTCGCCGAAAACAGCGCGGTCTGCCGGAGCCTCGAGGTCCGCTTCATGATTCTGGATACGTCCGGCAGAAAACCCATGTCCAGCATCCGGTCGGCTTCGTCCAGTACGACGATGTCCGCTTGCCCGACCGCGACGGTCCCGCGCTGCAGATGATCGAGCAGACGCCCGGGGGTTGCGACCGCCACGTGCGGACGGCGCCGCAGTTCGGCAAACTGCCGATCGATCGCCTGCCCGCCATACAGGGCCACGACCCTGAGGCCGCGCCCGAGGCCGAGCGTCCGAAGATCCTCGGCCACCTGCAGCGCGAGTTCGCGGGTTGGCACGAGCACCAACCCCTGCAACGTCCTCTTCACCGGGTCGAGCCGCTCGACCAGAGGGATCCCGTACGCGCCCGTCTTGCCGGAGCCGGTCTGCGCTTGGCCAACGACGTCCCGGCCGCCGATCATGAGAGGAATGACTTTCGACTGGATCGGCGTCGGGCGAGTCCAACCGAGTGCGCCGACCGCCTGCACCGTCTCGCGGCGCAGGCCCAACGCGTCGAATGAGAGCAGGGATTCTACGAACTGTGAATCTACCGACGGAGTTTCTATTGAAGTGACACTAATACAAATCGCCTCCTCGTGTTCCCGGTCCTGGACCGGTGGCGGCTTGGCCGCTCAAGCTGGTGCCGGCATCTGCGCGTGTCTCGCCGGGACCAACTCGCCACGAGCAAGGCCTGCGACACACCGCGGGGGATGCCGACAGCACCCCCCGCCAAACGCATGTATGACGACATTCGTACTATACCAGACTCGGCCGCGGCAGTCAAACTCGCGAATCAACTCACCCAAAATCTAACTATAAGGCGTATCGTCAACTCATGAAAGATCTTACCGGGCGTTCCCTCTCGACACCCTGTCACCCGGGGGCCCCGGTGACCCCGGCAGCTTAGCGCTACCACATCCGTGCCGTCACCACACGCCGGCTCCGCCGGGAGCGCAGCGCGCATATTGCATGAGTTCTGTGCCAGGATGGAACCAGCCGATTGTTCCGGGATGCGCTTGCCGCCAAGGGATCGGCGCTGCGCGCGCGTAACTCTCCTTGCTGCAGTCACACTCGGGAGGCCGCCATGGAATTCCGGGATGTCCTTCGCAAACGGCGGATGATCCGCACGTTCGACTCCAGACCCGTAACGGACGATATGCTGCAAGACCTGCTCCGCGTTGCCCAACGATCACCTAGCGCGGGGCACACCCAGCCGCTCGAACTGGTGATCGTGCGCGCCCCCGAGATCCGGAAAGCGTTGGCCGCCGCATCTTGGAGCCGAGGAGCCCGGCCCGACGCGGGTAGCGTCACCGTGGTCTTCTGCGGCGACCTCATGCGGGAAGCCGAACGTTACGGTCCGCGTGGTGCCAACAAGTACCTTTATATGGATGTGGCGTACGCGTCGCTCTTGTTCATGCTGGCCGCCACGGACCAGGGCCTCGCCACGGCGTTCATCGGCGACTTTCACGAAGAGCATGTTCAAGCGGTGCTCGGGCTACCGCCTCGCATCGCACCGATCGGCATGGTGATCATCGGATACGGGGACGAGCCGACGCCGACGCGGCGGACATGGCGCCCGTTCGAAGAGATCGTTCACTACGAGCGCTACTCGCCGGCGTACGATTGGGCGCCGCGGCGGCTCCCACCAAGAGCGTCGTGATGGCGAGGAGGCCCGTCCGCTAAAGCGGGGGCCTCCCGAAGTCCGCAAACGGCGGCTCACTCACTTCCAGTCCTGGATCGCCCCTCAGCTCGGTGACGAGTGTTGTGTGACCTTTTCATTCCTCCGTCGTATGCGCCCGGGGCTATCCCTGGCAACGAGGGCAGAAATACGAGGTGCGTCCTCCAACCGAGACGGTCCGGAGTCCACGGTGGCACCGCGGGCAGGTGCCGTCCCGTACCCGCACATCGACCAGGTCGCCGGCAACGCCGCCGTGGCCCGACGACGCCTCGATCCCACGGCGGAGCGCACTCCTGATGGCCTGGTGGAGGCGCCGCACCTCGGATGCTCGCAACGAACCGGTCCTCCGGTCGGGCCTGAGCCGGGCCTGGAAGAGGATCTCGTCTGCGTAGATGTTGCCGATACCGGCGACCAGGTTCTGACGGAGGAGGAACGCCTTCAACGAGCCCCGCCTGGCCCGGACGAAGTCCTGCAGCAGCTCCTGTGTAAACGCGGAGCTGAGTGGTTCCACCCCCAGGTCCCGCAGCCCCTCGAAGCTGCTCAGGGCATGCGTTGCCACGAGATCGACGTGCCCAAATCGCCGCGGATCGACGAAGCGGATGTCCTTGCCGTCGAGACCGATCACCAGGCGAGTGTGTCGCTGAATCGGGCTGTCCCTGGGAACGACGATGAGGTCCCCCGTCATCCGCAGATGCCCCACGACCGTCGTGCCCCTTCCGAGGGAGAGCAGCAGGTATTTTCCCCGGCGATAGACGCGTTGGATCACGCGGCCGCGCAAGCGCCGGACGAAAGCGGAAGCGGTCGGAGAGCGAACAACAGCGTGGTCGAGGATCCGGACCCGCTCGATCCTGCCGCCGACAACCCTCCGGCGCAACATGCGCACGACTGCTTCGACATCCGGCAACTCGGGCACGAGACACCGCCTAGCGGCGAGGAAACCGCCTCAAGCGCTTCAGCCTGGGCACGACGCTACGTCCGCATCAGGACCTACCCTGAGCACGGCCCATATCCCTGCCGTGGGGGGGCGCTTGGACAGTCCGTCGGACTCGGCCCGGTCACCCCCCGCTCGACG
The DNA here is from genome assembly GCA_035622635.1 of bacterium. Classification (GTDB taxonomy): domain Bacteria; phylum Sysuimicrobiota; class Sysuimicrobiia; order Sysuimicrobiales; family Segetimicrobiaceae; genus JAJPIA01. The sequence continues at coordinate 5,574 of DASPUZ010000153.1, read as the reverse complement.
GCGCTCCGTCTTTGCAGCTAGCGTCGCAACCACCGATCCGCCACCGCGTCGGCTCACCGCCCGGCGGCGGGCATCGTCTCCCCCGGCCCTCTTCAGCCCCGCGCTCCCGTGTTCGAAAAGGGACCAAGACGTCGCGCACCGTTGACAAGACTGCGCTGCACTACCAAGATGTGAAATACCGGGTGTTGCCCTCGGCATGCCGAAGCTGACATGCACGAATCTGTCCCGATGATGAAGCCAAGACCGCCGGAGCCGGTGCGCCGTGACCGCTGACGACGATCCTGAGACGCCCCGCGCGGCAGAGTCGTCCAGCTTTGTGGCCGCAGGGCGCCAACTATCCACCCTGTGGACGCCTGCACCGACACCGATCGCGGTGTGTGCCCTGGCCCACGGCGCGGGCGCCGGCATGACGCATCCGTTCTTGGACGGCGTGGCCCGGGGCCTGGCGATGAGTGGCATCTCGGTGCTACGGTTCAATTTCCCGTACATGGAAGCGGGGCGTCGCGTCCCCGACGGCACCGCCGTGACGCTTGGGGCGTGGGCCGCCGCGCTTGAGCACGCGTCGCAGCGGGCCAGCGGGCTCCCGGTTGTAGCCGCCGGAAAGTCCTTCGGCGGCCGGATGGCGTCCGTCTTGGCCGCAAAGCAGGGCGATGAGTTTCCCGCAAAGGCGCTGGTGTTTCTCGCGTATCCACTCCATGCGCCGGGGAAACCCGGGCAGCTTCGGGACGCACACCTGTCCAAGATCAGCAGGCCGATGCTGTTCATCCAAGGGACGCGGGACGCACTCGCCAGGCTGGATCTCCTTGAGGCCGTGATCCAAAGACTCGGCCCGTTGGCCCGCCTGCACCTGGTGGAGGGAAGCGACCACTCGTTCCACGTGGCACGCGCAAAACGTGAAGACGGGGAAATCGGACGGGCACTCGCCCAAGTCGCGGCTGAGTTCGTTCGCCGCTCTCTCGCCTAGGGGCGTCGCGCACCACCGGACGGACCGCGGCTAGGAGCGCACCTTCGTTTGCCTTCGATGGTTTGGGGAAAGCCGCTGATCTTTCTGACGAACTGGAGCGACGCGGCTCGAATCTCCTCGGCAGTCACGTGCGGGTGGTAGTCGAAGAGCGTTTTGATGTTCCCGCACATTCCAAAGACCCTCAAGGATTAGACATGCCTGTATGTCCTTATCTGTTTTCTCATTCCACGCGGCAACCCTGGTCGACGAGGCTGGATGGAGAATCGGGCGAACCGCAAGAGCTTCGCCGGTGTTCCTGGTGGGAACGAGCGGAGCGGCCCATTGGCCAAGGGCTTTCGTCATTTCACGCGAATGAGATGCGTCGGATACGGTCGCGCCATTGAACGGCAACTCGCGACCGGGGGAGAGGGGCGATGCGCAGAACGAATTGCTCGCGGTCCGGTACAAACAAGTTCACGCGGCGCGACCTCTTGACGCGGGCGGCGGCCGCGGGTGCGGGCGTTGCGGTGTCGGGGGCGGTCTCGCGGATCGTCGGCTCCAGCACGTCTGCCCAAGCCGCACCGAGACGCGGCGGCACTCTCACACTCGTGTTATCGTCGGATCCGCCGTCTCTTGATCCACAGAAGACGCCGGCCGGTGATCTGTCACATTTTCTCCTGTACAACATGCTGGTCTCGGCCGACCGGAACACGGATACCTTCATCCCGGAGATGGCGGACTCGTGGACGATCGATGAAGGCGGCAAAGTCATTACGTTCAAACTGCACCCGGGGGTCAAGTTCCACGACGGTACGCCCTTCACGTCGCATGCGGTGCAGGCGACGATTGAGCGGCTCGTGAACCCGGCGATGGCTGCGCCCGGCGCGAGCTGGATCGGACCGATCGACCACGTCGAGACGCCGGACGACCTCACGGCCCGGCTCGTGTTCAAGCAACCCTACGCCCCGATCTTCTCGTCCCTTCGCATCATATTCCTGGCCATGCTTTCGCCAGATGCGATCGCGAAGCTCGGCCCCAACTACGGGCAGAACCCGGTGGGCGCCGGCCCGTTCAAGTTCCGGCAGTGGATCCCGGGAGACCGGATCGTGCTCGACCGCTACGCGGACTATGCGTGGGCGCCGAAGTTCTACAAGAACCGCGGCGCTGTGTATGTCGATGGGGCCGTGGTGCGGATCATTCCCGACGAATCGACGCAGGTGGTCGCGTTCGAGCGCGGCGACCTCGATATCCTCTGGCAGGCACCTGCTTCATCCGCGGGGCGCTTGATCCAGAGCGGCAAGTACCAGGTGTTCAAGACGCCGACGGCCGGCGGTTACTACCTCGGATTGAACGTAACCAAGCCGATCTTCAGCGATGTTCGCGTACGCCAGGCCATCGGGTGGGCGACCAATCGCGACGAGGTCGTCGACTACGCGCTCGAAAAGCTTGCCGTGCCGATGGACAGCCCGATCGCGCCGACGATCTGGGGGTATGCCAAAGGACTCAAGAACGCTTATCACTACGATCCCGATCGGGCACGGCGGTTGCTGGCGGAGGCTGGATGGAAGCCCGGCGCGAGTGGCGCGCTCGAGAAAGACGGGCGGCCGCTGGCGTTTCGCGTCTGGACCTTCGCGCTCGACACAAACGTGCGCATAGGAATCGTCCTGCAGACTCAACTGAAGCAGGTCGGCATCCGGATGGACATCGACCAGTTGGACGCCGCGACGCTGCTGGCACGCACGCCAAGCGGGCAGCAAGATGCGATCCTCATCAGTTACGGCTGGCCCGACGCGGACATCCTCTACTATTTCTTCCATAGCAGCCGGATGGCAACCACGAACCGAGTACACTTCTCTAACCCGGACGTCGATCGTCTGCTGGAAGAGGGCCGCGTGACCGTCGACCCCACGAAGCGCCTGCAAGTGTACCGGCAGCTGCAGGAAACCCTGCTCCAGCAGGCGCCGTGGATTCCGCTCGCGAGCGCGTACACGATCACGCTCGCGCATCCGTGGGTACGCGATCTCTACGTGGACAAGTACGCCAACTTGCTCACCAACGACGTGTACATCCAGAAGTAGCACCGGCGATGCAGCGCTACGTCGTCCAGCGGCTGTGGCACCTCGTGCCGGTCCTGCTGAGCGTCTCTGTGCTCGTATTCCTCATGGTCCACCTCGTGCCGGGGGACCCGGTGCAGGTGATGCTGCAGGAGTACGGCTCCCCGGCGCAGGAGGCCGCTCTTCGGCACTCGCTCGGCCTGGACCGGCCGCTCGCAGTGCAGTATGGAACGTTTCTGTGGCGCCTGCTCCACGGTGATCTGGGACGGTCGATCCACTCCGGGCGGCCCGTCATCGCCGAGATCGCGCTGAGGTTGCCCTACACCCTCTGGCTGACGGCGGCGAGCATGGCCGTCGCGATCGCGCTTGGGCTCGTCCTCGGCATGGTCGCCGCACTCTGGCATCGGCGGATTCTCGACTACGCCGCGATGATCGCCGCGCTGGCCGGCATCTCCCTCCCCAGCTTCTGGTTCGGGCTGGTTCTGATCCTCGTCTTCTCCTACTACCTGCGCTGGCTGCCCGCTGCGGGCGCCGACACCCCCTGGAGCCTGATCCTTCCGGCCGTCACCCTGGGCACGTCCGCCGCCTCGATCATCGCGCGTCTCAGCCGGAGCAGCCTGCTGGAGGTGTTACGGCAGGAATTCATCCGAACGGCTCGGGCGAAGGGGGTGAACGAGTTGCAGGTCCTGTACCGGCACGGACTTCGCAACGCGCTGATCCCGGTGCTCTCGATCATCGGACTGCAGTTCGCCGGATTGCTGGGTGGCGCGGTGATCGTCGAATCGGTTTTCGGGTGGCCCGGCCTCGGCCGCCTGGCCGTCGACGCCATCTTCAACCGGGACATGCCGCTCATCCAAGGCATCGTGCTCATCGCCGCGGCCATCTTCGTGGCGGTGAATCTCTGTATCGACCTGCTCTATGCTCTCGTCGACCCGCGGATCCGGTACAGCTGAGACCGGGGCCGCCGGCGCGGCACGGCCGGTCCGTGCGCTCTCGCACGCCGCCATCGGCTTGCGGCGGATCACGCAGCACCGCGGCGCCGTGGCGGGCGCTGTTCTCATCGCCGGCTTGTTTCTCGGCGCGCTCATGGCCCCATCCTTCGCCCGCTACGATCCAACCGAACCGCATTTCGGCCTGCGGCTGCAGCCGCCGTCCGCGGTGTTCCCGCTGGGCACGGATTCCTTCGGGCGCGACATCCTGAGCAGGCTGGCCTACGGGGGCCGCGTCTCACTCGTCGTCGGGGCGGTCTCGGTCCTCGTCTCATTCGCCGTGGGGCTGCCGCTCGGCATCGTCGCGGGATATGCGGGCGGGCGCACCGACAACCTGATCATGCGCGCCATCGACGTATGGCTGGCTTTCCCGGAACTCCTGCTCGCGATCGGCATCGTCGCGGTCCTCGGCCCGGGTCTCCAGAACGTCATGCTGGCCATCGGTATCTCCGGTGTCCCCGGTGTCTGCCGCCTCGTCCGCGGGTCCGTACTGTCGATCAAGGAGGAAGCCTACATCGAGGTGGCCCGTGCCGTGGGGGGCACTGCGGCGCACATCGTTAGAGCACACGTGTTCCCCAACGTCCTGGCACCCGTCCTGGTCCTGCTCACGCTGCGTCTCGGGACGGCAATCCTCGCGGGAGTGGGGCTCAGCTTCCTGGGGCTTGGCGTGCAACCTCCGACCCCCGAATGGGGCGCGATGGTGGCGGAGGGACGCGCGTATCTGCAGCAGGCGTGGTGGGTATCGACGATACCCGGTGCCGCGATCTTCATCAGCGTGATGGGATTCAACATGCTGGGGGATGGGCTGCGGGACGCACTAGATCCGCGGTTGCACTGACCCCGGCCGGATGCCGGAATACCGCGACCGGCTTCGTGGTACCCGTGACGCGTACGACGAGGCACGATGAAGCCGCCGTTCGGGATGGCCGCGGATCCGCGCTACGGCGGGATCACGAATACGTCACCGGGCGGGCGGCCCGGACACTCAGTCCCGATCGATCTGCGCTCTCTGCAGCCGGCCGCTGTAGTCGATATACACGGCCTTCCACTCACTGAAGACGTCGAGCACCTGCACACCGCCCTCGCGATGGCCATTGCCTGTCTGCTTCGTTCCCCCGAACGGGAGATGAACCTCCGCGCCAATTGTCCCGTGGTTGACGTAAACGATCCCCGTGTCGATGTCGTCAATCGCCCGCATCGCCGCGCCGATATCGCGGGTGAAGATCGACGCGGAAAGCCCGTACGAACTCTCGTTCACGATCGCCACGGCCTCGTCGAGAGAGCGTGCCTCCATGAGCACGACCACGGGGCCGAAGATCTCCTCCCGGGCTATCCGCATCTCGGGACGCACCTGATCGAAGATCGTCGGCGTGTAGAACGACCCCTTGTCCAGTGCCCCACCCCGCGCTCTTCCTCCACCGGTCACCAGACGGGCGCTTTCTTTCTGGCCGATCTCCACGTACTCGTGAATCCGGTCGAGTTGAACGTCGCTCACGACCGGTCCCACATCGGTCTCCGGTAGCAGGCCGTCGCCCAGGCGAAGGGCGCGCGTTCGAGCCGCCAGACGCTGCGTAAGTTCGCTTCGTAC
>DASPUZ010000152.1:0-47893 GCA_035622635.1 bacterium | reverse complement strand
GCTCGGCTCCGGGGGCCGGTCCGTGCCCCAACCCGTACATGGGTTCCTGCGGGATGCCGACGTGCTCTTCGGCATCGGCTGCAGCTTTGCAGTGACGAACTACGGGGTCGCCGTGCCCTCTGGCAAGGTGCTCATCCACGCCACGTTGGATGCGGCCGACCTGAACAAGGACGTCCCGGCAGACCACGCGTTGCTCGGCGACGCGTCGCTCACGCTCGACGCGGTGCTCGCGGCCGTCAAGGAGCGGCTGCGCGCGCCCCGGCGGGAACGGGCCGCGGCGACCGCTGCCGAGATCTCCGCCGTCCGTTCCCGGTGGTTGGAGCGCTGGATGCCGAAGCTGACGTCGAACGAGGTCCCGCTCTCCCCATACCGGGTCATCTGGGATCTGTTGCACACCGTGGACGTGCCCAACACGATCATCACGCACGACGCCGGCAGCCCGCGCGACCAGCTCTCGCCATTTTGGGTCACGGAGACGCCCCTGTCTTACATCGGCTGGGGCAAGACGACCCAGCTGGGCTACGGGCTCGGGCTCGCGATGGGCGCGAAGCTTGTCGCGCCGGAGAAGCTGTGCGTCAACGTCTGGGGCGACGCCGCGATCGGGTTCACCGGGATGGACTTCGAGACCGCGGTGCGCGAGCGCATCCCGATCCTGTCCATGCTGCTCAACAACTTCAGCATGGCGATCGAATTGCCGATCATGCGGGTCGCCACGGAGAAATACCGGAGCACCGATATCTCCGGCAACTACGCGGCATTTGCGCGGGCGCTCGGTGGGTACGGGGAGCGTGTCACCGAGCCGCCGGAGATCGTCCCCGCGATCCGGCGTGCGGTCCGCAAGACTCAGGAGGGCACCCCGGCGCTGCTCGAGTTCGTCACGGCGCAGGAGATCGAGTACTCGATCTTCAATTAGTCGCGGCTCCGTTGATCCGCACGGGCGGACCGGTCCGGCGCCGGCCTCGTTCGGGCTCCCCCGATAGGGAGGAGTTCGGGTTTTCCGCGTTCGCGTTGACCGATGCCGCGCCGGGGAACCACGGTCGGTGAGTCAGTGGGTGGAAGGGAGGCTGCGATGCGGGCTCTGATTTGGCACGGTCCCCGGTCGATCACGCTCGAGCAGATCCCCGATGCGTACGTCCACCCCGCGCTTTCGGCGCAGCGACGGGCGGCCCAGATCGCTGACGCGATGTTTCCCAAGTTCCGTCGGCGGGCACGGTGATTACCGTGCTACCACTTTGCGACCACCAAATGAGAGGTTTTTATGGTGAGTCGGTGTTCAAAAGTCCATATTTCGGTTTACTGGAGCCGCGACCAGATTTGAACTGGTGACCTGCGCATTACGAGTGCGCTACTTGAAGAGTCTTAGAAGTAGACACCTGTCGCACGATACGCGAAAGGCCGATTTTTTCACGTCTCCGTGTCGCGTACATCGGGTTCCCGTCAAATCCACGGATGCAACGCAGCACTATCCTGCTACCAAGACGCTACCACCGAGAAGCGTTACCGTCCGATCTCCCACACCGAGTCGAGCACCGTGCCGTCCACCCACTTCACGACAGCCGCCACGTGGCTGCTGCGCCGGGGACGCTTCGGCTTTCCGCCGCAGATGCCTTCCACCTCCCGCTGGATGTCTCGGAGGTCGCGAATCGGCAGGTCCGTCCCTTTCACCGCCTCCAGCAAGTCCTCTCGGCGCGGATTGACGGCGATCCCCCGTTCGGTGACGATGACGTCGATCAGCTCTCCGGGTCCCGTGAGGGTTGTGACCTCGTCCACGATGACAGGAATACGATCGCGGTATGAGGGAACGGCGAGGATGGTGCAGCCGGCAAACAGGCAGTTCTGCCAGCCGCCGATCCCGTGGAGGAGGCGACCGTCCGAGTGGGTCACGACGTTGGCATTGAAGTGCACGTCTACCTCGGTGGCGCCAAGGACAGTCACATCCACGAACGACCCAAAGAAGCCCTTGCCGTGGTAGTTGTACGAGGTGAACGGGCTGGTGGCCACGTGGCGGGGGTTGTCGCGCATCGAGGCCACGCCGTCCAGATCGAAAGTCTGGCCGTCCAGGATGTAATCCGTCAGCCCCTCGTTGAGCATCTGGACCAGGTACTTGGTCGAGCCGCCTCGGATGAATCGCGCCTTCACACCGGCCCGCTGCATCATCTCCTTCAGGTAGACCGCAAACGCCAGCGAGGTCCCTCCCGCACCCGCCTGGAATGAGAAGCCGCTTCTCATGATCCCTGCCTCGCGCACGAAGCGGGCCGCCCCCTCGGCGATGAGGAGCCGGTCCGGGCTCCTGGTGATCTCCGTGGTGCCGGACACGATCTGGCTGGGATCGCCGATCCGATCCACGCACACCACGCAGTCCACGTTGTTCCCCTGGATCTGCCACGGGATCGCCGGAAAGGGAACGAGGTGATCGGTGACCACGATGACCCGGTCCGCATACAGGGAGTCGGCCAGGGCGAAGTTCAGGGAGCCGCAGGCCGTCGGACCATTCACCCCGTTGGCGTTGCCGAACGGGTCGGCGCAGGGAGCGGCGATGACCGCGAGATCGATGTGCACCTCACCGTCTTGGATGGCCTGCCACCTGCCGCCATGAGACCGAAGGACGCCGAGGCCGCGCATCCTCCCATCGGTGCAGTAGTCCCCGAGGGGCCCGTTCAGGGATCCTTCGATGTGATGCACAACTCCCTGCTGCATATGTTCTATTATCGGCCAATGGCAGGGGAACGAAGCGGAGGGAAACCACATCAGATCCCGCCTCCCCATCCGCGCGCAAGCCTCGAAGAGCATGTTCGCGACAAGGTCCCCGTTCCGGAAGTGATGGTGGGTGGAGAGCGTCATGCCGTCCTGGAGTCCGCACACCTCCAGCGCCTCGCCCAGCGTCTTAACGCGCTTGTCCCCACTTGCCGGATAATCGGCGGCGGTCGGAATCGGCGGCGCGGCCTTCCGCCCTGCAGGCCGATACCGGTGGATCCCACGGTATGGCTCCTGCCTCTTCCCGTTCACCAGCTCCGGGACCGGTCGTCCCAGGGCGTTTTCCGTCAGACCTGCTGAGTTCGATTTGCTGGCCATGGAATCCCCGGGCCGCGGATGCTTGTCTCACACCGCCTCGGAGGAGGAGACGGCGACCGCCTGCCGCCCTGGCAACAATGTCCCCCTTGATTTCCTCAGTCTCTCGTCGGGGACGCCGCCCCCTGGGTTCGCCAGTCCTTCGGGAGGAGGGTGAGGGCCTCGGCCATCTGTATCGTGCGGAGGGCCCGCTTCACCACGGGGGGATCCACCATCTTGGACCCCAGGGCCACCACGCCGAGCCCTCTCCGTTCGGCCTCCTCAAAGGCCACGACGATCCGCTTGGCTTTCTCGACCTCGTCGGATGTGGGCGCGAAGGCCTCGTGGACCACGGAGATCTGCTTCGGGTGGATGCAGCCCTTCCCCTCGAATCCGAGCCCTTTTGCCTCCAAGCAGGCCTGCCGGAGCCCCTCCGTATCGGCGAAATCCGAGAAGACCGTGTCGATGGGCGTGACACCCGCGGCCCGTGCGGCGTTGACGATCACCTGCCGGGCCCAGAAGGATTCGCGCCCCTCGGCCGTTCGCTGGGCGCCAAGGTCCGCCGTGTAATCTTCCAGGCCGATGGTGAGGGCGACGACGTTCGGACTGACCGTGGCGATAGGCAGCGCGTTGAAGCACCCCAGGGCGCTTTCGATGATGGGCATCAGGAAGCACGGGTCCTCGAGGCCCGCAGCCAGCCGGGCCTTTTCCGCGCGGGCATTCACCGCCTGCACCTGCTCCACCGATTCGACCTTCGGAATGAGCAGGACGTGCACGTTCTGCGGCACGACGGCGTCGACGTCCTCCAGCCCCCGGTCCCCCTGGTTGATCCGCACCATGCGCTCGCACTCGCCGAAGTCCACGGCGCGGAAGGCGTTCCGGACGAGAATGCGGGCCGCGTCTTTCGCCGCCGGTGCGACGGAGTCCTCCAGGTCTAGAATAACCGCATCGGGTTTGTGCTGGCTGGCATTCAGGAAGAACCTGGGCTCGTTGCCCGGAAGATACAGGCGGGAACGGCGGAAGCGCTCACGGGTAGTGCGCGCTCGGAAGCCCGGCCCCGGGGCAGGCAGGAAAGGGGTACCCTTCCCCAGACCGGCGCGTCTCACCACGGCTTCGATCCGTGCCGCCAGCACGAAGTCCAGCGCTCCTTCATCCTCTACGGTGACCACGGCATCCCGCACTCCGAGGGCCTCCAGCACTTTCAGGCAAGTCGCCTGCACGGCCTCGCCGTACATCGCTTCCACCTTCGACCTGACCGAGAGCTCCAGGCCCCCGCTCTCCCGGGGTTCCAGCCCCACCCAGCAGTCGGAACGCACCTTCTCCCCCCGCTGTCCCGCTTCAAATATACGAGCCATGGGTCCCTCCCCGCCCGGACTGAGCAGTCTCTCCCTGATCGCGACGGCCAAGGAATGCAGCTGCCCTTCCGGAGCACGACCACCAATGTGATGATGACATGATCGCTCTGACGACACCCGATGGATGAGGATTCACGTCCAGCCTAAGACTGGGCCACGATCAACGCTGGGTAATCCCATGTGGCGAAGCTTCCTGTCGCAGAACTCCTGCGGCAGGACATCGGACACTCACGTACCGCGAGATGATGTCGACGAGCTCCTTCTTGCGCTGGGCTGCCGCCTCGGGCGACACCATGTCGCGGGAAAAGACCGTTCCGAAGGTGTACCGGTTGGTGACGTGGAAGAGGGACAAGGCGCTGATCGTCAGGTGAAGCTCCACGGGATCGATGTCCGCGCGAAGCACCCCTTCTTCCACACCCCGTCGTAAGACCTTCGCGATCGTGTCGATGATGGACAGGTTGAAGCGGAATATGGAACCCGAGTGTGCGAGGTACTTGCCTTTGTGAATGTTCTCCACGACCACCAGCTTGGCGAGTTGCGGATTCTTCCAGTGGTAGTCGAAGGTGAACTCGACGAGACGCCGGATGGCTTCCCCGGGCAGAAGATCATCCAGTTTCAACTGCCTCTCGGCTTCGCGGATCTTTCGGTAAGCGTCTTCCAGCACGGCGACATACAGCCGCTCCTTGCTCGTGAAATAATAGTAGATCATGCGCTTGTTGGTGCGTGTGCGGGCAGCGATGCTGTCCACACGAGCTCCATTCAGCCCGCGCTCCATGAATTCCCGGGTGGCCGCAACCAGGATCTTGGCCTTCGTGCGCTCGGCATTCCTCCGCCTCGGTGCGGCGGGCCTGACGTTCTGAGTGCTCCGCTTCATCCTCGGTCGACCATCCATGCCGCGCAATCTGCGCGCTGACTCATTGTTTATTATGAGCCCCTTCCGGGTTTCGTGTGGGTCCGCCGCTCCGGGGATCACCTGATCGGTATTGTGCCTGCCGGTCATAATGGCCAACCCTTTCCCGTCAACCGCCACGCAGCGGGCCGCGGGCTTTACCGTTGACGGCCGCAGTAGCGGGAGACACGCGTTTGCAATGACCGGCAGGCAGCTCGTTTTCCGTACCCATGTTCGCCACTCACCCACACGATTCCCGGAAGATCCAAATGTGTACTAACCAAAAGTTAAGTGATTATGAGGGTATTCTCCCTACCCTGCATGACGTTGGTCTTGGAACTTGTCCAAGCCTATGAGAAAGTTTCGGCATTAAAGAATTCGCCGAATACCTCCTGCTCCGAGGGCCGATCTTCTAGGATCGTCCGGCTGACCCAGGTTACGTTCATGAAATGCTTCACCCCAATGTTCTCGCTGGTGATGTTGCCGCCCCAAGTGCCGCACCCCAGGCTCGACGTCATGGGCATTCCATTGTCGAAGGACCCGGCGTTGCCTCGCACCTGGGGCTGCCGAACCATGATCCGCCCGACAGGGGCCATCATGGCCAGCTGGTGGATGCGCCGATCGTCGAAGGTGAAGATACCGCAGGAATGGCCTTTGCCCCCGACCTCGAAGATCTGCTCCACCATTTTCAGGGCATTTTCGAACCCTGAGTACCTGAAGATGGACAAAACTGGGCACAACTTCTCGCTGCAGAAGGGGTACTTCTTCCCGATGTTCTCTTCCTTGACGATGATGAACTGCTTGTCAGACGGAATCGCGAAGCCCGCCCGGGTGGCGATCGCCGCGGCCGGGCGGGCGATGGTCTCGATCGTGCGGTGTCCCTCGGCATCCCACATCACGGCGGCCAGCCGATTCTTCTCTTCTTCCGAGGCCACGTAGCCGCCCTCTTTCTGGAGCTGCGCCAGGAACCGGTCGTAGATCGAACTTTCGACCAGTAGGTTCCCATCGCACGAGCAACCCGAGCCGTTGTTGTGCATCTTGCTGATGCGCGTGTTTCTCGCCGCGGCTTCGATATCGGCGGTCTCATCGATCACCATCGTCGCATTCCCCGCTCCGACCCCGTAGGCGGGCTTGCCCGAGCCGTACGCCGCCCGTACCATCGCCTGCCCGCCGGTGGCGATCGTCAGATCGCAGATCGCCATCAATTCCTGTGCGAGGGGGATACTTGGTTTGTCGGCGCACTGGAAGAGATCTTCAGGTGCGCCCGCTTTTTTGAGTGCCGCTCGAAGGATGCGGTTGGTCTCGAGAGCCGTCTGCCTGCTCAGCGGGTGGGGCGAGAAGATAACCGCGTCTCGGCATTTCGCCGCATTGATTGCCATGCAGACCATGGTGACCACCGGATTCGTCACGGGGAGGACTCCCGCGATGACACCTGCAGGCTTACCATATTTCACAAGCCCCCGCTCCGGAATTTCCTCGATGACCCCCACACTCTTCTGACGGAGCGCGTCGCGCAGGATGCCGACGATCTTGAAGCGTCGTGTGGCTCCGCCTTCCATGTTTCCCATGCCGCTTTCTTCGACACTCATGCGGGTGAGAGCGACAAAAGTATGTTCGTTCGCCGTGGCCCACCCGATCGCTTGGGCCAACCGGTCGACTGACGCTTGATCGTATTGCGCGACAACCTTCATAGCTGCCCGGGCCCGCCGCAACAACTCGGCTGCCTGCTGCTTCTCTTCTTCGGTAATCGCTCTTGGCATCGCGACCTCCATCCGCCTCGGTGCGAGAGGACTGGCGCCCCGATTCGTCTGTTTCAGCTTCAACCGACCATCCATAACCGGCAGCCCTCCAGGCAAGCACCGGAGCAGGCTAACCGACCATTGGAATTGCACTAAAGGGCCGTATTCCTCGCTTCACTTCCCTTCCCGGCTTGTTCACTGAGCGAAGATCCTCAGCAGGACAGGCGTGGCCGGACAGTCTCCGGCGCAAGTGCACGCACTTGTAAGATCCTCCTACTTTTCCAACGACGCCTCCGCCTCTTTGACGGCGCGCAACGCCTTGTCGATCCACGCTCGGCCGATCTGCTTTTCTAGGTACGCCATGACCGCCGGCTGTGCCACGGCCTTGAACTGGGCCATCTGGGCGGCTGTCGGGACGTATACATCCATCCCCTTGTTCTGCAGGAACTGAATGCCGATCGAGGAGTTGAGGGTGTCGTCCCCATCCTCGACGACTTGGGCGGTCCTAGCCGCGTCCTGCACGATCGCTTGAATATTCTTGGGGAGCCCCTGAAAGAACTTCTCATTGATGAGCATGAAACTGACCCCGTACGTATGCCCATCCAGGGTCAGATACTTCTGCACTTCGTAGAGCTTCGCAAACTGGATGGTCGACACGGGGTTCTCCTCCCCGTCCACGACTTTCTGCTGAAGCGCGCTATACGTCTCGGTCCATTCGACCGGGGTCGGGGAGGCGCCCATCGACTTGACGAGAGCGAGGTAGACCGGGGCCGGTTGTACTCGGATCTTCAGCCCTTTCAGGTCGGCGGGTGTTCGGATCGGTCTCACCGAATTCGTGAAATTGCGGAATCCGACCTGGCCGTACTCGAGAATCCGCATGCCCGTCTCCTGCAAGCACTGCTTTGCCAGTTCTTGGCCGAACGGCCCGTCGAGGACTTTCCAGGCAACCGTGTACGAGGGGAAGAGGTAAGGCATGTCAAACACTTGGGCCTCTCGGCAAAACTGGCTGAATGCCCCGGACACCATGGCCATCTGAAGAGTCCCCAGCTTCACCGCCTGGGCCAACTGCGTTTCTCCACCCAACTGGCCGGCTGGATACAGGTTGACGGCGACAGCGCCCCCTGTCTCACTCTCGACTATTTGCTTGAAGACCGTCGACGAGGCGGCCTTCCGGGAGGTGTAGACATCCGGTGGATCCGCATGCGCGAGCTTGATCTCGAACCGAGGTGCCTGTGCTTGGGAGACGCCGAGGGGGGAGAGGCTCGCTAACGCCAGAGAAATTCCAAGGGTTATCAAGACGAACGCTCTCGACCTTGTCATTTGCAACCTCCTTCAGCGCACATGGCGAAAGTGAAAACCCCACGCCTGCCTCACGGAAACCTGCTCACCTCCTCCCGGTCCTAAATCGCCAACAATGAAGAACGGATGCGGTGGCCTGGGTTGCCGACCGTCTGATTGGATAGGCACCACTCCACTTTGGCTGTGCATATTCACGAGCTCCGCACAATTTCTGGTAGACTCCGGCTATGCCAGGAGCATAACCACAAGAGTGCCGCCTCCTCTTGAAGTTGTAGTGATCGATGCAGTCGGACATCGGGTTCAGGGTTTCGCGGCCCTGCGACCAGACTAGGGATCCGCAGGGACTTCTAGGACGTATCCTACGGTGGGAGGTTCTGCCTGCGACTGAGTAGCAATTTCGTGACACGGCGAGATTGCGCGGATCTGTCCACCCCGTTTCCACTTCTCGCTTCGCCTCTGATGTGGATTCCATACGCTCGCCAATCACTTGATGAGATGCAACGCAGCCGGTAAGGCCAAGCTGAACCAGGGAACTGACGCGATCAATGCCAGTCCGACCGCGACAATAATGAGGTATGGCAAGAACTTGGTTGTCGATTCTTCCACGGTCGACTCGAGGACCGAACAAGTCGCAAAATAGCAGATGCCAAACGGCGGAACGAACGTACCGATCCCCATCGAGATAATCAGCACGATGCCGAACTGCAGCGCGTTGATGCCGAAGAGCGTGGTCAGCGGAAGCAGCAGCGGCCCAAAGATCAGCAACGAGGGGAGGCCTTCCAGAATGGAGCCCATGACGATCAAGGTCACGATCGAAGCGAGCATGAAGACGAAGGAGGATCCTCCCAGGCTGTTCATCATTCGGGTGATGATCGTCGGCAGGCCACCGATGGTCAGGGTCCAGGAGAAGGCGGCACCCGCGGAGACCATGAACAGGATCATCCCGGACATCACGGCCGCATGGATGATCGCCGTCAACAAACTGCGGAGACCCATCCCCCGGTACAAGAGGAGGGCGATCAGGATCGCATAGACGACCGCAAACGAGGACGCTTCGGTCGGCGTGGCGATCCCTCCGACGATGCCAACGACCAAGATGATCGGCACCAGCAAGGCGGGGATCGCTCGGAACGTCAGTTTGAACCGGGTACTCCAGGGCAGCTTCTCGCCGCACGGCCATCCTTTGGCGCGCGCCCGAAAATAAATGAAAATCAGCAAGGCGAGCGCCATTAAGGTGGCGGGAATCATTCCCGTGACGAAGAACGTGCCAACGGACAGCGTGGTGATCGAGGCGAGGACCATCATGACCAGGCTGGGCGGAATGGTTTCCCCCATGATTCCCGCAGAGGCAAAGACAGCCGTGCTCTCAGCTGGATGATAGCCCTGCTCTTTCAGCATCCCCTTCATGGCCGTGCCCACCGCAGCCACATCCGCAATCTTTGAACCGGAAATCCCGGAGAAGATGAACATGCCCACGATGACCGCCTGCATGAGTCCGCCGGGATACCGGGCCACCAGCGAGTAGACCCAATCCGCCAAGGGTTTGGTGAGGCCGCCCTCGGTCATGAGATTCCCCGCCAAAATGAAAAAGGGAACCGCGAGCAGGATGAAGCTGCTGATCCCATTCTGCATGGAATACGGTATGGCGATGATCTCAGCAGACTTGGAGCTAATCATGGCCATGTATGCCACGATGGTCAAGACAAACGCAATCGGCACGCCGAAGAGCACCATGAACAGCAATAACAGGATAGCCAGCAGCGCCGCGCCAGGTCCGCTCCACGGCCCCGTGTATAGCTGCGCCACGTACCAGACCACGCCCAAAACCAGCACCAATGCGCCGCTGCCGACTCTGACCAGGACCGGATAGTCGCCCAAGCGTCTTAATGAAAGAATCGCCAGGAGAATCATCCCAATGATGTATGGGAGCACCGTCCACGACTTGGAGATTTGGAGCACGGGCGTCCAGTACGACCACGCCCTGGCAAACATGGGATAGGCAAGGGCGATGCCCAAGACCGCCACGAGCAGTGTGATCACGTGGCCTGCCGCTTCGCCGTAATCGCGCCATTTGTTCGGGAGGCGGTCCAGGAAGTAACGGACCGACATGTGCAGGTCGCGGTGATAGGCAACTGCCCCTCCCACAAACGCCAGAGACGTCAGAGCGAACTCGGCGACCTCGTTTGCCCAATCGATGGATTCTCCCCACAGGGCCCGAAGCATCGTATTGCCGAACAGCAAGGCGAGTTCAGCGACCAGCACAACGACAAGAACTCCATCGAAGGTCCTCTCCAGCCACGGCGCATATGCGTACCTCTCTCGCTTCGCGTTCGCCGTGGCAGTCACGACTACTGCCCTCTCCATCACTACATTTCGAAGAGCACTTTCACACTCTGGCCTTCCGAAAAAGCCTCGAAGGCCTCCTTCGCCTTATCCAGGCTGAACTTCCGGGTGATCAGAGGCTCTGCCGAGACCTTCTTGTACTGCACCCAGCGGATCGCCCGCTGGTACCATCTCGGCGTGGTTGCTACGTCGCCCATCACCGAGAGACCGCTTCGCATGAGGGTCAGGGGGCTGATCGTCGCTTCCGGGTAGAGACCAAAGAGCATCACCCGCCCGTAGGCACTGGCGAGCTGGATCGCGAGACCAGCGGTGGAGGGGTGGTTTGCCGTTTCCACCACAATGTCGCATCCTAGCCCCTCCGTCAGGTCCCTCACTCGTGTGACCACATCTTCCTGGCTCCCATTGACGATACGATCCGCCCCGAGCCGCTTGGCGATCTCAAGGCGTGCCGCGTCCTGATCGAGGCCGATGACAATGACGATGGAGGCGCCGGCCGACTTGAACGCCTGCAGATGCAGCAAGCCGATAGATCCTGGGCCGATGATGGCGACGGTGTCCCCGAGCTGCGGCTTAACATGCTCGAGCGTCCGCACGGCAAGTGCGATTGGCTCCAACACCGCGGCATCGTGCAACGAGATGCCGTCTGGCAGCTTGCACGCCGCGAACGACGGCACGGCCCGGTACTCGGCGAACGTCCCATCGCGGGTGATGCCCAGATGCTGCCACTGCTGGCACATGTTCGAGTGGCCATCGATGCAATAGTGGCATTGACCGCATCCCCAGGCGGGCATAAGACCTACCCGGTCACCCTCTTTCACCCCCGTGACGCCCTCGCCGATGGCGGCAACAACCCCCGCCCCTTCGTGTCCCATGACGATCGGAACCGGAACCGGGACGCGGCCCTTGTACTTGTTCTTCAGAATCATCACATCGCTGTAGCAGATTCCGGCGGCTCGCATCTTCACGAGGGCTTCCCCCGGACCGGGTCTTGGAGTAGGCAGTTCCCTCACCTCGAGGGATTCCGCCTCAGCTTTGGCTTTCACGATCGCTAACATGTCAGACTCTCTCTTTCCCTAGCTCGTCCCCCTCGGAATGTAGCGGGGCATCCTTGACCGAAAAGGATCAAAATTCTCCGCGGCCTCAGGCCACCATGACGCAATAGCATCGCCAGTCACGAATCCCGCTTCGTCGGAGGCGAAAAATGCCACCATCGCTGCTATTCCTCCGGGGAGAACATGATCTTCACGGCTTCACAGCGACGCAGCACTGACACGGCCGATGGGGCATCCGAGAGCCGCATCCGATGGGTGATTAGACGCTCCGGCTTCACCTTACCGGTGCGGATCCATTGAATAGCCTCGGCAAAATGTCGCCGAACCGCCGAGACAATGCCAAACCACGCCAGATCCTTCCGCATGACCGTCAAGGCATCGATCTCGATCACCCGGACGATCCCGAGGGTAACGAGCGTCCCCTCGCCGCTCACGATGTCGAGCGCCGTCTGCACCGCCTCGGGGCTTCCCCCGGCCTCGATGACTACTCCCATTCCCGTGCCATCCGTGACGCTCGCGGCGTATTCCTGAGCTGCGTTCCGATCGGCAATGATGGCCGCATCTGCGCCCAGCATTCTGGCCAGCTCCAGACGCTTCTCATCCCCCGACCGCCCGAAGACGACAATAGGAGCTAAGCCGGCGGCCTGGAGCGCCTGTAGGTGCAACAAACCTAGCGCGCCCGGTCCGATGATGGCTGCGGGCCGACCGGGAGCCGGTCGAACCCGCTCCAGGGTATGCACCACCGTCGCCAGGGGCTCCAGGAATGCTGCACTCTCGTAGCTGACTTCCTCGGGGAGTGGGAGGAGCGACATCGCTGGCACGACGACCAGCTCGGCCATGGCCCCGTCGCGGGTCAACCCGATGTGATGCCAATCGGGGCAGAGATTGTAGTTTCCCCGCACGCAGTGAAAGCACCGCCCGCAGCCGCTCACCGCCTCGATGCCGACGCGGGTGCCCGGCAGCGGCAGCTCGGCGCCTGGTCCAAGCTCCACCACCTCGCCGCACGCCTCATGCCCGACGATGAGGGGATAGGGCATGGGCCGCTTCCGCCCCCGGTACACGTCGTCGTGCACGAGGATATCCGTCCCACACATGCCCGATTGCACGATTCTGACCAAGGCCTCGTTGGGTCCCGGTTGAGGGGCGGGTGCGTCGCCGACCGCCATGTTCCCGACACCGGGCCCGGTTTTGATGAATGCTTTCATGGCTCACGCCTCTTTGGCGGAAGGGTCAGTCGTCAGAAAATCGGCAATGTCCCAGTAGCCCGTCCTGGGCATTGGCACATCCCCCCGTGTCCGGACCTCTAGGAGACACGGCGCATCCAGGCTCAGGCATTCCTGCAGCGTCGATCTGAGCTTCTCCGGCTCTTCGACCAGACGCGCCTCTATGCCGTGGGCCTTCGCAAGGAGCTGAAAGTCCGGGTTATAGGTCGTACCGTCCGGCCGCTGGAAGTGGGTGCCATAGGTGCTCTTGAAGAACGCGTGCCCCATGGTCCGGATCGTCGAGTAGCAATAGTTGTTGAAGAGGACCCACAGCACGGGCGTCCCCAGCTCGATGGAGGTCGCCAGAGCGCCGCAGGCCGACATCAATCCGCCGTCCCCCACCAGTGACACGACCGGCTTGTCAGGCCGCGCCAACTTCGCCCCGATGGCCGCGGCGGGCGCAAATCCCATCGTCGCCATACCGCCGCTTGTGATGTAGGTGAGAGGTCGCCAAGTGATGAGCTGCTGCCCGGCCCCATTCTTGTTCCATCCCACGTCGGTGACGACGATGGCATCATGCGGCAGTGTTTGGTTCAACTCGTGGAGGAGCCGTGCCGGGTGAATGGGTTTAGCTCCGTCATGCTGGGTCGGCGCGATCTCGCGCAGCCATTGCTGCCGACGCGCGTTCAGCACGGCGAATCGCGGCGACTCTCCCCACTTGCGCGCCGGCCCTTCCGCTCGCAGCGCTTCGAGTAGCCGGGCCAGCGTCGCCTTCGCATCCCCGACTATCCCAGCGACAAGCGGATACGTCTTCCCCACCTCCTGCGGGTCGAGGTCGATCTGGATGAGGCTCGTTGGTGGAATGGCAAACGTATACTTGGGATTCCAGGAGCTGCAGTCCGCCTCGGCAAATGTCGTCCCGATGGCGAGGATCGTGTCAGCCTCCAGTGTCGTCTGATTCGCCACGCCCGTGCCCCAAATGCCGGTGACCCCCAGGGACAGCGGGTGATCTTCAGGGAAGGCGCCCTTGCCCACTAAGGTGGTCGCTACGGGTGCGCCGAGATACTCGGCGACGGCCTTCAACTCATCCCAAGCCTCGGACAGGTGAACCCCGTTTCCGGCGAAGAGCACGGGTCTCTCGGCCTGCCAGAAGAGACGGGCCGCCTTCTCGATGTCGGCGTCGGCGCCCGCGACGCGGGACTGCGGCCGGCGGCTCCGAGTATCCGGCACGGGGATCGCGATCGCGCGGGAGAAGACGTCCATGGGCACGTCGATCAGCACCGCTCCCGGCCGCCCCGCGTGCGCGAAATTGAGCGCCCGCGGCAGTACATCCGGCAAGAGGTTCACGTCATCGACTCGCCACACGCGCTTGCAGATCGGCCGGAAGATGTCGCCCTGCGAGGCGTCGGCGTGGAAGCGGATGCACTGATGCCCTTCCCGCCCGTGGTTGTATGCGGGCGTGTTTCCGGAGATCACAAGCATCGGCGTCGAATCCGCCGCGGCGCTCGCCACGCCCGTGACCGTGTTCGTCAGCCCGGGGGAGAGGTGCACAAGGAGGACCGCCAACTGATGCGAGACCCGGGCATAGGCGTCGGCTGCATGCGCCGCCAACTGCTCGTGCCGAAAAGAAACAAAGTCTATTCCTACCTTGGGGAGGGCATCGATCAGGGCATAGGTCGTGTGCCCACACTGGCCAAAGACCTTGGAGACACCCTCTTGCTTGAGACATTCTGCAACAAACTCAGCGCCGGTCATGTTCAGGCCCTCCGTGCAGCGTTCACCACCATCCGGATGGCGGCACCTGAATCACCATTTCGCGTGGTATGGGCTGGAGGTTCTACAACGGATCGTCATCGTTAGACAACGGTGACCTCCACGATCCTTCTCGCCCTACACAACGAAGGGGTGTCGACCATCCGTCCCCGAATGCAGAGCATCCCTGAGTCCTCGTCTTCTAACCACTCATTGCCAACATAGCCTGCAGCGCGATTCACCCCACTTTTGGTCGGCGTCACCCGGATGTCGTGTGCGGTGCCAAGGGTGTTGTCAGGGGGGAGGAAGGGACGACCTGATGGGACTGGTTCACTGCCCCGCCGTAGAGAGGACCCCAAGAAGTGCGGGCGTGGCGCTCCTCGAATCCCCCGAACTTGCCCGAGGCCCCGAGCACCTGAATCAGCGCGATCGTCCTCGGTATGCTTCCTGCCCTCGAATCGGGCTCCGAGACTTTCGCCGAATTTTGAGTCGAGATCAATATGGGATGAGTACAAATTAATTAACTCGTCGGATAGTTAATTAATGTCTAAAAATTAACAGGATCCTGTGATTGAGGTCAAGCCCGAACCGCTGTTCGCCTTCGATTCATAGTGCCGAGGACGAGGCGAAGCAGTTCCAGGCGCGGTGCTTGCACATTCCCCGGCGCACAGCGCCGGCGCCGGAATGCACGGTCCTTTACGACTGCCCACAGGGGGCTACCTCAATTCCTGGCTCGACGACCGTCTGGCGCTCGCACCATTCGCGCCCCAACCTACCGGCGACGCAAGCAACACATTCACCTGCATCTGTCACCGCTGCCCGGACATGTTGCGTGAGTTTGTGCAGCAACCGCCGCTTCCGTACGATCACCTGCCGTAGGCCTGGCGCCGGGTGGAAGCACGCCGGCGGCCTGGAACGGGCCCGGTCCGGGTCCGCGGAACGCCGCCCGAGTACCGGAGCGCAGGACGCCCCCAGTCGACCGTGAATCTTGGCCTCAGGACGCATTGAAGAGGGGGCATCCCATGAGTGCTCCGGCCGGCTCGGACCAGTCGCAACGGCTGCTCGCGGCGCTCGCATATCCGATCTGGATCATCGCGCTGATCATCGTATTGACGGACATCAAGAAGGATCCGTTCATGCGCCGGCACGGGTGGTGCGGGTTGTTCTGGGCCATCGCGTGGGCGATCGTCTTCTTCGCCTGGGGGATCGTCGCGAGCCTTCCGCTCCTGCACTGGCTGTTCTTCTTCTATCCTCTCCTGTGGCCGGCGTTCATCGTGCTGTCCATCTACTATGCGGTTCAGGCGTACAACGGGAGGGAGGTCTCGATTCCGTTTGTAAGCGAGTGGGCGCAGAGGTATTCGACGTAGGATCACGCGCCCGGACGATCACTCTGTGGCGGGAGGCGCGGGACAACTCGGTCGCGAACTTCTCGGCAATGCCGCGCATTAGCCTTGCCACGGTCAGGACGCTCCTGTTCACGCCGGGCGACCGGGCGGATCGGTTTGCGAAGGCGCTATCGACGGGGGCGGACGGTCAGATTCTGGATCTTGAGGATGCCGTCGGCGCAGCGCGGAAGGACGAGGCGCGTGCAATCGCGATCGACTACCTGCGGGCCGCGCCCCGGGATGACGGGTTCCTCCGCTGCCTGCGCATCAACAGTCTCGGGACCCCGGCCGGATTGAAGGACGTGTGCGCGCTCGCCGATACCCGCGTGCGACCGGACGCGATTCTGGTGCCGAAATCGGAACACCCGGCGGAGCTTCGCCTGCTGGCCCGTGTGCTCGCCCCCGCCCCCGTCCCGTTCGTCGCGTTCATTGAGAGCGCGGCCGGGCTTCGTCACGCGGAGGGCATCGCCCGGCAGCCGGGTGTTGCGGCGCTCGCGTTCGGCGGAATGGATCTGGCGGCCGACCTCGGGGCGGACCTTGGGTGGGAGCCGATGCTCGCTCACCGCGCGCACGTCGTGCGCGCGGCGTCCGGTGCGGGGATCGCGGCATGGGATGTCCCGTATCCGGGTCTGCGGGACGCGGACGATGAGGCGTTGATCGAGGAGGCCCGGCGAAGCAAGGCGCTCGGATACACGTGCAAGCTGGCGATTCATCCGAGGCAGGTGGCGGCGATCTTGGGCGTGTTCACGCCATCGGCGGACGAGGTGGCCCGGGCGAGGCGCATCGTGGAAGCGTACGAGCGCGCCGCCGGCGGCGTGTGTGAAGTCGACGGTAAGATGATAGACGCGCCGGTGTACCGATCGGCGAAGCGCATCACCGCATTCGTACGTCAGTAGGCCGGTCTCTTTGGTGTGACGATGCGAGGAGGTCTTCCCTTGCCGATCATCGACGTGCACGACCACTTCTATCCGCCCGCATACCTGGACGCGCTCGCCAAGGACCCCGGAAACGTGCGCATCACGTACGATCGGGAGGGCAATCCCCTGCTCCACTATCCGGGCGATTACAACATCGTCGTGCCGGGACACCGCGATATCGCCTATCGGGAGCAGGTGCTGGCCGAGTACGGCGTCGACCGGCAGGTGTTGACGCTAACCACGCCCGGTACCCACGTCGAGGAGCCGGGGCGCGCAGCGGCGCTGGCGGTCATGGTGAACGACGCGTTCGCCGCTGTGACGGCGGAGCGAGGCCGCCACTTCAGTGCCCTGGCGACGCTGCCGCTGAACGATCCCGCGGCGTCGGTCGTGGAGTTGGAGCGTTGCCTCGGGCGACTGGGGTTCGCTGGCGCGATGCTGTTCAGCAACATCAACGGCGTCCCGCTCGCCGACCGGCGCTTCTGGCCGTTGTACGAGGCGGCGAACGATCGTGGCGCCGTGCTGCACATCCATCCGACGTCCCCGGTGGGTGTGGAGGCGATGACGGAATACTGGTTGATGCCGCTCGTCGGGTTCCTGCTGGACACGACCCTCGCCGCCGCTCACCTGGTCTTCGCGGGCGTGCTCGAGCGCTTCCCTCGTATCCGGTGGGTGCTGAGCCATTTGGGCGGTGCCATCCCGTATCTGGCCGAGCGGCTCGATCGAGGGTATGAGGCATTCCGAGAGTGCCGCACGCACATCCGCAAGCCGCCGAGCGAATACCTGAAGACCCAGTGCTGGTACGACACCGTGAACTTCGACACGAACGCGCTGCGTCTCGTGATCGAGTTCGCGGGCGTCGATCGTCTGCTCGCCGGAAGCGACTATCCTCACCAGATCGGCAGCATTCCGAAGATGCTGGCGAGTATCCGCGCGCTGCCGATTTCCGAGCACGGCAAGACGGCGATCCTCGGCGGCAGCGCCGCGCGATTGTTGGCGCTGTGACGGCGCCTCAGCTAGCTCGCAGACGCGCTGGGAATCCCGGGCAATTCGCCGCCGTGTCGGAGATAGTCATCCAGGCCGGTTTGGATGGACGCCGCGACGACAGGAACGGGCGCGTCGGCGCCAACATCGATCACCGGCAGGCGCGACCGCAGGAACCGGAGCATCGGCGCGGTGGCCTTATGGAACAGTTGGAGCCTTCGGCGGACGACGGCGGGCGTGTCGTCGGAACGCCCGCGCCCGAGCAGGCGGGCGACGAACAGCCGATCCGGCCCTCGGAGATTCACCACGACAAGAGGGTTGTGAAGATCCGCCTCGCGCAACAGGCGCAACAGATCCTTCGCTTGAGCAAGATTGCGCGGATACCCGTCGAGGATGGCGCCGTTCGCCGCGATCGTCCGCTTCTTCCTATGTAACACCGCGGCAATCTCCGCCCGCACGAGGGCCCTCGGGACCAGCACGCCCGCTTCGACGTAATGCGTGATCCGGCGTCCCAGGGGCGACCGGTGCTTCATCTCGCTTCGAAGCTGCTCGCCGAGCTCGATATGCACCTGCTGCTGACGGCCGGCAAGTTGCCGCGCCTGCGTGCCTTTCCCGGACCCGGGGGCACCGATAAACAGGAGGATGGGAATACTATCGTCACGCGCCGTGCTCCGGGGCCTCTTTGCGGCACTTCGGCGCGCTGCTGTCGATCCCAAAGCGATCCCTCCGATCGAGTTAGTCTGTGTCCCGCTCGACCATGTCAACATCGTACCCCGCCGCCTGGCCGACGCCATCGGGCGGACAGCCGATTCTTTGTTTTCCCGGGATACAGCCGACGCCGGATTGTGGCCCCGGGGATCTCTTCCTACTCTGGTGACAGAGGAAAGCCGGCGCCCTCCGGAGCCCGATCCGGGCACGCGTTCGGTGCGTCCGCGTGGGCAGGGATGCTCGCCGCCGAGGCATGCTCGGTGTGCGAGAACCGGCGAGCACGAAGGACGATTCGCCCTGTGCCAATTGACGGAGCGGCTTCTCCGAGGAGGATCGAAGTATGACATTTCCACAACGCGACATGAGCCCGGTCGTCGATCTGACGCGCGAGCCGGGCACGGGTCCGGTGCGGACCCGCAGGCCGGTCTACGTCAGTCTGCTCCCCCCGTGCAATCACGCGTGCCCGGCCGGCGAGGATATCCAGGGGTGGCTCGGCCTGGCCCAGGCCGGACAGTTCCGCGCCGCGTGGGAAGCGCTGATCCGCGACAATCCCCTGCCGGCCGTCCACGGGCGCGTCTGCTATCACCCGTGCGAAGGCACGTGCAATCGCGCGGGTCTGGACAGCGCGGTGAGCATCCACGCGGTTGAGCGCTTTCTCGGGGACCTCGCGAACTCCGAGGGGTGGCGCGTGCCCATGGACGTGTCCGAGTCGGGGCGGCGCGTCCTCGTGGTCGGCGCAGGGCCGAGCGGCCTCTCCGCCGCGTACCACCTGCGTCGGCTCGGCCACGCGGTGGAGATCTACGAGGCCGGTCCCGTCGCGGGTGGGATGCTGCACTTCGGGATCCCCGCTTACCGCCTGCCCCGCGCGGATCTCGCGGCCGACGTCGCCCGCATCGAGGCGATGGGAGTCGCCATTCATCTCAATCATCGGGTGACGGATCTTGCCGCCGAGCGGGCCGCCGGGCGATTCGACGCCGCGTTCGTGGCAATCGGCGCCCACATCGGCAGGCACGTGGAGATTCCGGCGCGTGACGCCGTCCGAGTGCTCGACGCGGTGACGCTCCTGCGGGACGTCGGGACCGGCGAGCGCCCGCTTCTGGGGCGGCGGGTCATCGTGTACGGCGGCGGCAATACGGCGATGGACGCGGCCCGCACGTTGCGCCGGATCGGCGCCGCCGAGCCGCTGATCGTGTATCGCCGCGACCGCGCCCACATGCCGGCTCATGCCTTCGAGGCCGACGACGCCGTGACGGAGGGGGTCAAGATCAAGTGGCTCACGACGATCAAGCAGATCGACGGCGCGGACGTCACGGTGGAGCGCATGACGCTGGACGAGCACGGACGGCCGCAGCCGACCGGTGAATTCGAGACCCTGCAGGCCGATGCCGTCGTCCTGGCTCTGGGCCAGGACACCGACAGCGCATTCCTGAGGAGCGTCCCGGGGATCGAGTTCAAGGACGACGGGACCGTCGTCGTCGGACCCAACATGATGACCGGGGCCCCCGGGGTGTTCGCGGGAGGCGACATGGTGCCGAGTGAGCGCACCGTCACCGTCGCGGTCGGCCACGGCAAGAAGGCCGCCTGGTACATCGACGCGTGGCTGCGCGGGCGGACCTACGAGAAGTTGGGCACCCAGACCCGCGTGTCGCTCGAGATGCTGAACCTGCCGATCTACAGCGATGCCGTGCCCTCGGAGCAGCCTCTCCTCGGGCTCGCCGACCGGACGGCGACGTTCGCCGAGGTGCTGGCGGGCCTCACCCAAGCCCAGGCGCTCCACGAGGCGCGTCGGTGTCTATCCTGCGGCAACTGCTTCGAGTGCGACAACTGCTATGCCGCATGCCCGGAGAGGGCGATCGCGCGCCTTGGCCCGGGCAATGGCTACCGCGTGGATTTCGCACGCTGCACGGGGTGTGCGGTCTGCGTCGAGCAGTGCCCGGTCCACGCGATGGAGATGATTCCCGAGCCGCTGGTTGACGCCGTCGCGTTCGCAGGAGGCCCACGATGAACGGGCACCGGGTGACGATGGATGGAAACACCGCGGTGGCGCACGTCGCCTACCGGGTCAACGAGTTGTGTATCATCTACCCGATCACGCCGTCCTCGACGATGGCGGAGCTGGCGGATGACTGGGCAGCCGCCGGCGTCCGCAATATCTGGGGGACCATGCCGGTCGTGCAGGAGATGCAGAGCGAGGCCGGCGCGGCCGGCGCGGTGCACGGGGCCCTGCAGTCCGGGGCGCTGGCGACCACCTTCACGGCATCGCAAGGGCTGTTGCTCATGATCCCCAACATGTTCAAGATCGCCGGCGAGCTTACGTCGACGGTGTTCCATGTCGCGGCGCGCACGGTGGCGACGTCGGCGCTCTCGATCTTTGGCGACCACTCCGACGTCATGGCGGCGCGGACCACCGGGTTCGCCCTGCTCTCGTCGGGCTCGGTCCAAGAGGCGCACGATGCGGCCTTGATCGCCCAGGCGGCGACGCTCGAGACCCGGGTGCCGTTCCTGCACTTCTTCGACGGATTCCGTACGTCCCACGAGCTCAACACGCTCACGTTGATCCCGGACGAGCATCTGCGGGCGATGATCGATGAGGGTCTTGTACGCCAGCACCGGGCGCGGGCGCTCAATCCGGAGCGGCCGTTCATCCGCGGGACGGCGCACAATCCCGACACCTTCTTTCAGGCCCGGGAAGCCGTCAATCCCTACTACGCCCGCGTGGCCGACATCGTGCAGGCGACGATGGATCGTTTTGGAGAGCTCACGGGACGCCGGTACGAGACCGTGGAGTACGTGGGCGCGCCGGACGCGGAACGCGTGATCGTGGTGATGGGCTCGGGCGCCGAGACGGCGCGCGAGACGGCGGCGTGGCTGTGTGATCGGGGTGAGAAGGTCGGCGTCGTGCAGGTCCGGCTGTTTCGGCCGTGGCCGGCCCAGGCGTTCTTGCGCGCCCTGCCGCGATCAGCGCGGGCGATCGCCGTGCTCGAGCGCACCAAGGAGCCGGGCTCCCCCGGGGAGCCGCTCTATCTCGACGTCGTCACGACGCTCGCGCAGGCGTCGGGCGAGGTCCCTGGGTCGCTGATGCCGGTCGTCATCGGCGGACGGTACGGGTTGTCGTCAAAGGATTTCACGCCCGCGATGGTGAAGGCGTGCTTTGACGAGCTCGGCCGTGACCGCCCCCGGAACGGGTTTACTATCGGTATTCTCGACGACGTCTCGCACACGAGCCTCTCGTATGATCGTGCTTTCTCGATCGAACCGCCGTCGGTGACACGCGCCGTTTTCTACGGGCTCGGGGCGGACGGGACGGTCAGCGCCAACAAGAACAGCGTAAAGATTCTCGCCGAGGACGGATCGCTCTACGCCCAGGGATACTTCGTGTACGACTCGCACAAGTCCGGCGCGCAGACGGTGTCCCACCTCCGGTTCGGCCCTTCGCCGATCCGCGCGCCCTACCTGATCGACACGGCCGCCTTCCTTGCCTGCCACCAGTTCGATTTCCTGTTCCGCCAGGACGTGCTGACCCTGGCCGCGCCCGGAGCGACGTTCTTGTTGAACAGTCCCTACGGGCCTGACGACGTGTGGGATCACCTGCCGCGTCCGGTGCAGGAGCAGATCCTCGCAAAGGGGCTTCGTCTGTTCGTCATCGATGCCACGCGCGTGGCGAGGGACGCCGGACTGGGGTCTCACACGAACACCGTGCTGCAGACCTGCTTCTTTGCGATCTCGGGCGTGTTGCCGCGGGACCGTGCCATCGACGAGATCAAGGCCGCGATCCGCAAGACCTATGCCCGCCGCGGGGAGCGGGTCCTGCGGCAGAACTTCGCCGCTGTGGACCGCGCGCTTGCCGAGTTGCACGAGGTGGATGTTGCGGGCCGGCATCCCGGCGTCCGGGAGCTCGAGCCCATCGTGCCCCCCGGTGCCCCCGCGTTCGTGCAGGAAGTGACGGCGGTGCTCATGGCCGGACACGGTGACGACCTGCCGGTGAGCCGCATCCCGGCCGACGGTACGTTCCCCTCGGGGACGGCTGCGTACGAGAAGCGCAACATCGCGGATCAGGTGCCGGTCTGGGAGCCCGACTTGTGCATTCAGTGCGGCCAGTGCAGTTTTGTGTGCCCGCACAGCGTCATCCGGTCGCGGTACTATCACGAGGACCGGCTCGCGGGCGCCCCGGCGACGTTCAAGTCGGCACCCGTGAACGCTCGCGGGTATCCTGAGACGCGGTTCACGCTCCAGTTCTACGTGGAGGACTGCACGGGGTGCGGGCTCTGCATCGAAGCCTGCCCCGCGGACGACCCGGCGGTGCCCGGCAAGAAGGCGATCAATCTTGCGGACAAGCGGCCGCTCGTCGAGCAGGAACGGGAGAACGTCCGGTACTTTGAGTCCCTCCCCGTGAACGACCGGGCACGCGTCGATTTCGCGAACATCCGCGGCGTCCAGTTCCTGCAGCCGCTGTTCGAGTTCTCGGGCGCATGCGCCGGCTGCGGTGAGACGCCGTACCTGCGGTTGTTGTCCCAGCTCTTCGGCGACCGGCTGCAGGTCGCAAACGCCACCGGGTGTTCGTCGATCTACGGGGGCAACCTTCCGGTGACGCCGTGGACGGTGAACCACGAAGGACGGGGACCCGCCTGGACCAACTCGCTCTTCGAGGACAACGCGGAGTTCGGCATGGGTTTCCGGCTCGCCGTGGACAAGCAGGCCGAGCTCGCGCGGGCGCGGCTTCGAGACCTGGCCGGAGCGATCGGGACCGATCTCGCGGAGGCGATCTTGAACGCCCCGCAGATCCAGGAGTCCGAGATCCGGGGTCAGCGGGACCGGATCCGGCAGCTCAAGGAGCGGCTCGCCGCGCTGGATGACCCGCGGGCGGCCGACATGCTTTCGGTCGCCGACTACCTCGTACGGCGGAGCGTCTGGATCGTGGGAGGCGACGGCTGGGCCTACGACATCGGGTTCGGCGGACTCGACCACGTCCTGGCGTCCGGGCGGGACGTGAACGTGTTGGTGCTCGACACCGAGGTCTACTCGAACACCGGCGGCCAAGCGTCGAAGGCGACGCCGCTCGGGGCGATGGCGAGATTCGCCGCCGCCGGCAAGCGCACGGCGCGCAAGGATCTGGCCTTGCAGGCGATCGCCTACGGCAATGTCTACGTCGCCCAGGTGGCGATGGGTGCGAATCCCCAACAGACGCTCCTCGCGTTTCGCGAGGCCGAGACCTACGCGGGGCCGTCGCTGATCCTGGCCTACAGCCACTGCATCGCCCATGGGATCGACATGCGGTTCGGGCTGCGGCAGCAGGCGCTCGCGGTGGCCAGCGGGTACTGGCCGCTGTTCCGCTTCAACCCGGCGATGCGAGAGGCGGGCAAGACGCCGTTCCGGTTGGACTCGCCCCGGCCTGTCGTGCCGTTCCGGGATTACGCGCAGAGCGAGACCCGCTACACTGCGTTGGCCGCGTCGCACCCCGAGGAAGCGGACGCCCTTATGCGCGCGGCACAGGGGGTGATCGACGAGAAGTATCGGCAGTACGAGGACATGGCGGCGCGCGACGGCAGCCGGTTCCATCCAGCGCCGGTGGGACAGCCGGGAAATGGCGCTGATTCTGGCGAAGAATCGGCTTGTGCTTCGCCGGGCCGCGGGATCCGGACGCCGAGCTGAACAAGGTCGTCACCGTCCCCGATGTTCTGCAGAACGGTCGGCGCGGTACCGCACGAGAGCGCGCGGGACCACGTGAGCGCGGAGCCATGTGACGTGGGAGCCGATGTACCGAGTTCGTAGAACCAGCCTCCGGGTTTGGGCCTGCGCCTGTGCCTGCGGCGCGAGCCAGTACGCGCGCGAGCCAGAAAGGCGATGCCCCGAGGCGATGAGGTCGGAGGTAACGATGCGGACATGCGGACAGCGCAATCGAGAAACATGAGGGAGGGCTTGCTGTGAAGATTGGAGTGCCGAAGGAACGGCTGCCCGGCGAACGTCGGGTGGCGGCATCCCCGGATACGGCGAAGAAGTTGGTCGGGCTCGGCCACGAGGTCGTCGTGGAGGCGGGCGCCGGGGCGGGCGCCTCCTTCACGGACGAGCAATACCGGGAAGCGGGCGCGACCGTCGCCGACGGACCCGAGGCCACCGTGGGTCAGGCGGACCTCGTGCTCAAGGTGCGGCCGCCGCTGCACGGCACCGAAGGGGGACCGGACGAGGTCGCGCTCTTCAAGGAGGGCGCGATCCTGATCGGGCTGCTCGCCCCCTATAAGGACCTTGCGGCCCTCAAGGCGTACGCGGCGCGCCGGGTCGCGGCGTTTTCGCTCGATCTCCTGCCGCGGATCACCCGGACGCAGTCGATGGACGCGCTTTCCTCGCAGGCGAACCTGGCCGGCTACAAGGCGGTGCTGGTGGCGGCCAACGCGCTCGGGCGGGTGTTCCCTATGATGATGACCGCGGCGGGGACCATTGTGGCCGCTCGCGTGCTGGTGATGGGCGTCGGCGTGGCGGGGCTGCAGGCGATCGCGACGGCGCGGCGCCTCGGGGCCATCGTGTTTGCGACGGACGTCCGGCTCGCAACCAAGGAACAGGTGGAGAGCCTCGGCGGCAGGTTCCTCGTGGTGGACGAAGAGGAGATGCGGTCGGCCGAGACGGCGGGCGGGTACGCCCGCGAGATGAGCGCCGAATTCCAGCGGAAGCAGGCTGCGCTCATCCTCGACACCCTTCGGACGACCGACGCCGTCATCCTGGCCGCGCAGATCCCCGGCCGGCCGGCGCCGAGGCTGCTGACCGAGGAGATGGTCGCGCAGATGAAGCCGGGCGCGGTGATCGTGGATCTCGCGGTAGAGACCGGCGGTAACTGCGCCCTGTCAAAGCCGGATGAGGTGATCGAGGTACACGGGGTGACGATCGTCGGGTTCGAGAACTGGCCGAGCCGGGTCGCGACGGACGCCTCGGCCCTCTATGCGAGGAACATACTGCACTTCCTAACCCCGCTGCTCGACAAGGAGACCGGGCAGTTCCGGTTCGACAAGGATGAAGAGGTGGTCAAGGCGACGCTCCTGACCCGGGACGGGGCGATCGTGCATCCGCAATTCAAAGACGATAAGGAGCTGAACCATGCACGGCACAGTTGATCCGCTGGTTTTCCAACTCTCGATCTTCGTGCTCGCGGTGTTTGTCGGCTACTACGTTGTCTGGAGCGTCACCCCCGCCCTCCACACGCCGCTGATGTCCGAGACGAACGCGATCTCGTCCGTGATCATCGTCGGCGCGCTGATCGCGGCCGGGCCCGCCGTGATGACGCAGTCCAAGGCCCTGGGGCTCGCGGCCGCGGCGCTCGTTTCTGTGAACATCTTCGGCGGGTTCGCGGTCACGCAGCGAATGCTGGTGATGTTCCGAAAGCGGAAGGGTTAGGAGCGCGAGATGTCGGCCAACCTTTCGGCGCTCCTGTATCTGATCTCCGCCGTCCTGTTCATTCTGGCCCTGCGCGGCCTCTCCAGCCCGGAATCGGCGCGGATGGGAAATGTGTTCGGGATGGTGGGCATGGTTATCGCCATCCTGACGACGGCCTTCGCCATGCACGCCTCGTCGTACGCCGGCGCCGCACTCGTGATGTGTGTGGGCGCCATCGTCGGCCTCGTGACCGCCTTTCGCATCAAGATGGCGGCGATGCCGCAGCTCGTCGCCGCGTTTCACAGCCTCGTCGGCCTCTCCGCGGTGCTCGTGGCGGCGGCCGCATTCTATCACCCCGCGACCTACGGCATCGTCAATGCGCTCGGGCAGATCCGGATGCCGAGCCGGATCGAGATGTCGCTCGGCGTCGTCATCGGCGCAATGACCTTCACGGGATCCGTCGTCGCCTTCTCGCGGCTTCAGGGGCTGATTTCCGGGGACCCGTGGGTGTTCCGCGGACAGCATCCGATCAACGCCCTCATCGGCGCGGGCATCATCGCGCTGATCGTCGCATTCGTGAATGCGCCAATCGCACACGTCTTTTGGGCGGTGACGGTGCTCGCGTTTGTGCTCGGGATCACGCTGATCGTACCCATCGGCGGCGCAGACATGCCGGTCGTGATCTCGATGCTCAACAGCTACTCGGGATGGGCCGCGGCGGGAATCGGCTTCACGCTCGAGAACTCCGCGCTCATCGTCACCGGCGCGCTCGTCGGTTCGTCGGGCGCAATTCTGAGCTACATCATGTGCCGGGGCATGAACCGCTCGTTTATCAACGTCATCCTCGGAGGATTTGGCGGCGAGTCGGCCGGACGGGTGGCGCGCAGAGCCGACCAGTCCGTGACCTCCGGCTCGGCCGAGGACGCCGCGTTCATCCTCAAGAACGCCTCGTCGGTGATCATCGTGCCGGGGTACGGGATGGCGGTGGCACAGGCGCAGCACGCCGTGCGGGAGCTGGCCGACGCGCTGAAGGCCCGCGGCGTGAAGGTCTCGTATGCCATTCACCCGGTCGCCGGCCGCATGCCCGGGCACATGAACGTGCTGCTGGCCGAGGCGAACGTGCCGTACGACGAGGTCTTTGCGCTCGAGGACATCAACTCGGAGTTCCAGGCGACGGACGTGTCGTACGTGATCGGTGCCAACGACATCACCAATCCCGCCGCGCATGACCCGTCGAGCCCGATCGCCGGGATGCCGATTCTTGAAGTGGATCGGTCCAAAACCGTGCTGTTCGTGAAGCGATCGCTCGCGCCGGGGTATGCGGGGATCGACAACGAGCTCTTCTACAGGCCCAACACGATGATGCTGTTCGGCGACGCCAAGAAGATGACGGAGGAGATCGTCAAGGCGCTCTAACGGTCGCCTCCCGAATCTACGGGGGTTTCGGCGTCCGGTCCGGGAACCCGGGCTTGGCGCGTACGGGGGGTAAAGCAACCACGTTCGTCGAAGGCGGAACGCAGTACGATGCGTCGGGCTCTGGGGGGGTCGTATGAGTGACACGGTAATCGCCGACCGCATCCAATTCACCTTCACCGTGATGTTTCATTACTTGTTCCCGATCCTGACGATGGGGCTGGCGCCGCTCATCGTCGTGCTGAGGACACTGCACCTTCGCCGCGGCGAGGAACGATACGCCGCCGCGGCACGATTTTGGACGCGGATCTTCGCGCTCAACTTTGCCGTGGGCGTGATCAGCGGGATCCCGATGGAGTTTCAGTTCGGGACCAACTGGGCCCAATTTTCGGCATTCGCCGGCGGCATCATCGGGCAGACGCTCGGGCTCGAGGGCGTCTTTTCATTCTTCCTCGAATCGACGTTCCTGGGAATTCTGCTGTTCGGAGAGCGTCGCGTCTCGCCGCGGCTCTACTGGTGGTCCACGGTGCTCGTCGCCGCGGGTGCGTGGCTGTCCGGCCTCTTCATCACCGCGACCAACGCGTGGATGCAGCACCCGGTCGGGTACCGGCTGGCCGCCGACGGGACGGTACAGATGGCCAGTCTCGCGGCGCTGCTCGGCAATCCGTTCCTGTGGTGGCAGTACCTCCACGTCATGAACGGCGCGGTGCTCTCCGCAGCGGTGGTCATGGCCTCGCTCGGCGCCTACTATCTGCTGGCGGGCCGACACATCGAGTTCGGGCGGCTCTCCGTGGCGCTGGGCGTCGGCGTCGGTGCCTTCTTCGCGCTGACACAACTCTTTCCGACGGGCGATATGAACAGCCACAACGTGACTACCTACCAGCCGGTCAAGCTGGCCGCGATGGAAGGGTTGTTCCAGACCCGCTACGGCGCGCCGATCGCGATCATCGGGATGCCGTCCACGACGGAGCATCGCCTGCTGGACCCGGTGCTCGTGCCGGACGCGCTGAGCTACCTCGCGTACGGCAATTTCCGGGCCGAGGTCAAGGGCCTCAACGACTATCCGGAGGCAGAGTGGCCGCTGGTGCAGCTCACGTATTACGCCTACCATATCATGGTCGGATTGGGGACGGTGCTGATCGCAGCCCTGCTTCTCGGCGTGTTCCTGTGGTGGCGCGGCGTCTTGTTCACGAGCCGGTGGTTCCTGTGGGTCCTGCTCGTGCTGCTGCCGTTTCCCTACATCGCGAACGAGGCGGGCTGGGTGGTGACCGAGGTCGGCCGCCAGCCGTGGCTGGTGTACGGCTTGCTGCGCACGGTCGCGGGCGTGTCGCCGACCGTGGAAGCGGGAGAGACGATCTTTACCGTCCTGGGATTTGCTGGCATGTACGTGCTCCTCGGCGTCCTCGCGGTGTTTCTCGCGATCATGATCGTGCTCCGCGGGCCGGACGAGCACCCGGCGGCGGCGCACTGATGCGCTGTCCGTCCGGAGCCCGGGGGAACCGCCGGCAGGAGGGTGAAGGGAGGAGACTGCGATGGCCACGTTCTGGTTCGTAATCCTCTCGGTGATGATCGTGGCGTACGCGGTGCTCGACGGGTTCGACCTTGGCGTCGGCGCGATCCACCTTGCGGTCGCCAGGAACGACACCGAGCGGCGGACCGCGCTCAACGCGATCGGTCCCGTGTGGGACGCCAATGAGGTCTGGCTGCTCGGAGTCGGCGTCGGCGCGTTGCTGGCGTTCCCGCGGGCGTTTGCGGTCGGGTTCAGCGGATTCTATCTGCCGCTGATGATCGTGCTCTGGCTGCTCATGGGACGCGGGATTGCGCTGGAGTTCCGCCACCATATCGTCGATCCGATGTGGCAGGGCGCGTGGGACGTGGTCTTCTCGGTGAGCAGCCTGCTGCTCGCGCTGTTGTACGGGGTCGCGGTGGGCAACATCGTCACAGGCGTGCCCATCGACGAGCATGGATGGTTCCAGGGGTTGTTCGCGTGGATGCTCAACCCGTACGCGCTGCTCATGGGCCTGTTCAGCCTAGCGCTCCTCGTGCTGCACGGAGCGCACTATCTGTCCGTGAAGACCGACGGCGCGCTGCAGGAGCGGGCGTACCGGGTGGCCGGCCAGTTCCTGGGGCTCGTCACGGCGCTGGCCGTCGTGCTGACCCTCGCGACGTTCGGACTGCGCCCCGAGTTGCTCGCGAACTACCGGTCCCAGCCCGTCTGGCTGATCGTGCCGCTCCTTGCGGCCTGGTGCGTTGTCGCCATGTTCCGGGCGCATACCCGGCACCGCCACGACACGGCGTTCCTGGCATCCGCCGGGCTGATCGCATCCCTGCTCGTCGCCACCGCGATCGGCGCGTACCCGTACCTGCTGCGCTCGCACCCGTTCCCCGAGCGGAGCCTGACGATCGCCAACTCGGCGGCCTCACTGGGAGGGCTCGTCACCGCGACCTACTGGCTCGTCCCCGGCGTGATCCTCATTCTGGTGTACCAGATCGTTGTGTACCGCGCCTTCGCGGGGAAGACCAGTCTCGACACCAGCGCGCATTATTGATCCGCGCCCCCCATTTCTCTTGAGAAATGGGGGGTGTGGTCCTCACGGCAGACCCACCGCATCAAGATGTGCTCGCAATCCGAGTCCGAGCCGCATCGCAAGGGCGTGGCCCCAGGCGCGCTTGCGGCCTCTCGTGACGGGGCGGCGGCGCACCGCGGGTGGCCCCGTGTCTATCCGCGCTCAAATCTGGTCATAGTGAAAGTGTCCGACTGATCCGGATTCGGTTGGGGGTGTGCGTCAATGGCGGTTCCGTCGCTCCTTCCGACGCAGGCGCGTGACGAGACGTACGGCGGCGTCACGTATCACATCGAGGGGGAATTGGTGCCGGTGCTGCACGTGGAACTCGGCAGCGTCCCGGTGTACTTCGAGCATCACATCTTGCTGTGGAAAGACCCGGCCGTCAACATCACGATCAAGCCGCTTCGAGGGGCGGTTCGTCGGGTCTTGTCGGGGATGCCCGTGTTCGTGACCCAGACGCAGGGCGCCGGGCGCATCGCGTTCAGCCGGGACGGCGCCGGGCACGTGTTCGCGCTCCACATGAAGCCCGGAGAGGCCGTCGACGTCCGTGAGCACCAGTTCCTGGCGGCGACGGACGTTGTGGATTACACGTTCAACCGGGTGAAGGGAGTGGCGAGCATCCTGCTCGGCGGAACGGGATTCTTCATCGACACCTTCACGTGCGCGAAATCGGACGGCATCCTCTGGCTGCACGGGTACGGCAACGTCTTTCTCCTGACGCTTGGCCACGGCGAGCAGATCGACATCGAGCCCGGGGGGTGGATCTACAAGGATCGCAGCGTGCAGATGCAGACCATCTTTCAAAAGGTGTCGACCGGGTTGTTCGCGAGCGCCGGCAGCCTCTGCTGGAACCGGTTCACCGGGCCGGGGCGGATCGCGTTGCAGTCCATGTACCTTCACGTGCCGACCGAGAGTTAGGAAAGGGTCTTCAGGTTCTCAATCCGTTGGAGGTCGGTCGACGGACGCGCGCCGCCTGAGCGCCTCGAGCCGCGGCATCAGGTCCTTCAGCAGGATCGTAGTCTTGAAGGGCAGCACCCACGACGGCAATGCGCCGGCCGCCAGCGCCCACCGCTTGCGGACGGCGACGACGAGGTTGACGCCGCGCACCAGCACCAGTTTGCCGAATTTCTTCGCGAGATATTCCGGCGTCCAGTAGCCTACGATTTCCAGCGCGACCTCGGTTCCGTCGTCGTGGGTGAAGGCGAAGTCCGGCACGACCAGGGAAGCTCCCGCCTCCAGCAAGAGCGTTTCCCGACGAAGGTGCCATCCCTCGCGAGCAGCGCCGAACCTACGGGCGAAGCTCTCTTCCAGGCTGGAGTCGAACAACACGGGCGGAGGCACGCGGGACCGGAAACTGTCCTTGGAGGAAAGCGCGAAGGCGGCGGGCCGCCCGCGCTTGTGGACGGCGATGCGGGCCCGCATCCGCCAGTCACGCGCCTGCACGAGGGCCGCGAGAAACCTTGCGAAGTCGACGCCGTACGCGTGCGTACGGCGGAGGACCGAGTTTGGTCCATCGAACGTCAACCGGTACCCGGATCCCGGCACGCGCTCGACCCGATGCAGCAGGCGCGAGAGGCGCGCGTACTGGATGATATGTTTGAGATCGGCGCCGGCCTCCACCTGGATCTCGATCGCATCGTAGAGGAGCGCCTGCGCCTGCGCCAGGGCGTAGTCATCGCGGAGGTGCGCTGCCCGGTATTCCGCAGGGAACGCCGTGAGCCGGTGAAACTCGGGATAGTCGGCATAGAGATGCGCCACGATGTCACTGTCCGTATCGGGGACGGCGCCGAGTACTGACCCGAGGATGGTTCGCCGGACCTCTGGATTCAGAATGGGGTGGGCGGAAGCGGCGGTCTCGAACACCCGAACGCGCTGTTCGGCCTGCCGGCCGCTCCCCGGCCAATCGTAGGTCGCGACGTCATCGAGCAGGTCGACGACCGCTTCGATCCGGTCGGGTCTCAGATTCTCGAGGGCCGCACGGGCGTCGTTCCGCACGCGCCCGAGCCGCTCGCCGATCCGGCTGCGATAGACGGCGATCGCCCGTGCGAGGAGGGGAAGACACCCGTCCTCCAACCGGTCAGAGAAGATCGAGTTGCTTGGCCTGTCCCAGTGATAGACGCGGTGCGCCTTGGTAAGCATCGGTGCGGGTGCGCCGCCGCGCCCGACCCACGTCGGGCGTCTCCTCCACTACGACCTCGTACAGGCGAGCCGCGCGGCCGCCAGACTGCCGCAGCAGCCGTCCCAGCCTCTGTACCGCCTCGCGCGTGCCCTTCTCGCCACCCAGGACGACGCCTACCTTGACCGCTGGCGCGTCCCATCCTTCGTTCAGCACTTCGCATGCGGCGAGCGCGCGAATCTTGCCGCGGGCGAACATGTCCAGGACCACATTGCGTTCCCGCTTATCCGAGTGCGAGGTCAGTGCCGGAACGAGAAACCTGCTCGAGACGTCCAGTGCCATGCGGTTTGACGCCGTAAAGATCACGCATTGATCGTCGGCGTGCAGTTGGAGTATGTCCTCGAGAACGCGCAGCTTTTCAGCAGAACGGTGCACCAGCGCAAGCTTGCGATGGTAACAGCGCATGACTTCCTTGGCTTCGGCGTCGGTGCGGGAGAGCTTCGCGATGTCCTCCTTCCAATCGAACCGTCCGTCGTCCCGGCGACGCCTGGCGACGTACGCGCGGATCCGTCTCGACAGCCGGTCGAACTCCGCCTGCTCCGTTTCGGTGAGGTAGATCGGGACGCGAACGATGGAGTAGCCGGCGAGCGTCTTGCCGCGGGCGTCGCGAATTCGCTCCTCGTACACGCACGGCCCGATCAGGGCGTCCAGCATGCGATCCCGGCCGTCGGCCCGCTCCGGGGTCGCCGTAAGGCCGAGGCGCATGGGCGCGAGGCAGTCCAGGGCGCTCTCATGCAGCGCCTGCCCCGGCAGGTGGTGAGCCTCGTCGTACACGATCAGGCGGTACCGGTTGCCGATATCCTTCATGTGGATCCACGCGCTGTCGTACGTGGTGACGGTGATCGGCCAGATCTCGCGCCGGCCGTCCCCGAGCACGCCCGCTTCGACGCCCAGCCCCAATTTGATCCGCCGCTGCCACTGGTACATCAGGTCGCGCAGCGGTGCCACGATGAGCGCCGAGCACCGGTGCCGGGCAACGATCGCGAGCGCGATCTCCGTCTTGCCGGTGCCGGTCGGCTTGACGACTACGCCGCGGCATCCTTCCCGCTCCCACGCGGCGATGGCGGCTTCCTGATCAGGCCTGAGAGGCGGGAGGGCTGGGGTGAGGGTTGGGCAGGGGAAAAACTGCTCCGCCCCATCGGCGACGTCCAAGTGATAGGTGGGGGCCTCTTCCTTCAGGCGGAAATGGTGAAACGCCTCGGTGCGCCACGTCTGAACCCGCGGGTCCCAGACGAAGTACGGAGGCACGGTCGCAGTTTGCGGGGCGTCCAGCCTGAGCGAACCACGGTCGAACCGGAGCGCATACCCGCCCGCAACGGCCGTGTCTTTGCGGGGCGACCCGGCCGTGCCGCCCTCTATGGATCGTCCCCCGCTCTTCCTTCGCATCTCCACGGTGCGTCAATCGCCTCCGATGCCCACCATCCGCGCAGGGGTCGTTGCGATGCGCACGGAGCGCTTCCCTTCGTCCGTCCGTGGCCTGTCTACACTGGCCGCGCCGCCCTGCGGCGCTCGCTACGCAGGCCGCAGTGCCTTGGCCGGATCGATCTTCTCGAACTCCTTCGCGAACGCCACGACGTACTCGACGATGCGCTCGATCGACTGCTCGCCTCTCCGCTTCAGCGTTTCCAGCGAATCTTTGCGGATCTCGGGTTCGCTCTCCACATCCACATCCCAGCAGTCGATGGGAATGATCACCGGAGCCTGCCGGTACTCGAAATTGCTGAAACCGACCGGCGTGATCGCCTCTCCGAACAGACGCCGCAGCGGCGGATGAACGCCCCACTCGCCCTTGTACCCGCCCGCCCTGACGTCGGCGATCTCCGTCCCGCCGACGGCCAGCGCCACGGCGAGCTCCCAGATGTGGGTCCCCTCCGGGAACGCCTCCGGCGTGATCCTGTTGCCGATGTTCCACCACTCCAGCACCGCGATCAGCATGCCCATTCCCCGCACGTTGCGGCCCGTGCGGACCAGGGGCTCGCGGTTCCCGCCGTGGCCGTTGAGCACGATCACCTTGCGGACGCCGTTCCGGTGGAGGCTCCGGCAGATGTCGGTGTAGAAAGCCTCGAGCACGTTCGGGCTGATCGTGATCGACCCCGGGTAGAGGGCCATCTTGTCGTTTTCCCCATAGGGCACGGCGGGGAGCGTCACCAAGCCGGTCCGCTCGCCGACCTCGTCCGCGATCCGCGCCACCGAGCTGGTGTCGATACCGATGGGAGTGGGACCGTGGGAATGCAGGGTCCCGACGGCCATGATCACCGTGTCCGACCGCCCCAACGCCTCCTCGGCTTCCTTCCAGGACATCTCGTCCAGCCGATGCTTGCGCAACATCCACCTCCTCTGCTGATCCCGCGCAGCCCTGCGGGACCTCCGTGGCCGGCGTTCATCTCCCGCCACGTGCCGCCCGTCATGGGTCCTTCGATCACGGACGCCATTCTTCCCTAGCCGCGACCGGCGGCTCGCGAGTCGGTCACGCCGGCGTCGGTCTCGCGGCGTGTCGGCGCTGGGCCTCCTGGCTCATGGGCAGAAACGCGGGCACGAACTCGCGCGCGTACGCGACGATGCGGTCGAGGATCTGCCGTCCCCGTGCCTCCGAGGCTACCCTCCAGTCGCCGCTTGCGCCGCTCGGCAGCACGTCCGACACCTCGTTGAAGAGGCCAACCTCGAACCCCTGGAACTTCCCGGTCCGGTACGACGTGACCGAGATCGGGCCGTCGCCGTGCGCGTACCCGGGTGCCTCCGCATGTCCCTCGAGCGTCACGGCGTCCGGAGCGAGCGCCATCATCACGGAGATCGTGGGCTCGCCGCCGTGCCCGTACACCTTGTCGGCGTTCGGCGTGATGTCGCGAGCGACATGATACGCGAGCTGCCACGGGTACAGGATGCCGAGCATCACGCCGTGCCGCTGCCGCATCTCCCTGGCGACGGGCTCGATCGCGGCCTCGTTGGGGCCGTGGTTGTTGACGAGGACGAAGTGGCGAAACCCGTGGGCGAAGTATCCGCCGACGACATCCTGGACGACCGCGCGCAGCGTCTCCAGGCGGAGCGTGACGGTGCCGGCGAACGCGGTGTAGGGCGTGTACCCGAACCACAGCGGCGGCGCGACGTAGACGCCGTCGACCGCTTCCGCGGTGCGCCGGCAGACGTACTCCGCGAGGATCGTGTCCGCGCCGGTGAAGCCGGCCGGACCGTGCTGCTCGACGCATCCGATCGGCACGAGCAGCACCGACCGGTCTTTTGGAATCGCGCCGATTTCCTTGTAGCTCATGAGTGCGAGACTCCACTTTCGCATACACGCCCTCCCGATCAGTATTTCGCCTGTCACGGGCGCCAAAGCGGAGTGGGCGGCGTTCGCGCGGGCCACGGACCGCGTGTTACAACAAGCGCTGCGTGAACTCCCGTTGGCGGAAGACGATCCATCCTGCGGCCAGTACCGGAAGCCGCTACGCCGTCGGGCACGCGCCGACACACGGACGCGATCCTCGCGGCTCCCGGCTACGACGCCGCGGGAGTCGCCGATCTACGGAGGTGGTGCGCGATCGGATGGCCGGGCCGCGTCACGAGGCGCCGCCCCAGCGGACCGTGCACGCGCCCCAGGTGTAGCCGGCGCCGAACGCCACCATGACTCCGAGGTCGCCGGTTCGCACGCGCCCGGCCTCCACGGCTTCGTAGAGCGCCACCGGAATCGAGGCGGCGGACGTGTTCCCGTATCGCTGCACGTTGATGAAGAACTTGTCCATGGACACGCCCAGCCGGATGGCGACGGAGTGGATGATCCTGAGGTTCGCCTGGTGCGGAATGACGAAGTCGATGTCGTCGGCGACGAGCTTCGCTCGCCGCAGGGCCTCGGCGGCCGCTTTGGGCATGGTCTGCACCGCAAACTTGTAGACCTCGGGTCCGTTCATCCGCAAGTAGTGGTCGCCCCGGTCGACCGTCTCGTACGAGGCGGGGCGCCGGCTGCCGCCGGCTTTGAGGTTGAGATGATGTCGTCCCTCCCCGTGCCCGCCGAGCGCAAACGAGAGGAACCCGCTCCCCCGCCGCGCAGGTCTGAGCACGGCCGCGCCGGCCGCGTCGCCGAAGAGCACGCACGTCGATCGATCACGCCAGTTGGTGATGCGGGAGAGCGTGTCCGCGCCGACCACGAGGACCGTTTGAGCCTGGCCGGACACGATCGCCCCGTGCGCAACGCTGAGCCCATAGACGAAGCTGGAGCAGGCCGCCGACACGTCCAGACACCCCACGGTGCGGGCGCCGAGCCGCTCCTGAAGGAGGCACGCCACGTTGGGAAACAGCATGTCGGGCGTGGCCGAGCCGACGATGATGAGGTCGAGATCGCTGGCGCCGACCCCGGCGGCCTCCAGCGCTTTCCGGGCCGCGCCGTACGCAAGGTCCGAGCTCGCTTCGCCCTCGGCGGCGATCCGGCGCTCCTCGATGCCGGTGTGGCTCCGGATCCACTCGTCGGTGGTGTTCACCGTGCCGGCGAGCTCACGGTTGGTCAGAACGCGCTCCGGCACGTAGCGTCCCATCCCCACGATCGTGGATCCGGTCTCCATAGCGGTGCCTCCGTCGTACGTGCGTGTGGTCGCCGCCGTGACGCCGGGGCGCTCGGACTCGGTCCGCGGCCGCGTCTCGCCTGCACCGGCAAGTCCGCCAACCGTCCCTCGCGCTCCGATCCTTCCCCAAAGAGGGCAGGCGCCACGATTGCACGAGGAGTCCCCGACGCACCGCGGGGCCGCGAAAAGGGGGGCGCGCTCGGACGGCGGAGGACTGACCCGTTACCAAACCAAAAGGGTACCGTATTTCCGGCGGCCGCACAAGGACGCGAATTGCGTCAGTGACCTCGCGAGCTTCGGCACGGGTGCGCTGTTCGAGGTGGCCGGCGGTCGGAACGGGTAGCCGTACAGGGGCGCACGGGTGCGCCGGAGAAGGCTACCCCGGCCCAGTTGAGTTCTTCTCGAGGTGCCCCAACATGAGCGATCTGAACGCACTGAAGGACCGGGTTTGTGCAGAAATCGATGCGATGCGGG
The DNA here is from genome assembly GCA_035622635.1 of bacterium. Taxonomy (GTDB): domain Bacteria; phylum Sysuimicrobiota; class Sysuimicrobiia; order Sysuimicrobiales; family Segetimicrobiaceae; genus JAJPIA01. Next base: position 10,684 of record DASPUZ010000152.1, on the reverse strand, counting down.
ACGCGCTCGTCGGCTTGAGCGAGCGCATCCACGAGACCCCCGAGGTCGGGCTGCAGGAGTACCAGGCGGCCCGGTGGCTGACCGGGCTGCTGCGAGAGCACGGGTTCTCGGTGCTGCAGCCCGTGGCGGGCATGGAGACGGCATTCCGTGCCCAGATCGAGGGGGAGCGTGCGCGGCCTCACGTGGCGCTGCTCGCCGAGTACGATGCGCTGGCGGGCATCGGCCATGCGTGCGGCCACAACCTGATTTGCACGGCGAGCGTCGGGGCGGCCGTCGCCGTGCACCGCGCGGTTCCGAGCCTGCTGGGGACGCTCACCGTGCTCGGGACGCCCGCGGAGGAAACCACGGGCGGCAAGATCCCCATGGTCGAGCAGGGGGTCTTCGAAGGCGTCGACGCGGCCATGATGTTCCATCCGTCGCGAAACAACTGGTGGACGCGCGGCGCGCTCGCCGCGCAAGGGCTTACGATCACGTTCCACGGCAAGTCCTCGCACGCGGCCGCGGCGCCGGAGAAGGGCATCAACGCGCTCAACGCGCTATTGCTCACGTATCATGCCATCGACTCGCTCCGGCAGCACGTCACGAGCGACGTCCGCATCCATGGGATCGTCACGAAGGGCGGAGATGCTCCCAACGTGGTGCCGGCTTTGGCCCGAGGCGAGTTTCTCGTGCGGGCGAACACGCGCACCGCGCTCGTCGACGTCATGGCCAAGGTCAAACGCTGCGCGGAGGGCGCCGCCGTTTGCACCGGTGCGGACGTGGAATTCGAGCAGGGGCTCGTGTACGCGGAGCGCAACAACAGTCCCGTCCTCGCGGGATACTTCGGGGACAATATGGCGCGCTTGGGCGTCTACGGTGAGCAGCCGCCGACCCAGGGCGGCGTCGGATCGTCCGACATCGGCAACGTCAGCCTGGCCGCGCCGACGATCCACCCATACCTCGCGATCACCGACGACGCAGCCGGCCACACGCCGGAGTTTCGGGAGGCGGCATGTTCTGAGCGAGGGTATGCTGCTATGTTGAACGCCGCGAAGGGGCTCGCGATGACGACGCTCGACGTCATGTACCGGCCCGGCGCGGTGGACGAGTTGTGGGCGGCATTCCGGGCGAGCCAGCAGCCGTAGGCGCTCACGCGGTGTGGCGCGGGATTGCGCGGCGCCGCGACGACGTTTTGGCAACTGCGGGAACTACCCGTACTCAAGGAGGAAGTCCAGTGGCCAAGGAATCGCTGTCCCACGACGTGCCGTCGGTGTCCGCGCCCTCGGCACCGCACCTGTATCGCCCCATGCCCGTTCGGGGCGTCACGCTCCGGAACCGGATCGTCCTCTCGCCCATGTGCCAGTACTCGTGCGAGCGGCGCGACGGGCTTGCCACCCCGTGGCACCTCGTGCACCTCGGCACGCGCGCCGCGGGCGGCGTCGGACTGGTGTTTTCGGAAGCGACGGCGGTCGCCCCCGAGGGGCGCATCTCGCCCCAGGATCTCGGGATCTGGTCCGATGCCCACGCCGACGCCCTCGCGCCCATCGCCGCGTTTGTGAAGTCGCAGGGCGCGGCGCCCGGGATCCAGCTTGCCCACGCAGGCCGCAAGGCGGGCACGGCGCGGCCGTGGGGAGGCGGCGGCGCGCTTTCCGACGAGCGGGGCGGCTGGACGCCCATCGCGCCGAGCGCGATCCCGTTCAGCGACGGCTACCGGAGGCCCCGCGAGATGAGCGAGCGCGACATCGCCGGCGTGGTGCGGGCGTTCGCGGACGCGGCGGAGCGGTCGAAGCGCGCCGGATTCGAGGTGATCGAGCTGCACGCGGCGCACGGCTACCTGATGCACGAGTTTCTCTCGCCCCTGTCCAACCGCCGGACCGACCGGTACGGGGGCAGCTTCGAGAACCGCACGCGGATGCTGCTCGAAGTCACGGATGCCGTGCGCGGCGTATGGCCCGAGGACCGGCCGTTGTTCGTGCGGATTTCCTCGACCGACTGGGTCGATGGCGGATGGGATCTCGATCAGAGTGTGCGCCTCGCCACGGTCCTGACGGAGCATGGCGTGGACGTCGTCGACGCGTCGAGCGGCGGGACGTCCCCGGCGCAACAGATGCCGGTAAGGCCCGGCTACCAGGTGCCGTTCGCCGAGCGCATCAGGCGGGAGGCCGGAATCGCGACGATGGCGGTCGGATTGATCACGACCGCCGAGCAGGCGGAGGCCATTTTGGCGGCGGGGCAGGCGGATCTCGTCGCGATGGGCAGGGAGCTCCTCCGTAACCCCTATTTCCCGCTGCACGCCGCCGCCGCGCTCGGCAGTCCCGAGCGGGCCGCCTGGCCCCCGCAGTATCTGCGCGCGCGGTAGCGGACCGGCCGGCGCCCGCGCGGAGCAGAGGACCGTTCCACCGGCGCCGAAGCCGCGGACACCGCCACTGCTGCGGAGCGACTCGAGATCGCAGTGCTCGTGCAGCTCGCGATCGCGTAGCCACGGAGGACCATGCAGACGCTGACGACGCTGGACGAAATCCAGGCGGCCCGGGCGGTCATCCAAGGACGTGTGCACCGGACACCGCTTCTCAGCTCCCGAATCCTCGGCGAGCGCGCCGGCGTCCGGCTGCATCTCAAAGCCGAAAACCTACAGAAAACGGGATCCTTCAAGCCGCGCGGCGTGCTCAACAAGCTGCGGCACCTGTCCCAGGATGAGAAGAGCCGGGGCCTCATCACCATCTCGGCCGGCAACCACGCGCAGGCGTTGGCGTACGGGGCGTCCCTGGAGGGGTTGCACGCGACCGTCGTCATGCCCAGCCACGCAAACGCCCTGAAGGTCGCGGCGTGCCGGGCGTATGGCGCCGAGGTCGTGCTGGGCGGCACGATGCACGAGGCGTTCGAGAAGGTGTACGAGCTGCGGGAGGCGCGCACCCTCACCCTGGTGCATCCCTACGACGACCCGCACATCATTGCCGGCCAGGGAACGGTGGGTCTCGAGATCCTCGAGGACCTTCCCGATGTGGATGTGGTGATCGTCGCCATTGGAGGCGGCGGGCTGATCTCCGGCGTGGCCTCGGCGATCAAGTTGAGCCGCCCCGCAGCGCGGGTGATCGGCGTGGAGCCGGAGGGAGCCCCGACGCTGTGGACCGCCCTGCAGCGAAACGCGATCATTCATCTCGACTCGGTGAACACGATCGCCGACGGGCTCAGCGCGCCGGTTGCAGGCGAACGGACGCTGGCCGCGGTGCGGCACTTCGTGGACGAGGTCGTGCTGGTTTCCGATGCCGAGATCGGCGAAGCGGTGAAGGCGGTGCTGCAGTACGCCAAGCTCCTGGTCGAGCCGGCCGGTGCCGCCGGGCTGGCCGCGCTTCTCAGCGGGCGCCTGAGGGTCGCGGCGGGTGCCCGCGTGGCGGTCGTGCTGAGTGGCGGGAACGTGGATTGGAAGGTGCTGCAGAGCCTGCTCTGATTGTTGAGACGAGATCGCCCACAGCCAGGTCGGTCAGCGCGCGTTCATATGACAGCCGCCCTCGCGGCGAGACGCCCGCGGGATGCGGGCGCAGAGTGACATCGCGGCCATGATCCACGGCGACGCGGCGTTCCCGCGGCGATCAGCAGGCAGAGGCCGCGTTGGCCGTGTCAGCGGCGGCGGGCGTCCGCGTCCTTCGGCGGACCCGGCGGAGGCGCGTTGAGCCAGGTGCGGATGACCGCGGCGAGTTGGGCGCGCGCCTGACGCACGATCTGCTCCCCTTTCTCGATCGACGCCTGACGCACGTATCCCGCGTACCCGTCCCACGGTGCGGGCGAAGACTCGACCAGCACGTGCGGGCGGTCGGTCGCGAGCGCCGGCCGTGGCGGGAGCTCGGACGCGAGATCCAGATCGACCGCATCGTGGGCGAACGTCCATGCCGCCGCGGTTTCGTACGGGCCGCCGTGACCGCGGCCGCTGTGGTGCTCGAACATGCGCTGTGCGTCGGTCTCCGCCTGGGTGACCAGCTGCCACCAGTTCACGAGGAGCAGGCTCGCCGTGTGGGTGCCCGAGACCCATTCCATCGCGGCCCGCGCGATCGACATGTTGGCGTCGTGCGCGTTGAGCAGCAGCACCCGGAGGAACCCGGCCCGTAGGATCCCGTCGAGCACGTCGCACAGGTAGTCCAGCGCGACGCTGGGGCGGATCGGGACCGTTCCCGCATACCCACGGGTCTTGCCGGGGCACGCGGCGTAGGCGATCGCGGGGTACGCCACAGCCGTGAACTCGCCCTCCAGCGTCCCGACAAACCCTTCGGTGAGGATCAGGTCCGTGCCGAGCGCGAGGTGCGGCCCATGCCATTCCACGCTGCCGAGAGGCAGGACGGCGAAGTCGGCGCGCTTGACCCACTCGGCCAGGTGTCCGCCCGGGATGCGTGTGACCGCATGTACGACCGCCATCGTGAGATGCCTCCCTCCGGTTGGTGCAGCGGGCTCAGCCCATCGGCAGCGTGCCGCCCCGGCTCGGCCCCCGCACGACCATCAGCACAACCAATACGATCATGACCTGAAACACGCCGTACGCGGCTGCGGTGCCGAACTGGAACGAGTACAGTTGGTTGTAGATCGCGACCGACAGCGGCCGGCTCGCAGGTGTGTAGATCAGGATCGAGGCGACGAACTCACCGACGCCCTGCGCAAAGGCGAGCAGCGCCCCGGCGAGCACGCCGCGACCAATCAGCGGCAGCGTCACGCGCCTGAACGCGTACCACCATGACGCGCCCAGGTTCGCCGCGGCTTCTTCAAGTGCCGGATCGAGCTGCGCCATCGTGGCCGATGTCGAGCGGAACACGAGCGGGAGGCCGCGGACGAAGTACGCGAGCGGCAGGATCCAGAACGTCCCGACGAGGATCCGCCCGAGGCTGAATGCCGACGGCTGGTTGAACGCCGTGATCAGGTTGATGCCGACCACCGTGCCGGGCAGCGCCCACGGCAGCATCACCGCGATGTCCAGCAGGCCCTTGCCCGCGACGGTGAGTCTGGCGATCACGTAGGCCGCGGCGACGCCCAACAGCACGTCTCCGAACGTGGAAAGCGTGCTCATGTCGAGGCTGTTGCGGATCGGCGCCCACGTTTGCCGGTCCGTCACGAGGCGGGCGTAGTTCTGGAGCGTGTACACGGGCGGGAGGACCTGGACCGTCCACGTCGCGTCCTTCGAGAAGGAGATCAGGATCAGCACCAGGATCGGCGCGATCAGGATCAGGACGAGCACCGCGGCCGCCGACGCGACGGCCGCCCGCGCCATCGGGTGACGAACCTCGGCACGCGCCGCCGCGGTCCCCTTCGACAGGCTGCGGTAGATGCGCCGTCCCTGGTACCAGCGCATCGTGACGAGGAACCCGATCGAGACCGCCGAGAGGATCGTGGCCTGTACGGACGCGAGCGTCAGATCGCCGTTCGTGCGCGAGATGTAAATCTGCATCGTCATCGTGCGGTCCACGCCGAAGATCAGCGGCGCCGTGTACGACGCCATCGAGACCATGAAGACGAGCAGCGATCCCGCCACGAGCGCCGGGGTCAGGAGAGGCAGGATCACGCGCGTCCAGACCTGCCATCGCGCCGCGCCGAGGTTGCTGGCGGCCTCTTCGAGCGAGGGGTCCAGACCTGCAAGCGCCGCGGCGGCGGCGAGATAGAAGTACGGGTACATCGTGAACGTGTGCACGACGAGGACGCCCGGAATTCCCCGCAGCGCGAACGGCGCGGCGGGGAGGTGGAAGAGGACCTGCAGGCCGCGCGGGACGATGCCGCTCTCGGCGTACAGAAACACGAACGTGTAGACGCCGATCAGCGGCGGCAGCGCCAGCGGTACCAGCGAGACGATCTCCAGCGCGCGCCGCCCGGGAAACTCGATCCGGTTCAGGAGGAACGCCAGTGTTACCCCCGTGGTTCCGCAGGTGACGACGCTTAGAATCGAGATCCATAGGCTGGTGCGCAGGGATTCCAGATTCGCCGGGTGCGCGAACGAGAAGAACGCGCGGTACTGCTCGAGCGTGAAGCCGCGCGTCCCCACTACGCTCTCGCGAAACGTCGCGAGCAGCGGCAGGACGACGTAGCCGAGCAGCAGCACGGCCACGCCCGCGACCGCGGCGTATGAGATCCATGGGGAGGCGGCCCGCAGGAGTGCCGGGCGGGCCGCGGCGGGTTCCATCGCTACGCCACCATATAGATCTGGGAGACCGCGAGCCGGAGCGTGACTCCCGGCGCGTGAGCCTCCAGTCCCTCGCGGGGCAGCCACACGGTCCAGTCGCGTCCGCCGGCGGCGATCGTGTACTCGGTGTAGGCGCCTGCGAACTCGTGGCGGCGCACCGTGCCTGCGAACACGTTGCGGGTGTCGCTCGGCGCCGCCGGGCGAAACGCCTCGGGACGAACGGAGAGCAGCACCCGCGACCCGGCCGGCGGGACCGGGGCCGCCGGCCCGTCGAGTGGGACCTCCAGCCGCAGACCGTCCCCGGCATCCACCGTGGCGGACGGTCCCGACGCCGTGACGAGCGTTCCCTCGACGAGATTGTTCTTGCCGATGAACTCGGCGACGAACCGCGTCGTCGGGCGGTGGTACACTTCCGGAGGCGTTCCGATCTGGTGGATGCGGCCGGCGGACATCACCGCGACTCGGTCGGAGACGGCCATCGCCTCGGCCTGGTCGTGGGTTACGTACACCGTCGTGATGCCCGCCGCGGTTTGGATCCGCCGAATCTCGGTCCGGGTCTCCTCGCGCAGTTTGGCGTCCAGGTTGGATAGGGGCTCGTCGAGCAGCAGCACGTCGGGCTTGACGACGAGCGCGCGCGCGAGCGCTACCCGTTGCTGCTGGCCGCCCGAGAGCTGGTCGATCCGGCGGCCCTCCAGGCCGGTGAGACGTACCTGCGCCAGCGCCTCGCCGACGCGCCGCCCGAGATCCACCGGCGCGATCCGCCGGATCCGGAGGCCGAACGCGACGTTCTCGAACACGCTCAGGTGCGGGAACAGCGCGTAGTTCTGGAACACCATCGCGGTGCTGCGGCGGTTGGGCGGCACGCGTGTGACGTCCCGATCGCCGAACAGGATCCGGCCCGCTGACGGCAGGATGAAACCCGCGACCATCCGGAGGATCGTCGTCTTTCCGCATCCGGACGGTCCCAGCAGCGTGAAGAACTCGCCCGGGGCGACGGCCAGGTCGGCGTCGTGCACCGCGGTCGTGCCGCCGGGGAACGTCTTGGTGACGTGCTCGACGGCGACTCTAAGCAGACGTCCGCTCCTTCCGCGCAGCCGGCGGTCGCCGGCCGGCTAACGGGCGCCCTTGCCCTTGATGTTCTGGTCCCAGTACTGGATCCACTCCTGGTCGTGCGCCGTGATCAGGCCCCACGGTACGTCCATCGTCTTGAGGCGCAGGTTCTTGAGCCACGCCGGCTGCGGCATCGACGCCATCGGAGCCGTGGAGATCTGGTAGAACTCCGCGGTCAGGGCGAGACGCACCTCCGGCGTGTACAGGAGTTCCAGGAACCGGTCGGCGGCTTGGGCATGCTTGGCGCCCTTCACCTCGGCGACGCCGTCCACGAGCACGGGGGCGCCGCTCTTCGGCATCACGTAGTCGAACGGCAGCTTCTGCTGTTCCTTTTCGATGAGGATGTCCTGCAGGTCCCACACGGTCACGAGCCCCTCTTGGCGAGCGATCGCGAGATACAGCGCCGTCGGGTCCGCCGCGTACGACTTGGTGTTCGCATCCAGCTTGCGAAGCCAGTCGTATCCGCGGTTCGGATTGTTGTCGACCTTGTAGAACCGCGCGATCATCGAGTCGAAGATCGTGTGCATCGTCCCGGACGGCGCGACCGCACGAATGATGATCTTGCCCTTCCACTTGGGGGCGAGCAGATCGTCCCAATCCTGCGGGGCCTCGTTGGGTTTGAGGGCCTGCGAGTTGTACATGATGACCTCAGGCAGCAGGATCTCGCCGAACCACGTGCCGTTCGCGCCCTTGTCCTGGGCCGGGATCTGGTTGGCGAACGACGGCTTGGTGGATGCGAGCAGTCCTTCCTGGGCCGCGATGTCGAACGCCTGCTGTGTTCCACCCCACCAGATGTCCGCCTGGGGGTTGGCCTTCTCGGCGCGCACGCGCTCGAGCTCCTGCTGGGCGCCCATGTTCAGGACCTGGACGTTGTCCTTGTACTCCGGGTACCGCTCCTCGAACTTCGCGACGACATAGTCGAAGATCGATTTGTCGCGCGCCGTATAGATGACGAGTGCATTTCCGGCCTGCGCGAGCCCGCCCGCCGGCAGCGACATCAATATCGCAAGCAGGAGCACAAGGCCCGCAAGCCAACCTGTGGATCGATGACGCGGAATCATGCGAAGCACCTCCTGGTTGGTGGAGTAACGAAGCATTTTCCCTCTCGACGTTGCGGTGTTGCGAGGAGCCGCCGGTGCTCAGTATCGTTTCACCAGCGCCTTTCACTTTCGGCTGTTCGGCAGGCTACTCCCGCGTTCTTCACAGACTTCATGACTTGACATCGAAGGTGAACCTCTTGTACGATTCCACTGAACTTTCTTTCTATTCACAAGAAAGATACCTGCCTATGCGACCCGTTGTCAAGAGCAACTCCGTAGCAAGACAGATCAACCGCCTCGCGGTGATCCACGCGTTGCGCACCCACGGGCCGATTTCCCAAGCGGAGTTGGCCCGCGTCACGACGCTCAGCGCTCCGACGGTGCTCCGTGTGGTGCGTGGACTGGCGGCCGAGGGTCTGGTAACAGGTGATACGAAGGGACGGTCGAGCGGCGGTCGGAAACCGCTGCTGCTCCGCTTCAACGCGACGGCGGGCTACGTGATCGGAGTGGACATCGGCGGCGACCGGCTTGCCGGTGCGATCGCGGATCTCAGCGGTCGCGTGGTGCGGAGTGCCAGCGCCGCGATCGCGCCGGACGGTTCATTGCTGGCGGCGGAGTCGCTCTACGGCGTGGTGCGAGCGGTCCTCGATGCGGGCGCGATCCCACTGACCCGTCTTCGGGCGATCGGCGTTGGAGTGCCCGGGATCGTGCGCGGCGGAGTCGTGGTCCACGCGCCTGCGGTCGGCTGGCGTGATCTCCCTCTCGCTGCCGAGCTCGAGGCGCGCTTCGGCGCGCCCGCGCTGGTCGAGAACGACGCGAACATGAGCGCGCTCGGCGAGTTCTGGTTCGGTGCGGCGCAGGGTGCGAGAAGCGCCGTGTGCGTGATGGTCGGGACGGGGATCGGGGCGGGCGTCATTCTGGACGGTGAACTCTACCGGGGACGCCGCCAGGGAGCGGGTGAGGTCGGGTTCACCGTGTTCGACCGACGATGCCTCGGAACTCGATTCCGAGAGTTTGGCTGCCTGGAGACGTTTGCTGCGGGACCCGGCATCGCCCGGCGGGCGCGCGCGGTGGTGTCCCGCGGCGGCGGGCGCCGCATCATGGAGCTCGCCGTCGTCCCCGAGGCCATCTCGGCGCTCCATGTGTTCGCAGCGGCGCGAGACGGGGACGTGGATGCGCGGGAGATCGTGGCCGATACCGCCGACGCGCTCGCGGTCGCGCTTGCCAACATCGCCGCGCTGCTCGACCCCGACGTGATCGTGCTCGGCGGAGGCGTGATGCGCTCGGCTGACATGCTGCTCGACCGCATCCGCGCGCATGTGTCCGACGCGGTGCCGGGCGGGCCGGCGATCGTCCGGGCCCAACTGGACGATCGGGGGACCGTGATGGGCGCGATCGCGCGGGCCCTGGTCTTCGATCCCCTTCCCGCGTCGTCCGACGACGCGGAGGAACAAGCGAGCGCCCCGCGCGCCGCCGCGGCGATCGCGACTACCCGCCACGACGGCGCGTAGCGAGGGTCACACGGGGCGCCGGTCGCTTCGGAGCACGTGTGGGCGCGGTCGGGTGGCCGGGGACGCGACGCCCTGTCTGGAGGCACAGCCATGAGCGAAGGGACATCACGCAGTCGCGATCTCAGAGATCATTACCGCATGACGGTGCTCAGGCCGATCTTCGACGCGTGGAAGGCCGATCTCTACCCGGTCCTGCTCGAGGCGAGCCGCGCCCACGTCGTCACGCTCGTCTCGGGCGGCGTGCTCGCCATGAAGCGGGCGGCCCAGTTGCTCCAGGGACTGGATGGGCTCGACGACGTGCGGCCCGCGTCGCTTGAGTACGATGCCGACATCGAGGACGTGTACTTCTTCGTCGAGCGCGCGCTGACCGAGCGCCTCGGCGCGAACGTCGCGGGAAATCTGCAACTGGCGCGCAGCCGCAACGATCTCGATGCGGGGGCCTTTCGTATCGTGGCGCGCGCCCGCCTCATCGCCGCCGTCGACGCGGCGCTTGCGCTCGGACACGCCGCCGCATCGCGCGCGCACGACGGGCGCAACGTCCTCGTTCTGGCGCGCACTCACGGCCAGCCCGCACAGCCGACCACCATGGGACACGTGCTCGCCGGCTTCGCCGAAACGGTGCTCCGTGATCTCGCACGCTACCGGCTCGCATACGAGCAGGTGAACCGCTCGCCGCTGGGCGCTTGCGCTCTCGCGGGCACCGCGTTTGCCCTCGATCGCCTTGAGGTCGCCCGGCTCCTCGGCTTCGATGGGCTCGTCGAGAACACGTACGACGCCGTCGTGGGTGCCGACTACGCGCTCGCGGTTCTCGCTGCGTGCGCGGTGGCGCTGAGTAGCGGCAGCCGGATGCTGGCCACGCTGGAAGAGTGGGGGACCGGGCCGCGGCCGGC
>DASPUZ010000151.1:0-72194 GCA_035622635.1 bacterium | reverse complement strand
GACGACTCTTGTCGCGGCGTGAGGCCAGTCGATACCGAGGACGAAGGGATGCGGCGTATTCGCGTACACTGTAAGGACCCACGTTGCCTCCTGGGCGCCGGTGACCGGTATTTTGAGGCAACAGTTCTCCCTTCGGTGCCGATAATTTTGAGGTTACGATGAAAGCACATGTCCGCCCCGGGCGAACTTTGATCTGGAGCTGAGGGGAGGTGGACACGATGCTCTACGTAGGAGTCGATGCTCACAAGGTCAAGTCGCATCTTACCGTGATGGACGAAGCGGGTAGAGTCATCGCTCGCAAGCGAGTCTCCAGTTCGCCAGATGCCTTGCGCGAAACGTTGGGCCACTACGATGAACCCATGAAAGCCGTGCTGGAGGCCGGATACAGTTGGGGGCCCATCTTCGATTGGCTGGGTGACATTGCAGATGAGGTCGTACTCGCTCACCCGCTAAAGTTGCGTGCGATCGCCGATGCCCGTATCAAGACCGATCGTATCGACTCGGAGACCTTAGCACATCTACTTCGCGCAGACCTGATCCCACCTGCCTATGCGCCCTCGAAGGAAACTCGGGCCTGCAAACGCGTTCTCCGACAGCGGATGTTTCTCGTCCGGATCGGAACGATGTTCAAGAATCGCATTCGAGCTCTGCTGAGCCAACACGCAATTACTCTTCCCGATGTGAGCGACCTCTATGGTCGCGCCGGGTTGGAGTGGCTTGGGAACCTAAATCTTCCCGACCCCGATGGCCATCTCCTGACGAGTGATCTGGCGCTGCTGCAGGCGGTCAAAGACCACATCGCCAGTACAGAAGCGTTAGTCAAGGAACTGACCGCTGAAGACCCAGCAATCCACTGGCTCCGTAGCGTGCCGGGGATCGGTTCATTCCTTGCCGTGCTGATCCGCTACGAGATCGATACGATAGATCGCTTTACGACAGCCAAGCGCTTCGTCAGCCACACGGGTTTGGTTCCGTCGACCTATGCGTCTGGCCAACGCTTGACACATGGACGCATCACGAAGCACGGCAACAAGTGGCTCCGGTGGGCTTACATTGAAGCTGTCACGCCGGCAATCCGGTGTTCAGCTACTTTGCGTACCCACTACGAAGGAATCAAGGCACGGCGCGGTGCCAAGGACGCACGTACGTCGACCGCCAGGAAGATCGCAGAACTGACGTGGATTGTTTGGACGCAGTGCCGGTGTTATGAAGAGCGCTGACCACCCAGCAGACAGGAGGACACTATTCTCCGGGTTAGGACTGCGGCTGCCCTCTGAAGTGCCTGGCCGCTAGCGGGCCCTTTTTGAGGTTAGGGAACCGCGGTCCTATCTGTAAGGTGTGCCGGGGATCATTGCCGGGCACCAATGGGAGGCTGACTGCGAGTCCCTGCCACTGACGGTGGGGGGGTTGACAGTGCTTTCATGGGAGGCACTTCGAGGCCTTGTCTATTCCTCGCAGTTCCGCGTACAATCTGGTCGGCGCCCTCTCGACCTTGGGTTATCTCACAAAGCGCAGAGATGGGATCTTGACGCTCACCGAGCAGTCGAGAGCGGCCCTCGAGCCCACCGGCCGTGGAGCCTTGCGCAGTCTCGAGGCTGTCTCATGGGCTCTTCAGATCCTGTCCCTGCTGGGAAGGGGGCCATCCTCGCCCGCAGCGCTCAGCCGGGCCACCGGGGTTGACGAGGAGACGGTGTCTCTCCTGCTCCAGGTGCTGCGGATCTTGGGGTTCGCCGAACCGGACGGGGCGAACGGGGCCTCGTATCGGCTCGGCCCGTGCGTGTTTGAGTTGCGCGGCCCTGCTCAAGAGGGCATCCTGCCCGATGTCGCCCTGCCGGCACTCCGCGACCTGGCGACCAAGACACGAGAAACAGTGAAACTTGCCGTTGCCAGCGGAGGGAGGGCGCTCGTGGTGTATGCGATTGAGTCGCCGAGAGTGCTCCGCGCCCGCAGCGACTTCAGCGCGGTCGGACTGCTCCACGGCAGTGCGGTGGGCAAGGCCCTGCTCGCGTTCCTCCCCGAGGACGAGGCTCGGCGCGCGCTGCGCGCTCCGCTGCAGCGGCTGACCCCCAAGACCATCATTCGCCCGCAGGCGCTCCAAGCGGAATTGCAGCGTGTCCGCCGGCGAGGCTGGTCATTCGACGACGAGGAGACCGATCCGGGGGTACGGTGCGTCGGCGCGCCCATTCTCACGCCGGACGGCTTTGCGGCTGGCTCGATCAGTGTATCGGGTCCAGTCATCCGGCTTACTGACTCGGTGATCCCGCGACTGCCCGGCTCGTGGTGGCGACGGCGCGGGAGATCAGCCGTCGACTAGCGCGTAATGACCGAGGGCAACCTCGAGAAGGGCCGCAAGATCTGGGACAAGTTCATCCCGTTCGTCGAGCTCTTCATCGATCCGAAGATCAATGAACGGGCGCACTGGTTGGAGATGCTCAAGTGGGCGGCAACTGTCCAGGGCGTCCCCGTCGGGGTGCCGCGAAGGCCGCTCCGTGCGTTGAACGAAGAGACGAAACGCCAGTTGCAGAAGCCCTTGGAAATCTTGCTGAGCCTGGAGCGGGAGGCCGTCGCCGGGAGACCGTGACGCGGAGGCCGTAGCCAGCATCCCGAGGTGATTTCTCGAGCCGGCACCTGAATTCGAACGGGACCCGGCGACCGCGTTCGCAGCCGGGGAGGCGGGACAGACGGCGGGGCCACCGTGCCATGTCACCGGGGTTCGATGCCCGGAGGTGTTCGAGATAGCTCGCGAAGCTGGTTCAGCCTGCGAGGGGCGTGCAAACCACGCAATTGCCCCCAACGCGTTTGGCCTCGTACATGCGCCGGTCAGCGGTATCGATGAGCGCCTCTGCGGTGATCCCGTCCTCCGGCATGTTGGCGAGCCCGATGCTGACGGTGACACGGGTCGGCTTCGGGAGCACCAGTGTTTCCACATGGGCCCGCACGCGCTCCGCGACCTGGAGGGCCGTCGCGGGTCGCGCATCGGGGAGGAGGAGGACGAACTCGTCCCCTCCGAACCGTGCGACCAGGTCCATGGTCCGCGTGTTCGCCCTGAGCACGCTTGCGATGGTCTGGAGGATCCGATCGCCTTCGAGGTGTCCCAGGATGTCGTTGCACAGCTTGAAGCGGTCGACCTCGATCATGACAATGGATACCGGATACTCCTGCCGGTGTGCTCGCGCGATCTCTCGCTCGAGAGCCTCCCACAGCGCCCGCCGGTTGGCCAGACCGGTGAGCCCATCGGTGAGGGCGAGGCGGTTAAGCTCGTCCTCCCGCTGCGCCCGCTGGATCGCGAGGCCGGCGAGCACGGCGAGGGCCTCCAGGAACTCCAGGCTCTCCTTGGGGAACGCGTTGACGGCGGGGCTTTCCACGTTCAGCACGCCGATGATCCGGTCATCGACAATCAGCGGGAACGCCGCGTTAGATCGCGTGGTGGCCGACGCGGCGACGTAGTAGGGGTCGTGGAGGACGTTGGAGGCATAGTAGGGGCGCCGGTGGCGGGCAACCCACCCCACGATCCCGCGCTTGCCGATCGCGAACCGCAGCTTCGTCACATCGGGATCGAAGCCGCGCTGGGCCATGACATAGAGCTCTTGCGTGGGCTCGTCAACGAAGAATACGCCGCACAGCGGATAGCCACAGACCTCTTGGATCTGGCGGAGGATCTCGCCGAGGACCGTGGGCAGGTCGAGCGGGCGCAACAGGTGCTTGGCCAGTTCGGTCATGGCGGGGACGGCCCGCCCGGCCCGCTGCGCGTACGAGGGCGAGCGCGCGAGGGCGGCCGCTGGAGAGGACGCGCCGGCGCCACTGTGCCGGAGTGTGGCTTCACGCGACAATAGCTCGCCGTCGTCTTCCGCGGCCACGCGGCAGAACGCCTCGACCACCGCGGGGTCGAATTGGGCTCCGGCGCAGCGGCGCAATTCCGCCAGCGCCTCGTCCGTGGTGCGCCCGCGCGTATACGCTCGATCGTCGAGGATCGCGCTGTACGCGTCGACGACGGCCAGAATGCGGGCCCCCAGCGGAATCGCGTCGCCCCGGAGCCCGTCCGGGTAGCCGGTGCCGTCCCAGCGTTCCTGGTGGTGGCGCACCAGGAGCGCGACATTTCTCATGCGGTCGACCGGGCGCAGGATCTCCGAGCCGACAATGGGATGTTGCCGCATGATCTGCCATTCCGCGGCGTCCAGCGGGCCGGGCTTCCGCAGAATGCGGTCGGGCACGCCCAGTTTCCCGATGTCGTGCAGCAGCGCAGCCCAGTGGATGTCCTGCACATCCTGGTCGGCGCAGCTCAACGCCCGCGCCAAACGGACCGCCCGGACCGCGATCCGCTCGCTGTGATTGCTCGTGTAGCTGTCGCGTGCGTCCACGGCACGCGCCAGTGCGAGCACCATTTCAATGTACGCGCGGTCGAGATCGCCATGCAATCGTGCGCGGAGGATGGCCGTACCGGCGATTTCCGCAAGCCCCTCAAGCAGGCACACTTCGGCGTCCGAGAACGCACGGATACCGGGGCGTTTCCAGCGCGCCATCCGCAGTGTTCCGATGACTTCGTCTTCCGATCGGACAGGCACGATGACCAGCGGCCCGGCGAGGTGATAGGGCGGGCCGTCCCCGCCGCGAGGATAGGTCTCGGCGTTGAAGTCCGGCGTGACGAAGGTGGTCCCCGTCCGCAGCACCCGTCCGGATCGAGTGCTGCTTGCGCCAAACACCCAGCCCGGTGTCTCGTTCTGGATGCCTACGGTGTAGGCCACCGCAAATGTCTCGCGGTCCGGCGCGGCGAACGCGAGCGCTCCCTGGTCGGCGCTCACGAGCTGCCGCGCGTACTCGACGACGATCGGATACATCTCCTGCTCGCTGCGCGCCTGCCGCAGCCGGCGGCTGAGGTCATGGAACGCCTCGAGCTCCGCCGTCCGCTGGTGGCGCGTTCCGCTCTGCCACAGGGCCGGCGCGGCGGCTTCTCGGCCGGCGGCGTCACGGAGGTTGAGGACGACCCCATGGATGCTCGGGTCATCGACCATGTTCCGCCGCAGAACCTCCACCCACCGCCAAGACCCATCCACGTGGCGGACCCGCATCTCGGCGGCGAAGAGGCGTGCCGGTGCCGCGAGCGCTTCCGTGTGCTGGCTCTGTGCGAGGGGCACGTCCTCGGGGTGGATCCATTCCAGTTCCGTACCCCCGATGAATTTCTCCGGAGGATAGCCGAGCAACCGCTGCACCGACCGGGTTGCCTCGCGGACGACGCCGGAAGCGTCCACGACGAGGATGGCCACCCCTGCCCCATCAACCAGCGCCTGAAGGCGCTGGAACGCCATGGCGTCTTGCCGTTCCGGTCGGTTCCGTTTCAGCAGTGAGCGGAGGCGGGCTATGACGCACCCGACAGACAGTGCATGGCACGCAGGAGATGCGGGTTTCATGATGTCTTTGCGCTGCCGCGCGCTCCCCACTGTTCGGCCGGCGGCCTGCGCCGGTCGAGCGCTACCTCATGGGGATGTATAGTGCCCATGAGATGGACGTTTGAGACCCGTTGTGCAAGATTCTACGGAGTAATGTGCGAGATTCCTACGCAAGTAGGCGGCAAATGTCCGTTTGATTCATTGCGAAGCCGCTTCCATAGCGCTGATACGGCGTGCCGCGGCTCGATCGGCCGAGAAGATCAGGCCGCGACCCGATTGCCGGCAGTCACGCAGCACTTTATCCTCTGGGGTTATCAGCGCACTGTTCAAGGGGGACTTCCTGCATATGATCGGTATGGGCTCGCGCATGGCGGTCGACCGGCCATGAGTAGCAGCGTTGGGCCGGGCGTGTTCTTCGTCGCCGGCGCGATCGATGGTCGTTTGCGGCTGCATGGGCTCCCTTCCTCAGGACCCTGGGACCCCAGCCGGGTGATGCATCGAACGACCCAGGAACTCCAGGTCCTTCTCTCGCGCCAGGCTCGGGGATGGGTCGTCTTGACCGTTGACGAGCTCAACCATGCACTCGACTGCTCCTGGGGCGTCCCGACTCCGATTACGCTGTACATCAGCACCGCGTTGCTCCCGCACGCCCAGCAGAAATGGGAAGGGAACGCGCCTTCTCCCCAGACTTCGGATTCCTAATATCCGGCGCGTCCCGCTTTGCCGTCGCGGCCTCGGCCGGTTTTCCTGGAGGGCCAGCCCGCGGATTCCGGTGACATCCACTCAATTCTTCGATCGAGCGGCCCAACGGCCCAACCGCACCTAGACCTGGCACAAAGCTGTCCCCAAGTTCCCGCGGGGCTATCCAACGACTGAGGCCATGGATCGAAAGCACATCGCGACGTCACGGAGTCGCCTGCGGCGTCACCTATGTCTTTCAGCCCTCTTTCTTGGGCATGTACCTCACGGAACCGAGTTCCGGCCACAACAGCATGCCTCGAATAGAGGAGCAACATGCCGAAATCGCTTGTGCCTTCCGGCGAGGCTAGGAATCACGCGGGCACCATGCGGGAGAACGAGATGCGGAAATGGAGCGGGGCGCGCCCACGCGCCCTTTCGTCTGCTCAAAGTCGGGGCCCGAGGCCGCGTCGCGCGGTTCGCGTGGAGGATGGCGTCACCCTGATCGAGATTCTGGTCGCGCTCAGCATCCTCTTCGCGATCCTCATTCCGCTGATGGGCGCCTACGACTGGAGCATGGGACAGACGTCGAATACCAACCAGCTGACTGCCGCGGCGAACCTTGCCGGGCAAGCCTTGGAGCAAGCCCGGGCGGCGGCTGCCGCGACCGGCGGGTTCCCCGTTGCCGCGCAAACGCGCGCCGCCGTCGCCGGTACCCCGTATCAACTGAGCACGACCGTCTCGACCAACACGACAATGAACTGGGAGACGATTACGGCAAACGTCTATCTCGGCAGTGCCACAACGACGCTGGTAACGCTGACCACGGTGGTGGGCCCATGACCGGACACCGGGATTCGGGTCGCTCGGTCCGCGGCTTCACGCTCGTCGAGATGATGGTGGCGCTGGCGGTATTCTCCATCACCATCGGCGGGATCTGGGGACTGCTTGCCACCGGAGCGAGTTCGACGCGGCTCACCGACAACTTCCTGCAGGTGCAGGAGAACGCTCGCTACGCCATGGAGCGCCTGGTGGAGGAGGGGCGGTGGGCCAGCGGGATCTCCTCGGCCACCGGGGGTACAACGCCGTCCGTTACGCTCAGTATCCCCGCCAACAACCCTGCCAGCGCGAGTGCGTACACCGTGACGTACGCGCTCACGAGCAGCCAGACGATCACCCGTACCGTGAACGGCGGGACCGCGTCGCAGCTCGCCGCGGACATCACGGGGCTCACGTTCACGTACTACGACAACGCAGTCCCCGCGGATGTCCTGACCGTATCGAACGCGGCGAACGCCTGGCGCTTCACCGTGTCGGTCACGGCGACGGCGGGCCAGCAGACGCGCACGTTTACGACGGACGTGTTCTTGCGCAACAAGTAGGATGCGGACGGAGCGAGCGTCGAGACGGAAAGCCGGGACAGGCGGGATATGCGTATCCGTCTCACGCCCGGCCCCGCAGCGGAGTGTGGCACGGAGGGAGGCAGGATGAGGATGCTGGCGTACGCGCAGAGGCTGCGACGTCCACCGCGCCCCCGGCGGAGCGGCCAGGAGTCGGGGCTGGCGTTGATCACGGTGTTGTCCGTGATCTTCGTACTGTCGCTCCTGGCCGTGCTCGTGATGTATCTCACCGGCAAGGAGATCATCCTGGCCCGCGGGCAGCAGCAGGCCAGCGACGCGTTCTACCTCGCGGACGGCGGCGCAACCGTGGCGCGGGAGGCGCTCTATCCGCTCATTGAAAACATCAACACGAACGCGGCGACAATCGCGGGCGGGCAGACGGCGCTCTCGAGCGCGTTGAGCACCATGTACGGAACGGGTTCGCCGCCCCAGCCGAGCTCGCAAAATCCGCTCAAGCTGCTCGACTACGCCGGGTTTTCGAGTAACTCGGGAGCGTGTTGCTCCACGGTGACGTTCGGCGCCACCGCCGGCACGGCCAATGAAAGTTATCTCGTCATCAATGCGTCCACGAATTATCCCACGATGTACGTGGAAGCGTACCCGGGATCGGACCAATTCCTGTCCCTCGGAGACGGGTCGTACACGGCCGAGATCACCATCTCGCCTCGGCTCGTTACGAGCGCCAACTACCCGAGCGGCACGTACATCGAGCAGGCAGGGCCGAGCTCGTTCGCGACGTACACGTTCCACTATACGTACACGATCGTGTCGCGCGGAGTCTCGGGGAACGATACGCGGCGGGTCCAGGTGTCCAACAACTTCGACGTGGTGGTCAGCCCGGGGAGCTTCGCAGACTACGCCTACTTCCTCGACTATTTCGGCCAGGCGCCGACGAACGGCCAGTGCACGGCCAACGGGTACTTCACGTCGCTAGACACCTTCAACGGTCCGGTCTTCACGAACGGGCGAATGCAGCTCGCGGGCGACCCGACGTTCAACGGCAGCGTGTCGCAGGCGGACTACAGCTTCTCGTACAGCAACGGCCAGTGCGTCGCTGGAACCCAGGCGAGCTCCGGGTTGGTCCAATTCTACAACAACGGCAACCCGCAGCAGGTGAACTACTGGTGCTCTCCGCCGCCTCCGAACAACAATCCGTGCAGCGTGGACAACCCGACGTACGCCCAGGGGGGCCAGAACTTCAACCGTCTGGCCAGCTTCATCCCGATGCCTGCGAACGCCTACAGCCAGGTGGAGGCGGCGATCGGCGGAAATCCGAACAACACCGCGGCCGTCACGAACCAGCAGATCAACCAGGCGCTCGGGCTGTGTTCCAGCAGCTGCAGCAGCAACGCGCCCGCGAACGGTGTGTACCTGGCGTCGTCAACGTCCGGATCCACCAAGACGCTTACCGGAGGCATCTACGTCCAGGACAGCAACCTGACGGGGATGGCCTTTTCGTTGGACAGTAACAACAATCAGGTCATCACGATCACCCAATCCAACCCGTCGTCGTCGGTCACGACCCAGGTGACGACGATCACGATCGAGCAGGGCAGCAACCAGACGGTCGTCTCGACGCAGCAGACGTCGACAAGCGGGAGCCAGAGCACCAACTCGGCGACGTACGCGGGGACTCCGAACGGCATGGTGTACGTGAGCGGCGCCGTCGCCGCGCTGGGAGGGCGGACGGAGAGCTCGACCTCGTCGTGCCCATCCGACAGCTCGGACCTCGGCCAGAACAGCAGCAACTCGAACCTCGTCGGGTCGTGCATTCAGTCGAATACGGAGATGACCGTTGCCGCCGGCGGCAACATCAACATCGACGAGAATCTCCGCTACCAGACCCAGCCTCCGTCGAGCGGGACACAGCCCAACAACATCCTGGGCGTGTACTCGGCGGGCGGCAACGTCATGATCACCAACGCGCCGCAGGTCCTGACGACCGATGCCTTCCTGATGTCGTCGACCGGCTCGATCGGCGTCACGAACTACAACAGCGTCTTCCAGAACGGTAGCACGTGCTCAGGCCAGTCGGCGGGGGGATGCTGGACGCTGCTCGGCGGCAAGATCGGGTACTACGCGGGCGACATCGGCACGTTTTCGACCAACCGGCAGGGTCAGGTGGTCATCCAGAGCGGCTACTCGACGACTATGACCTTCGACCAGCGCACCATCAACAACGGCATCGTGCCCCCCTACTTTCCGGTGGCGCAACTGTACGGCGCGACGTTCCCGGGGCTGACCACCCCGCCCTCGTGGCAGGAGCTGTTCTAGGAACGCCTCGATGATCCTCACGCGCAGTCGTGCTGGAGAGATGCCGCAGGCCGCAGGGAGGCGCCGCGACAAGGGGATGACCATGCTCGAGATGGTCGTGGCACTGGCCGTCCTGATTATCCTCGTCCTAGTGGCGATGCCATTCGTCTCGGGATATCAGGCGGTCCGCAACCTGGATCTCGGGGGCCAGCAGCTCATGGCCGACCTACGCTCCGCCGCCGGGCGCGCGCGGGATCAGCACTATCTGATACTCGTGACGTTCACGGCCGGGTCGGGCGCGTACACGATCCAGATGCTGTCGCCGGCCTCGGGCGCCATCGCGAACCGCTGCGCGCTTCCCGTCAACGGCACATGGGGCACCGTCGAGCAGGACTCGCTGCCGTCCGGTGTGACCGTGACCAGCACGTCGCTGGGATCGAGCCAGCTCGTGTTCTCGTGCCAGGGGATGCCTTACAACAACACGGGCGGTACGGCGCTCACCACGGACCAGACCGTCGTCATCAGCAACAGCGCCGGGTCCAGGACGGTTACGGTGCGCGCGAGCGGCGAAGTGGTGTGCCTCGTCACCGCCGGCGGCAACGCCTGCGCCTACTGATCCAGCCGGCGGCATGAGCCGCGCCTCGGTGCGCATCCTGCTCCCGGATGCCGCCGCGTGTCCAGCGTCCTGTGAGTTGTCCCGAGTCGATTGAGCCTGCCTCTTGGGCCTGTGTCTGTGCTACGGCGTGCGTCAGGATCGGGCCTGTGCCGGCGGCGCGGTCAGAGCTGCGGCGCCCGGGGTGATCCCGCGGGGGTGGCGACGCCCGACCGAATGGATCGAGCAAGTTGGCCTCCCCCGCGCACACCCCGGAGCGCTCGCGCGGGAAGTAACGACGCAATCCCACGCCCCTCGTTCACGACGGCTCGCGCCCGAGAGTCCTGCAGTTCGCACACGCCGCGTGCCTTCCTGTATCAAGCGCAGGGCGATCGCCCAGCCGGAGCGGCTCGGCCTCCCGCTCCCGTGGCTGTTTTGGCTCGGGTTCATCGCGGCCGCTCGTGTGCACGCCCGATCCCAGGAATCGGGTCGAGGCTCGATACCGGTACGTCCGGGAGGCGAGTACGATACACCCGAACCCGGAATCCCGGGAACTTTAAGGGGAATGAGTGATTGGCGAACGCCGTCGGGACGTTTCCACCGGTGGTCGAGCATGACAGGGGGAGTGCCTTGCGCTTCCGACGCGAGGAGCAACGTGCAATTGCGCAGGAATGGCTGGAGGACACGTTGGCCGCATACCCGTCCTCCACCTCGCAGTTTCTTGCGCGCGAGCGAGATCCGTTCCACAACCCCATCGGCCGCGTGCTCCGGGAGCACGTGCCGGCCTTGACGGCCGAACTGTTGGGCTCGATGGAAAAGGGGCGGATTGCGGCGGCGCTCGAGCCCATTGTCCGGATTGGGGCGGTGCAGGACGTCGACGCCAGCCGGGTCGTGGGGTTCGTGTTCCGGCTGAAGCGGATTCTGCGGGCTCGATGGCAGGGACGGGACGAGGATTTGCGGATCGTGGACGCCCGGATCGACGACGCGGCCCTGCTGGCGTTCGACCTGTTCGTCCGGTGCCGGGAGCAGATCTACGCCGTCAAGGCCGACGAGGCCCGGCGGCGGGTGGCGCAACTGGAGCGAATCTACCTCGGGGTTGACCGGAGGTAAGCCGGGGTGGACTCCGTTGCCGCGCTTGGCGCCGTGGCGGTGGTCGCTCCGCTGGGGTATCTGGGCGGCGAGGTGTCCGGGTTGCGCGTGGTCTAGGGCGTGATCGTGCCCTACGCCGCGTTGCTCGTCTTCCTGGCCGGGCTGGTCTACAACGTCGCGCAATGGGCCGCGGCGCCCGTTCCCTTTCGCATCCCCCTGACGTGCGGCCAGCAAACATCTTTCCCATGGCTCAAGGCCGCATGGATCGAGAACCCGTCAACGCGGGGCGGGGTGTTCGCGCGCATGGTGCTCGAGCTGTTGGTCTTCCGTTCGCTTTTCCGCAATACTCGAGCCGACCTCCGTGACGGGCTACGGTTCGTGTACGCGTGGAACGGGTCCCTGTGGCTCGCCGCGCTCGCGCTGCACTGGTCGCTGCTGCTCATTGTGGTGCGCCATCTGAGATTTGCACTGGTGCCGGTCCCAGGCTTCGTGTTCGCCCTGGACAAGCGGGACGGGTTCTTTCAGGTGGGCATGCAGGGGCTCTTCCTAACCGATGCACTGGTCCTGTTGGCGCTGGGCTATCTCCTGGCGCGCACGATGACGTGGCAGGGCAGAAGATACGCGATGGCCGGCGTGTTGCCCGTCGATGTCGAGGTGTGCGACATCCCGCAGGGCCACGGCTACGTCGAGTTGGAAGTGGACCAGCCGAACCCGTTCTTCCCCGTCGGACTCGCGCTCCGCGGCCACGAGTTTCACTACTCCAGAGTCGTCCCGGAGGGCTCCGGGCCTCCGACCGCATGCCGGGTGACAAGGGGAGTGGGGACTTCCCGGGGTCGCGACGGGATCACGGTGGGTAATGTGTGGGCCGGCTACACGCACGTGCATGCCATCGCCACCCCGGAGTGGATCACCGGACTCATCGCCGCTGCGCGCCGACGCGCGGCCCCGAGGGCGGGGAGTTCTGACGGGAGCATCCCTCACGGACTCCGTTAGCGCTCCCGGATCGAGCGAGCACGGCTTGAGAAAGATCCGTCGACTGCGCGCCGACAATCGTTCGTTGGACACAGCCGTTCTGGGAGTCAAGTGGGCAATGCGAGACAGATCTATTCTGTCAAAGCGATAGATCTATCCGCACCCTGCGATCGGCCGGAGCCGCGCGAACCGCTTCCCGGCGAAAGCACTATGATGGTGCGCCGTACGCGGCTGCCCGCTCCCTGGAGGTGTGGAATCTTCGCGTCCTGCGATGTCAGATTGCGCATTAGGCCGTCCGTGGACGTGGGAGGCCCCGTTTGAGGTTCCATTTCCCTCAATGGCTGCCGGCGATATACGTCGCGGTCTCAATAGCCCATACCGGCCAGGTGCCGAGTCTGAGGAGCGGCTGGATGGTACAATGCCTCCGTGAAATCCTGATCGGTGCCCTTCCAGGCAGTGAAGGGGTGCCGACACGTCCGGTATGCCAGCCATCCGCTCGGCGCCGGAGAGGGTGACGAATGCGCATCACTGACGTGAAGGTGACCGTGGTGGCCGTGCCGGATCCTCCGTTGCGCAACGTCATCGGGTGCCATCAACCCTATGCGCTTCGCAACATCATCCAGGTCCGCACCGACGACGGCCTCACTGGCCTGGGGGAGATGCCCGGCGGTACACGGTTCCGATCGGAGCTCGACCAGGCGGCCGCGTGCGTCGTGGGGATGGACCCGTTTCAGCGCGGACGCCTTCGTCTGTTGTTCCCCGGCCGGCCGAAGGTCCAGAGTGCCTTTGAAGTTCCGTGCCTCGACCTGATGGGCAAGGCCACGGGACGCTCCGTGGCGGACCTGATTGGCGGCGCCGTGCGGGAGCGCGTTCCGATGTCCGCGTACCTGTTCTTCAAGTTCGCCACTCCCGACGACTGGCTCGTCACGCCGGCCGGCGTTCCGACGCCGGGAACGCCCCTCGGCATGTATGCTCGGGGTGAGGCTGTGCTCACCCCCGAGGCGATGGTCGCGGAAGCCGAGGCGTTCGTTGAGCGCTACGGATTCCGCGTGCTCAAACTGAAGGGCGGGGTACTGTCGCCGGAGGCCGAGGTCGAGACGCTGCGTCTGCTACGAGCGCGCTTCGGGCCGGCGTGTCGGCTCCGGATCGACCCCAACGGAGGGTGGTCGACGGATGATGCGCTCCGCGTGCTCCCTGCCTTGGAGCAGATCGGGCTCGAGTACTACGAGGATCCTGTTGCCGGCACGGCCGCCATGGTCGAGGTCGCCAGGCACACGAGCATCCCTCTGGCCACGAACATGTGCATCACCGGTTTTGCCGATCTTCCCGGCGCCGTCGCAATGCGGCCCGCGCGGGTCATCCTGGCCGACCATCACTGGTGGGGCGGGCTCGAGGCCCTCGGTCACCTTGGCCGGATGTGCGAGACGTTCGATCTCGGACTCTCGCAACACTCCAACACTCACCTCGGCATTTCGCTGGCGGCGATGGCGCATGCCGCGGCCGCCGTTCCCCACCTCAAATACGCCAGCGACACGCACTATCCGTGGCAGCAGGGCTGGGACGTCGTCAACGAGCCGTTCGAGTTCCACATGGAGGACGGGACTCTGGCGGTCCCGCGCGGCCCCGGCTTGGGAGTGACACTGAACGACGACGCCATGAGCCGCCTGGCGGAGATCGCCCGCGTCGTCCCGGCCGACGGGCGCGACGATGACACCGCGATGCGGCGATGGTTCCCCGACTGGGTCCCGAGAGCAGATACGGGCGCCATGCGGCGCCTCATCTCGTAGACCCGCTTACTCCACCTTGATACGCCGGAGGCGCCTGGCGCGTCCCGCGGCTTCCGCGCGCGAGATGGCGTGATCCAGCACGTCGCGGAGCGCCAGCAGCACTTCCCGCCTGGCTTGGCGGAGGTGTGTGCGTGCGGAGGACGGTACGAGCTCCCTGAGCGTCCGCGCGACGCGCGTTCTGTCCATCCTGGTGACACTTCGGGGCCGCGACCGGCGGGGTTGCTGTTTAGTGGCCATCTGTATCCGCCTCCCGGAGAAACGTGATGAACAGCCGGTTGTCTTCCAGGTGCGCCCCTGTTGCGACGAGAGACGCAAGACTGCGTGGGAGCGTGAGATTGCGCTTGTAGTCGCCGACCCGAACGATGAGCTCGGCGCCTTTCTGCGAGATGTTCACCGCCCCTTTTTCGACGAATGGCGCGGCCAGGGAGAGCACGTAGCGGCCGTCGCGGCGCTGTATCCGTTGCGGCGCGTCAGTGTAGAGTCGCGCCGTGGGATCCCGGCCGTCGTAGAGCGCCCGGGCCGCTTCCACAAGAGGCCTGCGCCCCACGATTTCGCGCTCCGTGAGCGGCAATTCCAGAATCGGCAAGGGAGCGAACGCCTCCCGCACCATGGCCCGGTAGCGTTCCTGCGCCTCGATCCACGGTCGTAGAAACCGGCCGTCCGCGTCTCGGGGCAAGACGCGATTGACGATCACGGCGTCCGTTCCGTAGCCGAAGAGGCTGAAATACGTGTAGGCGCGCTGCGCCTCCTTGATGACCATCTTCTCGAGATTGAGCACGATGCGAATCGACGTCACCGCCGGATCCGCGAGCAGGCCGTGCATCTCATTCACGTTCAGAACCAGCTCCTTGACCGCGTCAAACACCTCGTCGGTCGGAAGCGGGATCTCGACGAACCGCTGGACGACCGGTCGGGTGACGCGCACGACCGCCCGCTGGATGGGGAACAGCTTCTCCAGCCACCAGCGCGCCATTTCCGGGAAGCTCAGCAACTGCATGGTTTCCCCGGTCGGCGCGCAGTCCACGATGATGACGTCGAACCGATCCTCGTGTGCCAGTGCGGTCAGCTGCATCAGGCTCGCGATTTCTTCCATGCCCGGCAAATTGGCGAGTTCTTCGGCGACGACGTCGTCCAGACCGTGAGCGCGCATTACGGAAGTGATGTACCTGCGCAGGATGCCCCAGTATTTCTCGAGCTGGTGCAGGGCATCGACCTCTTGGCCCCACAGGTTCGGTCCGATGCGCCGGATTTCGTGCCCGATCGCGGTTTCGAAGGAATCGCTGAGGCTGTGCGCGGCATCCGTGCTGACGACGAGGGTGCGGTTGCCGCGGGCGGCGGCGGCGAGGGCTGTGGCTGCGGAGATCGTCGTCTTACCGACGCCTCCCTTGCCGGTGTGCAGAATGATTCGCACGTCACGGCTCCTTTGTGCCCCCCAACTGCTATTGTACTATTCTACACCCGCCGCCATCTCCGTCGAGACGGGAGGGAGGGGTGCCGCGTGCGTGCGCGTGGCCGGCTCACCAGCGGAAGATCGTGCGAGCACGCACGGCGTCACATATGTGACCCGTGTTGGAGCCGCACAAAGACGGTGTGGTGGAAGGGCGCCTCTTAGCCGGAGGTGCCGTTTGTCGGATGTTCGGAGCGCGGCCAGCAGGCGGTGGAGGCCGCCCGTGCCGTCCTTCGGCCCCGGCCGTGCGAAGGAGCAGGGGGCCGGCCGACCCTGGATACGTGTGGTCCTATCGTGCTTAGGACGCCTTGCTCATGGACGCCGATGCCCGAGCGCGGCGCGAGGCCGTTACCGGGCGACCCACCCGCTTCTCCCGGCCGGTCCCGTGGTACCGCCGCGCGCAGTCGGTTGAGCAAAACTCGTCCCCGTGCTGGACGGCGAGCGGCGGTCTCTTGCGGCCGCACGTCTTGCAACGTTGTAGCGCCATGATGTTCCCTCCGAAGAGCGCGGAAGGTCTTTCCCCAACGTGGGGGACCCTGCGTCTTTCATGCCCGTTCGGGCGCGATGATAGACGCCCGCCAGCGACGCTCGGCCTCAGGGGACCCCAGCGCAAGCGCCTTCGCGGGCTTCCCGGACGCGGGGATGCTTCTCGACGAGCGCCGCCGCGAAGAACGTACCTCGGCGCGTCACGGATCGCAGACGCGACCGGCGTTCGCGATGGCGCTAGAACCGCCAGACGTGATCGATGAAGTAGCCGGCGAGCACGCGTGTCAGATAGACGATGAGTTTCATGAGCAGGTAGCTAACGATTAGAAGTTTGAGGAAGTACACGCCCACAGTCTTCCACTCGGACCCGCGGCGTAGTTGCGGTCGAGTCGATTGGTGGGGCATGCAGGCCTCGTCAGGCGCTCCCGGCCGACGAACGGCGGGCTTCGTGCTCGACGATTTGGAGCATGTACTCGTGCGGTAGGAGCCCGGTTTCCCTCGCTCGCTGCTGATAGTAGTCGAGGGCAAGCGCTGAAAGACGCAGTACGCGCAAGAGCTCGCAGGAATCTTCGAAGGCCACGCGCCGAGCAAGACCCTCTGCGGTAGTGACGTTACGCCGCTCCGGTCCCGACCAGTAAACGTTGTCGGGCATGGTCCCCCCGCCCCTCAAAGCCTCGTCGGTTTACGTGGTACCCGGCCCGGCCAGTGCGCGCAACCGGCTGTACTTCCGGCGTGGGTTCCCGCGGCTTGCGTCCTCGTGGAGCCAGCGTTCGTGCTAAGACTTGCGAGCTTTCTTCGCCTTACTCCAACGCGCCTGTGCTCCCTTTTTGCCTATTTCCGTCAACCGCTTCTGGGACAGTCGGGCGGCCCTCGCCTTGCCGCCTCTCCGGCCCAAAGCTACCGCCGCGGGATCTCTTCGCTTGATCTTCACGCGCACATTCTAGCCTAGCGCCAGGAATACGTCAACGATAAGCTCAACGCGCCGGGGACGAGGGACCCCCCGAGCACCGCCGGTTCGTGTGGCACGACGACCCGGGGTGGCCTCGGATACCTCGATCTACCCCCCGAGCTCCGACGGAGGATCGTGGGCGCCATGGGCGGAAGAACCGCAGGGCGTCGAGCCAAGGTGCGCGCGGCAGACACCACGATCGCCGGGTGCCCAAGGAGTGGGCGGCGGGATGAGGAGACGCTGGTACCAGGTGCGGTGGGTGCGCGCGGGAGCGGTGGCGCTTCTCGCGATAGCTGTCGCCGCGGCCGCGGCTCCTTTTGTCGTTCCGATGGGGCAGTTTCGGCCCGTGATCGCCCAGGTGATCACGGCCACAACCGGCCGCGACGTGCAAATCGGCTCGCTCCGTCTCTACGTACTTCCCACACTGCGCGTCCGTGCGGCGAACGTCCGGCTCGAGAACCCCCAGGGGTTCCCCGCAGGAGACGCGTTGGCCGTGAACTCAATCGATTTCGGCATCACACTGCGCGACCTCCTGGCACGGCGGATCCACGTAACGCGCGTGGCCCTCAGCGGCGTTGACCTTGTCGTCATCAGCGGTCCTGGCGGTCGGACCAATCTCGATCTGCCCGCCGGGTCGCGGACCGCTGTTGCGCCATCTTCAGGCGGTCCAGGGGCGTCGCTGCTGACGCTGGGCGGTATCGGCCGGGTGTCCGTCGCGCATCTCTCGCTCACCTCGGAGACGATCGACCCAAGAAGCGGGCGGGCGGTCCCGGGATTCGCGCTCACCGGGCTCGGCGCGCGGATCACATCGTTCGATCCCAGCGTTCCCGATTGGGCGCGCAAGCTACAGGTCGTCGCGGCGCTCAAGGGCGCACGCCTCCGGATTCCCGGACTCGCGAAGCCCCTGCAGTTTCAGAGCGGGGAGATCACCGTCAAGAACGGCGCCGCCGAGAGCACGTTTGCCGCCGTGCTCGACACTCTTCGCATGAGCGGCACGGTCCGCGTGGCCGCGCTCACGCCCGCGCCACCGCGAGCGACCTTCGCGCTCAACGTGCCCGACCTGGACGTCGATCGGTTGGAACGGCTCGTGACGCACGGGACGGGAGGAGTCGCCGGGACGGCATCGGGACCGCAGCGCCTGCTGGCGCAGGGAGAGGTGGTCGTCGGCCGGCTCGCGTTCTCGGGGTTCGAGGCGACGCAGGTCCGCGGCAGGCTCAGCGTGTACACCGATCGTATTCACCTCGATGACTACAGCTTGTCGGCCTATGGCGGCACGGTTGAAGGGGCGGGTGCGGCAGACTACGCGGCGGCTGATCTGCCGGTCGTGGTGACGGTGAGGGCACGTGGTCTGGACCTCGGGCGGCTGGTGTCGACGCGTTCTGCCCCCTCGAGGATTGTCGGCCGGTTGAACGCCGACGCGAGGCTGACGGCTTCCCTGGCCCGGGCTCAGGGGGTGGCGCTGGCCGGTGGAGGCACCTTCGGTGTGGCGCGGCTTGTCGTGCCCCCGATTACGATGACCCAGGTGAGCGGTCGGCTCAGCATGGCGGGCCCGCGAATACGGGCGGATTCATATCGCTTCTCGGCCTACGGCGGAGTCGTCGAGGGGACGGCGGCTCTCGACTATGCGGCACCAGGGCTTCCGGTCACCGACACCATGCGGGCGAGCGGGGTCGACGCCGGCGCCCTGGTCAGCGCCATCGCACCCGGGGCGCAGCGGATCACGGGCGCGCTGGAGGGTGTGTTCAACCTGCGAACGGCGTTGGGTCACGATCCCGTCGCTTCGTTGGCAGGTGCGGGCACCTTCGCCGTGCGTGACGGCTCGTTTCCCGGCCTGGATCTCGGCACCCGTCTGGGCGGGTTGGCCCAAGTGGCGCAATCGCTGCAGCTTGCGTCCCCCTCGGGAGCGACGCACTTCCGGTATTTCGGAGGCGATCTCCGGATCGCTCGGGAGCGCGGCACCAGCAACGAGCTCCGGCTGGATGCCGACGCACTGAACGCCACCGCCCGCGGGAGCTTCGGTTTCGACAGCACGCTCGACTACACCGGCACCTCCGTGCTCAGCACGCAGGCATCCGGTGGATCGCTGGCGGGAGCTGCGCTTTCGCTGGCGGGCAACCTGCTCAGTCACGGGCTTCCAACGACTACGGGTGTGCGTATCCCGTTCAGCGTGCGCGGCCGCTTCGATGCCCCCCAGTTCTCCCTGGCAGGAACCCCGGAGTTGTTGAGGGGGCAGCCGCAGTCCGCACCGGCGTCCCAGCCGGCCCCGCAGCCCCAGGTGCCTCAACTGCCCCAGTTGCCGCAGTTGCCCGGACTCCCACCCAATCTGGTGAACCCCTTTCATTAGTGAATGGACCGTCCCCGGCTGCAGGGCCCTTCACAAGAGCGTTGAGACGTCGCCCCGTGGCCACGCCTGAGCGTATCGTCCTATCGTGGAGCGGAGGCAAAGACAGCTGTCTCGCGCTGGCCGCGCTGGTGGCCGGCGGCGAATGGACAGTCGCGGGACTCCTCACGACGATCACGGAAGGCTTCGATCGCGTGAGCATGCACGGCGTCCGCCTCGAGGCAGTCCGGCGGCAGGCCGCCGCTCTTGGGTTTCCCCTAGACACGGTCTTCATCCCCCAGCAGGCGACCAACGCCGCGTACGAAGCCGCCATGGAGCAGGCGCTGACTCGGTATCGGGCCGCCGGCGTCAGCGCGATCGCGTTCGGGGACCTGTTCCTGGAGGATATCCGCCGTTACCGCGAGGAGCGGCTGGCGGGCACGGGACTGACGCCCGTCTTCCCGGTCTGGCACCGCGATACGCGCGGCCTGGCCCGCGATTTCATAAGCCAGGGCTACAAGGCGATCTTGACCTGCGTGGACACACGGGTGCTGGCGCCGTCGTTTGCGGGCCGTCCGTTCGACGAGGCGTTGCTTGCGGACATGCCCCCCGCTGTCGATCCATGCGGTGAGCACGGCGAGTTCCACACGTTCGTGTTCGATGGTCCGTTGTTCCGCCGGCCCGTGCGGATCACGCGCGGCGAGATCGTGCAGCGGGACGCCTGGTGCTTCTGCGACCTGCTGCCGGTCGAGGGCGGGGTGGAAGAGCCGTACGATTGAACCAGGCGATGCAGTAAGGGCCTGCGTTCAGCGCTACGGGCAGCCAGGATATTCGGCGCCGCGCGCTACTGCGCCCGCGCCACGGCTTGCCGCCGCGGCCGCCAGATTCGCACGTACTCGGCAACAAGGTACGAGCCGATGACGACCACTACCGTGAGGACCTGTGCGGTGAGGCTTTCCAGGCTGTTGTAGAGCGAAAACCACACGTTCATCCAGTCCGGCAACTCGAATGACAGCAGCTTGGTCGTGGCGAGCCAGTGGGCCTGCTGCATTTCCTGAACGGTCTCGCCGACCATCACCACCAGCACGCCGCCGAGCAGGATCCCGGTCAAGACCAGCATCTTCCGGTACGGGAGCCGGTGATGGGAGAGGAAATTGAGCCCGGCGACGATGAGCGTCAGGCCGATGCCGATGAGGCTTCCGAGGAGGACCACGTGCATTCCGACCTGCAACCGGAGATTCTGCAGGAAAAGGACGACCTCGAAGCCCTCGCGGTACACGGAGGCGAAGCCGAGCAGCGCGAGGCCCCGAAACACCACGGCGGACGGCGTCCTGGGATCTTCCAGCAATGCGCGTTCCGTGCGGGTGTGGTGGGTGATCCAGCTGGTCCAGTAGATTCGATGGAAAAACCAGTTCATGATCACGAGCAGGACGACCACGGCCAAGAGGCCGGTGGCCGCCTGGAGATCGAGCTCGGGCGCGTTCACTTGGGACAGGATGGCGACCACGACCATCCACGTTGCCAGCGTGGCGAGGAACGCTACCCCGGCGCCCGCGGCAACCGGGCGTTCCCATCGTGACTGGGCGCGCGACAGGCTGGCGACGATCGCCGACAAGACGAGGATGGACTCCAGGCCCTCCCGGAAGACCAGGATGCCGGTGTCCGCGATCGCCGCGGCGGGACTGAGGTGGGTCGCCGTCGGATCTGGCGCTCCGCCGGCCGTCATGGCCTGCCAAACGAAGACACCGATCACTACGAGCGCGGCCAAGCCGATCATTATCGGGCTAGCATTCAGACCATGGCGCGGCGTGTCCGCCATCATCTGCACCCGCCAACTCAGAGAAATGAGATCCTCGGACCGTCGAACATCTGTCCGCTAAGCTTGTTCAACCTATTCTATAGTGATATGGTCAAGAATAGCCGTCAAGCGCCGACCCCAACGCCGGGACGCGAGCATTGCGGGACAAGGCTCAGGGCGTGTTTGTGGATATCTGGCACCGGTAAGGGAGTGGCGATTCTCAGGTGGGACGCTTTTCTGCAACCGAAGCGGTCACTAGGTTTCGGGCCAGGGGCCGCAGCATTACGGCCCAGCGGATGGCCGTGTTCCGCGCGCTCGAGCGTGCGGAAGGGCACCCCACGGCCGAAGAACTGCACGCCGCCCTGCGGGACGCCGTGCCGGGGTTCGCGTTGAAGACGGTCTACGCCATTCTCCGGGAACTCGCCGACCTCGAGCTGGTGGAACCGATTCCGGTATCGCTGGGCGCCACGCGGTGGGAGCCCAATACGGATCCCCACGGCCACCTGGTCTGTGACGAGTGCCGCCGCGTGCTGGATCTGTCCGTTGACCCCACGGTGTTGATGCCGCTCGTCCGGCGCGCGGGTCGGCGGTTCGATCTCCGGGGAGCCTCCCTCATCGTGCGCGGCCGGTGCGATCGCTGCGCGCGAGGTTGAGGGCGAACACATCGGGCGCTCGATACTCTGTTCCGTGACGTTGCGATCGTTTGTGATCCCTCGCGGACACCACACGCCGCTGGCGAGGGCGGTTTGCTCCCGCGCGTCGATCAGTTGTCCCACACATACGAGGTGATCCATCGCGCGTGCGCGAATATTCGCGCGCAGCTGATCTCGGTTCCGTCGACACCGATCCTGATACGCTCCTGAGATTCGTACTCGAGCCGTTGCCGACGTGCACCTACCTGGGCTGCGGGAGGAGCTTCGTCGTGACAGTGAGTCACTCGCCGCGTTATGCGTGGATCGACGGACGTATTGTAGAGTGGGCCGACGCGCGGCTGCACGTGGACACTCAGTGCGTGTTGGGCGGGCTCAACGCGTACGAGGTCATCGGCGCCTTTCGGTCGCGGGCGAGCGACAACCTGTATCTGTTCCGCGTCGA
Source organism: bacterium (assembly GCA_035622635.1). Classification (GTDB taxonomy): domain Bacteria; phylum Sysuimicrobiota; class Sysuimicrobiia; order Sysuimicrobiales; family Segetimicrobiaceae; genus JAJPIA01. The sequence continues at coordinate 49,944 of DASPUZ010000151.1, read as the reverse complement.
CGAGCATCTCCGGAGGTTGCGACTGTCGGCGAAGGTCATGCGGCTCGGACTCTCATTTTCGGACGAGGAACTCACGGACGGTGCGCGGCGACTGGTGGCGGCGAACGAGTTTCGCGAGGACGTCAGCCTGCGGATCGTTGCGTACTTCGGCGCGGGGCCCATTTTCAGCTACCTCCCGAAGGACATCCCCACCGGGGTGTTCATGGTGGCCAAGCCCCTGGCCGCGAATCCGCATCCCGGCGGGCTGCACGTGTGTACGTCTGGATGGCATCGCCTGCCCGATGCCGCGGCGCCTCCGCGGGTCAAAGCCGGTGCGAACTACCACAACGTCCGGCTCGCACAGATACAGGCGATGGTGGACGGGTACGACGACGCCGTTCTGATCAACCTCATGGGCAAAGTGTGCGAGCTACCTCTCTCCAACCTTTTTCTCGTGCGGTCGGGCGTGGTGTCGACGCCCGACACGGCCAGCGGCATCCTTGAGGGGATCACCAGGCAGACGATCCTCGATCTGGGCCGTCAACTCGGCACGGAGATCGTCGAGCGGACGATCGACCGGTCGGAGCTGTACGCGGCCGACGAGGTATTCGCCACGACCACGCTGACGGGTGTCACTCCGATTCTTTCGATCGACCGGTACCCGGTCGGTGACGGAACGCCGGGGCCCATGACGATACGTCTCGGGGCGAGCCTGGAAGAAGCGATGAGGAACCCCAGAGATCCAGAATGGGCGACCCCGGTGTATGAGGGACGGGGCTCCTCCTGACACAACGGGTTCGCGTGGCAGATCGGCGACGGGGTGCAATGGCTTCTCGCGGGCGGTGCCATGAAACCGCTCGTCGCACATGCTGCGATCGCCGGGCCCGTGGCTCGGCCGGATATCGCCTGGCGGGAATCCCGCGGCGAGTCCTGACTCGGATCAGGGCTTGACCGAGATCTTCCAGAGCCCTCCCAGATAACGGTCGAACTCCCGCGAGTCGAAGTAGAATCGGCCGGCCCCGGGCGTGACCGCCATCTCGCCGAAATACACGTGGGCGTCTGTATCGTACAGGTCCACCCGAAGGAAGTCGATTCCCCGAGCGAGCGCTTCCGCGCATGCAATCAAATCGTCGAGATGCTTGGGGCGTGGGACGACGTCTTCGATGCGGTCGTATCTCGCGGAGGAAACTCGCAGCTTGCGCCAGGGCAGCTCGTAGAAGCTCATTCGGACCCCGGTGAGATATCCTTGCACCACCTGAACCATGCGGACGGTCCCGTCGAAGACGAAACACTTGTAGTCCGTTGGAGTCAATCCAGTGCCGTCACTGAGCAGTTCTTCAACGAGGATCCGCGGCTCGATGTTCCTGTACACGGGTTCGCGGAAGGCGTAGTAGTAGTTCTGGCGCAACCACCATCGACACTTCTCGATCAGCTCGTCGCAGTCCACGGACGTCTTGTCGAGCACGATACGGATCCAATGGGACCCATGCGTGGCTTTCACGACGAACTTGTTGGGGAGGGTGTCGAACGGAATGTCCTCCGGGGATGTCGTGGCCCAGTGGAGCCGAGGCAGGACGTGCTCCCCGATTCGTGCCTTCACGTACTCGCGAACCGCATACTTGTCGGACAGTGTCGTCAGGATCGGCCGGCGGTCGAACAGTATCCGGTGGAGGACTTTTTCCGTGAAGGTCTCCGGGCGGATGAGGTTGGGAACGCCCCCGTACTTCATCCGGTACCCGCGGACGCTGACGAATAGCTCGATCAGACGATCGGATACAGAGGCGACCTTGGGTTGCTTCAACACGTGGTTCGCCGGGCTCATGCCGCAGGCGCCATACATTTCGAAAGGCGCAGGTGATCGGTGGAGTCACTCATCGTGCCGTTACATGCATGCCGGAGCCGGGCGATGCGCGCACGTGATCTCTCGATATGCGCCCGCATCTCCCCTCCGGGCCGTTCCCCCTTCCGGCTTCTCATTCCAAGTACGGTATGCCCAACAGCTCCATGCACGCGGACTCGAAACCGCCGCTCGCGTCTCACTTCCATCGGGCGGACATCGCAGCGTTTCGTAGCGTCCAGTCTGCGTTCCCATCGAGGGGGAGCGTGCCCCGCGCGCGACATCGACACCCGTATCTAGGATTAGACGATGGATGGCAGTTCGCCCTGCTTGGCCATCTGCGTCATCGAAGCGGCCGGGACGCGAGGGTTGAGCCTGGCACCCACGCGCGAAGGTCCGAACCCGCGTTCGTAAATCATTCGACCAGGGCGCTCAGGCGTACGATCAGGTCGCTATGGCCCTTGGATCTCATTCGACCGTCCATCCTGCGGCAGGCGATTGAGATCTTGTCTAACGTAGTGTCTTTCATGAGATGTGAATGACTGGTGACAAACTTCGTTAATCATACGTTCATGTCCACCGCACCTGTAGCGTGCCTGTGACGTACCGCGACCTGTGCATCGCAGATCTGCTCCGATCGGCCGCGGACCGTGGCCCGGGAAACACGGCCATAGCTGCTCCCGGACGCCTCCCCCTGACGTACGACCGCTTGCGCCTGTTCGCCGGTGAGGTGCGCGACGCATTGCGCGGGATCGGAATAGCGCGCAACGATCGGGTCGCCGCGGTCATCCCCAGCGGTCCGGAGCTCGCTGCCGCATTCATTGCCGTCGGAGCGTCGGCGACCTATGCTCCTCTCAATCCGGCTCTACGCGCGCCGGAATTCGAATTCTACCTCCGCGACCTGCACGCCAAGGCGCTCATTGTGCAGTCGGGAGCCGATTCGGCCGCCGTCGAGGTCGCCAGGCGTTTGGGCATTGACATCGTTGAGCTCCATCCTGCCACGGCGGGGCCGGCCGGGATCTTCATCCTCTCCGGGGAGGTTCGGCCGTGGACACGGCCGGCGGAGTTCGCGACACGGGGCGACACAGCGCTGGTGCTCCATACCTCGGGGACCACGGCGAGGCCCAAGCAGGTCGCCCTGACCCACGAGAACATCTGCACATCGGCACACACGATCGCCACCACGCTGCGGCTGGACGGTCAAGACCGGTGCCTCAACGTCATGCCCCTGCATCACATTCACGGCTTGATCGGTGCAACGCTGGCGACGCTGGCGGCGGGCGCGAGCATCGTTTGCCCCATCGGATTCGACGAGGTTGCGTTCTTCGCATGGCTGGACGAGTTTCGGCCTTCTTGGTACACGGCGGTCCCCACTATCCACCAGGCCATCTTGTCTCGCGCGGCGGAGTTTGGGGCCGCCGTCGACCGATCGGCCTTCCGGTTCATCCGCTCCTGCTCGGCGCCCTTGCCGCCGCGGGTCATGGCGGACTTGGAGCGAACGTTTCGCGCCCCTGTCCTCGAGGCCTACGGGATGACCGAAGCCTCACATCAGATCAGCAGCAATCCGCTGCCGCCTCTCCCGCGAAAGCCCGGCTCGGGTGGAACCGCCACGGGGTGCAGGGTGGCCATTATGGATGAGGCGGGCGCGCTACTGTCGAGCGGGGCCATCGGCGAGATCGTGATTCAAGGCCCCACCGTGACACGGGGTTACGAGAATAACCCTGAGGCAAACAGCAAGTCATTTGTCGACGGGTGGTTCCGGACGGGCGACCAGGGCGTGGTCGACGCCGACGGCTATGTCTTCATCCGGGGCCGTCTCAAGGAGATCATCAACCGAGGGGGCGTCAAGATTTCCCCGCGCGAGGTTGAGGAAGTATTGCTCGATCACCCGGCGGTCGTGCAGGCGGCAGTGTTCGGGGTTCCCCATCGGGTGCTCGGCGAGAACATGGCCGCGGCGGTAGTGCTGCGGAGCAACATCACGGCGACGGAGGCAGAGATTCGCGAGTTCGTAGCTTCGCGTCTTGCAGATTTCCGTACCCCGTCCCGGATTCTGCTGGTGGACCGGCTTCCCAAAGGGCCGACGGGGAAGCTCCAACGGAGTCAGATGGCGGAGCAGTTCGCGTCTGCCTTGAGCGCCACGTTCGTCGCTCCCTCCGACTCGCTGGAATTGGAGCTCGCGCGGGTCTGGAAGACCGTGCTGGGAATCGACCAGGTTGGCATCCACGACAGCTTTTTCGACCTCGGCGGCACGTCGCTGTCGGCGGTGCGGATGCTGGCGGGCGTCGAGCAGGCTACCGGCTGGCACCTGCCCGTGACCACTCTCTATCGGGCGCAAACCATCAGACAGCTGTCAGATACGCTGAGAGAAGAGGCGGGACTCGCTTCGTCACCGGTGACGGCGGTCTACCCTGACGGATCCAACCTCCCCTTCTTCTTCCTGCATGGCGACTACACGGGCGGAGGGTTCTACACCCTCAACCTGGCCAAAGCGCTCGGTCCGCAACAGCCATTTTACGCATTGCATCCGCACGGATTGGACGGCAGACCGGTCCCTGCAACGATCGAGGCGATGGCGGCTGACTATCTCGCCACGATTCGCTCGATCCGTCCGAGGGGACCGTATCTGCTGGGAGGCCACTGTAACGGCGGCCTGATCGCGTTCGAGGTGGCCCAGCGCCTCCGTGCGGACGGTGAACGCGTCGACTTTCTAGCGCTGCTGGATGCGCCCGTGTCCAACGTCCGCCCGAGCGCCCGGCTCTTGTATCGACTCGTCGACGGCCTCGGCGCACTCCAGCGGCTGACACGCCCTGAACGGCGCGAGCGCTACGTGCGTCTCCGGCAGCGCCTTCGGAGGCAGCCAGTGGCCGCAAGAGACCATCCCGATCGGCTGACCTGGGAGGACCTCACCCGGATCTACCGAGGCGCGATCTCCGGCTATGTGCCTCAACGGTACGCTGGCAAGGTTACTCTCTTTCTGTCGGAAGGCGACGAGTACCGGGATTCCCCGACGTGGTGGCGGTCGATCGCCTCCGAGGTCGAGGTCCACCCTATCCCTGGTGAGCACCTCGTCTCGATCACGCAGTACGTCGGGGTCCTCGCGGAGCGTCTGGGCGAGTGCTTGCGGGACGCCCAACTCAAGCATGCCGACCACGCTGGGGGCGGCGGCTGACGTGCTGTCGCTTGCCGCGATAGGGTCGGAGGGCGGAGACGGGATGCATCGCGTCCTCGAAGTTCCCCGACTGCGCACAGGTGACGTCCATATTTGGCTGGCGTGCATCGACCTGACCGCGCGGCGAATACAGGCACTTGTGGAACTCCTGACCCCCGACGAAATCGACAGAATGGAGCGTTTCCGGTTTCCACGGGACCGGGATCGGTTTGTCGCTGCGCGCGGCCTCCTGCGTTCGTGCCTTGCGTGCTACTGCGACACGCATCCTGGCCGACTGCGCTTTCGCTACGGTACAAGAGGCAAGCCTGCTGTGGACGCCGGGTCGGACGAGGGCATCCGGTTCAGCGTGTCTCACGCCGACGGGATTGCCCTGTACGCGGTGGCAGGTGACGGGCAGGTGGGCGTCGATCTGGAACCGTGCCGTCCCCATCCGATGGACGCGAGCGTCGCGAGACGGTACTTTTCACAACGCGAGTACGCAACGCTTTCCCAACTGCCTCCGGCGATGAGGCCGGACGCATTCATTCGCTGCTGGACCAGGCGGGAAGCGTGCCTCAAGGCCCAAGGCGAGGGGTTGTCGTCACCTCCGCAAGAGATCGATGCCTCGATCGTGGGGGGCGCGCCGATGGCCGTGGGGCGGACCGAGGGGATCGAGGTCATCCCGTGGCGGTGCGTCCGGTGGTGCGTAAGAGACCTGGACGTCGGCCCTGACTGTCTTGCGGCCGTCGCGGTACACGGTGCTGCGCGTCGGCTGAGCTTCTTTGCCTGGCCGCCAACGGACAGAAACGCGAACGGTTTCTGACCGCAGTCCTGCAGTGGGGGGCACACGGCGGCTTTCATTGCAAACCTGGGCTGGAACAGGCCGCCCGGGGGAAGGCCCCTGCGTGGGAGACGCACTCATCCTCTGTTACCATCGCGTCATGGAGGCGGTGTCGGAAGATCCGTTCGACCCGAACGTGGGAAGAAGTGGAGCGGATGTCCGCGAAGGGCGTCGCCTTCGGCGCGCACTCCGTTTCGCACTCATCTCTCGTTGCGATGTCTGATACGGCGCTGCGGTACGAGATCGAACACTCCCGGGGGGAAGTCGTTGCGCACGTCGGGGCTGCATGTACCGTTTTCCCTTGTCCGTTCGGCCATGTGGACGACCGCGTGGCGAGAGCAGTCGAGCCGGCGGTCTATCGTGCTGCGGTGACGGTTCGCCCCGCGGACGGGAGGACTTCTCGGAGTCGCTGCGCCAGCTTCCCGGCAGGACAAGGCGCGTGCTATCCTTGGGCCGGGCGCGACGTGTCCTCGGCGTGCGCTGTCGTTTCCTGTTCGCACGATGGGTCGCCACTGGTGGCAGGCGCGGCAAAGGAGAGTCCGAGCTTGACGCTGATTCACTGGCCATCTGTGCCAGGGAGAGGGTCCCCCATGACCGGTGATCGACCGCTCATCAGCGCCATCATCCCGACTCACAATCGGTCGGCACTCCTGCGCGAGGCGCTGGACTCGGTGATGGCAGTGGAAGGGCAGGGGGAGTTGTTTGATCTCGAGACAGTCGTCGTCGACGATGCTTCGAGCGACGGCACACAGGATGTGGTTGCGCGGTACCCTGTGCGGTACATCCGCAACGCCGTAAATCGAGGGCTCAGCGCGTCACGGAACATAGGCGCGGCGGCCAGCCATGGTCAGTACATGGCATTTCTGGACGACGATGACCTGTGGATACCCGAGCGGTTCAAAGCGCAGATCACGGTCATGGAGTCGCGTCCGGAGGTCGGCCTCGCGTACAGTCCGACCTTCCGGGTGTTCAACGGGATCGAACTCCCCATCGCCCCCGTTGACGGTCCCTCGGGGTACGTGTTTGAGCAACTGCTCCTCCGAGGAAACTTCCTGATAAGCGTCCTCGCCGTGCTGATCCGTCGAACGGCGTTCGAGCGAGTGGGCGGCTTCGAAGGAGCAGGTATCGAAGATTATGACATGTTTCTCCGGCTCGCTCGATATTTCCCATTTGCATTCGTGGCCAGCCCCGTGGCACTTCGGCGGTGGTCGTCTGCCGGACTGTTTCTCACGCTGATTGCCACCGGGAGGAGCCGGCCACTCTATCGCGAGCTCATTGCGAGAGCGCTCGCACTCAAGCCTCGCCTGTCCGGGCGGTTTCGCGAGCGGGTCATCGACCGGATGGAGCTCGGAAACCTGCGTGATCTGCTTAGTGTCGCACGACCGCTCAGGGACCTGCCCGATTCGGAGTGTGTCTCGCAAGTCCTTGCTCACATCTCCGAGTATCCACGGCTGGCACGGCTGCCGCACGGGCGGCGGACACTCGCATGGTTTGCGCGGACTGTGGTGCTGGCGTCACCGTCTCCATTTGACACGGCGACAACCCTGTGCGAGGGTGTTGAACGGTCCTGCGGGGCGTCGATACAGACGCGGCGATTGCTCGCCCGCATATGGATGGAGTTGGCGGTCGGATTCCTTCTGGCCGGGCAGCGACCCCTGAGTGCCCGCGCCCTAGCGCTTGCGCTCCGCAATGATCCCACGCAATTCGTCGCACGGCTCGCGAGTGCGTGTGTCGACAGAGCGAGGTTCTTGCGACGGGACGCACAAGGACCGGTGCTCGAAGAGCAGTACGCGTTGCTCCAACGCCGGGGCACGGGTCAGGACTTCATACCGTGACGTCGCTGGGGCGCGGCGGGTCGGCTGCCCCCGGGACCGAGCGAGACGCCTCGTTGCCCCGCCGTTCTGGACTCGCACCTCGCCGCGGGGTGGCGGGTGTCCGTTACTATGACGGCCTGAACTCAGGATCGTCGCACGAAAGCCGTGGAAGGGCTGACTCGGCAGCCCGAGTCTCTCCTACGGCTTGACCGCGATCCTCGCGCCGTGGGCGTCGATGCGACTCAGGAAAAGCGCCAGCCGATTCTGCTCGACATATTCGTCCGTAGCGAGGCGCGCGCCCTTCCACACTCCGTAATCGTCGACCGTCAATAGGCCCCCCTGGGCCAGACGAGGAAACAGGTGAACGAGTTCGTGCCGCGTCGATTCGTAAAAGCAGGTATCGAGCCGTAGGAACGAAATCACCTCCGGCGCGTGCGCCGGGATGGTGTCCTCGACGCGGCCCTTGACGAAGTGAATCTTGCTCTCAGGATACCCGACGGAATGCAGTGTGTGCTGGACGTCCTCGAGGGACCCGTAGAGCCAACGCTCGCCCGCCCGGCGGCTCTCGGCGTCGAACTCCTCTGGGCGTGTGCCCCAAAAGCTGACATCCACTTCCGTGGCCTCGGTCATGCCCTCGAACGTGTCGAACAAGAACAGGTCGCGACGCGTGTCGCCAAGCTTCAGTAACGTGTAGGCGGCAGCCATCATGCTTCCGCCTCTCCACACGCCGCACTCGACGACGGCCCCGGGGATGTCGTGCTTCACCACGTGCTGTACGGCCGAGCACGTGACGTAGATTCCGATCAGCCCGTTCATGGTGTAGGGAGCCACCGTTGAGCACAGCGCAATATCGTCTTCGGTAAAATCCTGCGGGTAGGCGGGAGGTTGTTTGATCGGCGGATATCGGATCACATCCACTCCGAGCGCACGTACTGCCCGTTTGCCCGCCCGCTTCAGCGCACCCAACAGGCCAACCGCCCTCGCACCCGTCACCGTCGTGTTCACCGCGCCCCGACCTCGCTGTCCGTCATCAGCCTGGCGCTCCTCGTCGCGGTGTGGCGTCTGCCTGGGGCAACGCGGCGCGCCCCATACGTGCGTTCCCGGACATGATCACGCCATAAGGAAGTTTCCACAACCCTCCCATGTACCGAGTGAACTCCACCGGGCCCCAGGTGTTCATTCCCCCACCGGGAGTCGTGGTCAGTTCCCCCAGATACGGTCTGTCCTTGGTGTCATAGAAGTCCACCCTGATGAAGTCGAGCCCGTCCCCGATCGCTTCCGCGCACGCGACCATCTCCTGCAGGTGTGCTGGGCGCTCCAGCGTTCGGTCGGCGTTCTGGTACTCCGATGTGGCACCGGTCTTGGTCCACGACACGTCATAGATGTCCCGCCGGTGGTCTTCGAACCGTGCGGTGTCGATTTGGATGAGGCGCGCCCGCCCGCCGAAGACGTAGATCTTGTAGTCGATCGGATATTTCCCGGTGCCGTCACTCACGAACTCCTCCACGACGATGCGGGGCTCGATGTGCTTGTACGCCCATTCTCTCTCGACGTGGTAGTAGTTTTGAGCCAGCCAGGAGCGGCACGTGGCGATCAGTTCTTGGTCATCGAGGCATACCTTGTCTGGTACCAGACGTACCCACCCAGATCCGTGCGTGGGTTTCACTACGAACTGCCGGGGAAGGTCCGCGAGCGGGATGTCCGACGGATCCTGCGTAACCCAGTACAGCTTGGGCAGGATATCTTCGCCCAGCCGCTCCTTGACGTAGCCACGGAGCGCGTACTTGTCCTGAAGGCGCGTCCAGATCGGGCGGCGGTCGAACAGCATGCGCCAAATGACCTTCTCGTTGAACGTCGTCGGCCTCACCACGTTTGGGAAGGTTCCAAACTTCCTCTTGTACCTTCGCAGGACGAACACGGCGTCCCTAACGCGGTTCGGCATCACGGCCCTGAGGCAGCCGAACGCCGCTCTCTTCGCTTGGCTCAACATGCCCCCGGTGTGGCGACGGTTCTTACGAATGGAGCGCCGCTTCTGAGGTCGCGTCTGTGATCGGGCACGTTCGCCACGGACCGTTGAACACGGCTCGTGCATATGTTCGCCTCGTTTCGATGTAGGAAGGTGGGTAATCCGTGAAAGGTTATCATTGAAGCGTAACGATGTAAAGGAGAAGCCGCCAGGACACCACCCTTCTTTGGAGGTACCTGCAAGAGTGTCTCATTTCCCGGGCAAGTTCGCTCAGCCCCTTAAGTATGATAAGAGTCCCCTTCTTTTGAGAGGTAAGATCGTTGGGTCAGCGAGATGAATCGCTCATCTTGACACAACCTGACACCTATGGGATTTTTGTGCGGGGGCCATCGAACAGATGGTGGCGACTGGGAGCGGGGATGACGGGGGCCAGGTAGTCGGGAGGGGCGAACCGGTGCACGTATATCTGGATCACGCGGCGAGTACGGCGGTGGATGATCGAGTCCTGGCCGCGATGCTGCCGTATTTCTCCGAACATCACGGGAATGCGAGCAGCCTGCATACGTTCGGGCAGGAGGCGAGGACGGGCGTCGCCACTGCACGTGCGCAGGTGGCGGCGCTGATCGGCGCACAGCCATCGGAAATCGTGTTCACGAGCGGGGCGACCGAGGCGGACAATCTCGCCGTGCTCGGGGTGGCCCTCGCCCAGGAGGAACGAGGCCGGCACATCGTGACCTCGGCGATCGAGCATCCCGCCGTGTTGGAATCGTGCCGGTTTCTCGAGAACCTGGGCTACTCGGTCACGTACGTGCCAGTGGACGGACGGGGGCTCGTAGACCCGGAGGATGTCCGCCGTGCGCTACGACCGGACACTGCGCTGGTCACGGTCATGGCGGCGAATAACGAGATCGGGACAGTGCAGCCGGTCCTGGAGATCGGACGGATGACGCGCGAACGAGGCATTCCGTTTCACACCGATGCGACGCAGATGGTTGGGGCGCTTCCGATGCGCGTAGACGCGATGGGGATCGATCTGTTGTCGATCTCCGGGCACAAGCGGTACGGCCCCAAGGGGGTAGGAGCCCTGTACATTCGGCGCGGGACACCCTGCCGCCGGATCCAGCACGGAGGCGAGCACGAGCGGGGCCGGCGGGGAGGGACGGAAAATGTTCCCGGAATCGTCGGCCTCGGCGTAGCGCTGCAACTTGCGGGCGAGTTGATGGAAGAAGAGCGGATCCGCGTGAGCACGCTCCGAGACCGTCTCATGACGCGCGCGCTCACGATTCCCGGGGCACGCCTGAATGGCGATCTGACGTGTCGGCTTCCCAACAACGTGAACCTCTCCTTCGAGGGCACCGACGGCCAATCACTCGTGATTGGGCTGGATCTCCAAGGCGTTGCGGCGAGCTCAGGCTCGGCGTGCACTTCCGGAAGCATCGAGCCGTCCCACGTTCTTTTGGCCCTGGGGCTAGCACCGGAATGGGCCGCTGCGGCGGTTCGCCTGACGCTGGGCCGCCGAACAACGGAGGCCGAAGTGGATTGCGCAGCGGCGGTGCTCGAAGACGTCGTGTCGAAGACCCGCCGGGGAGCACCGTCGAAGGTGTAGGTTCCGGTCACCGATGCCGGGCGCATTGATTCTTTGTTACCATCGCGTCGTCACGGCGCCGCCCGTTGACCCGTTTGGCAGAGGGATCCAGGTCACCGCAGCTCGGTTCCGACAGCACATGGAGATTCTGGCTCGGCGCTTCACCATCGTGGCACTCGACGACCTGGTGACCAGGCTCGTGGCTGGCGGCCGGGCCGAGGACTTGGCGGCTGTCACCTTCGACGATGGCTACGTGGACAACCGCGCCAATGCGCTTCCGGTCCTCGCAGATCTGGGTGTCCCGGCGACGATCTTTCTCGTGACCCGGTACGTCGAACAGCAGCGGCCGTTCTGGACGGACCGGCTGGACGCGTATCTGCGCGCGCAGTCGGGGAAGGTCGTTACCCTGCCGGCCGGCCTGGGGGCGCGCGCCGACCTCACGTCCGCCGCATCAGCCCACCGTGTCTATCGAGATCTGCACGCGCGGTTGCGGGTGCTTGACGATGGCACCGAGCGGGACGCGTGGATGGATCGTCTCGGCGCCCGGGCAGACATGGTGGAGTCCCGGCCGCTCAGCTGGGACGACGTTCAGGATATGCAGCACCGGGGCGTTGCGTTCGGCGCCCACACGCTGACGCACCCCTCGTTGCCCGGGATATCCGAGAAGGCTCGTCGGACGGAGATCGAAGGTTCCAAGACCGCCGTCGCCGATCACGTGCAGCGCCCTTCCATCGCGTTCGCGTACCCGTTCGGACACACTGATGAACGCGTGTGTGCCGCCGCCGAAGCCGCCGGGTTCCGTGCGGGGCTCACCATTGATCCCGGGCCGTGCGGCGCCGGTCATACGCCGTTCGTCCTGCCGCGGCTCGTGGTGTCGGATTGGACTGCACAGGAGTTCGGGTACGCCCTCGATCGGTTCGGTACTCCGCTTCAGCGTCTTCGGTCCGGCGCCCGGGCGCTCAAGGCGAGAATTCCTCCCGGCGTGGCCGCGGCCGTCAGGAAGATCGCACCGAGGCGGCGCAACGCTCCCTGACTCATCTGCCTCATTTGCGTCTTCGCCAGTTGCGCCGCCCGTTCTCTACGGCGGTTCACACGTTGTGCGCACGGCTTCGTCCAAGTCGAAGGTCATGGGCGTGCGCGACAATGCGCTTCAATCCCGCGCCCTCGCCACGCCTTCCGAATGCCGTCACCAGCTACAGCCGATCGGGGTTTTCAAGACGTCCAAGCCGCTCGGGAAGCTTCCCGGCGCCCCACGGGAGGCAAAGGCCCGTAGGGAGGAGCGGTGCAGCCAGGAGGGCTGCCACGATCGGTCCCCATAGCGCGAGTACGATGCCAATAATGGCCATGGCCGTCGAGAGGATGTAGACGCGCACCGCGGTTTCTCTCTTTGAGAATCCGGCTTGCAGGAGCCGATGTGGCAGGTGATCCTTTCCTGTCGACGTGATGAGCTTGAGCGGGTTCCGGATGCCTTGCTGGTAGCGTCTCACGTGCACGAAGAGAAAGTCCAGCACGGGGATGCCGAGAATCAGCAGCGGCGCCGCCCACTCGCTGGACACTCGGGGGGCGGCGAGCGCCGCGCTCAACGATGCAAGAAGGAAGCCGATCATGAGGCTGCCGGCATCACCAAGGAAGATCTTGGCCGGAGGGAAGTTGTGGCGCAAGAAGCCGAGCGAAGCTCCCGCCATGGCCGCTGCAGCGACCGCCACGCCCCAACGTCCCAGGGCAATGGCCAGCCCGGTGAGGGCGAGACCTCCGATCAGCGCAATGCCGGGAGCAATGCCGTCCGCGCAATCGAGGCAATTCACCGCATTGGCCACTCCCAGAATCCAAAGAATTGCGAGAATCGCGCCGCTTCCGGGCCACGGCAGATTGATCTGAAATCCCCCTAACCACACGATCCCCGTCACCACCACTGCCTCTGCGACCAGCTTCCAGGCTCCGACATCCCAGAGATCGTCCAAGAGCCCCAGCAGTCCGAACACCGCGGCGCCCACGAGCAGCAGGGCCATCTGGCCGGGCACGACCGGCCGCAGAAAGAGCGCGGTTGCAATCGCGAAGGCGACGAAGGTGGCCAGCCCGCCCAGCAGCGGGGTCGGCCGGATGTGCAGCTTGCGGGGGGCCGGCAGATCCAACACGCCCCAAAGCCTCGCGAGCGCGCCGCAGACGGGGGTCAGAAGAAGCGCCAAGCCGCACGCGGTCAGGAAAGAGAAGAGAGGGCTGATCGTGAGCGGTCCTCCTCTCGAATGAGGTTCCGAACTGCTGCCTGCACGACGGTGTGAGCCTCCAGGTCCGAGAGCGATGGGTAGAGCGGGAGCGACAGCGCGCTTCGCATCGCGTGGTCGGTGTGTTGAAACCCGCCAATCCCCAGGTATTCGTGCAGCGGTCTGCCGACCGGCGACTTGCACTCGATGCCCTGCGCCTGAAGCCGCGCGGCCAGCGCGCGCGCGTCGTGGACGCCGATCACGTACCGGTAGAAGATGTGGGTCCGGTCTGGATCGCCTTCGGGCAGGCGGACCGGCAGACCTTGAAGCGCCTGATTGTAGCGCGACGCCAGGACCTGCCGACGTGCGAGCAACCCCGAAAGCCGGCCCAACTGGCTCAGCCCGAGCGCGGCTTGAAAATCGGTCATCTTGTAGTTGTAGCGTAGCTCCAGACTGGGGCGTCCGTCGTAGTCACGCAGGTCACGCGACTGTTGAAGGAGAGTGTCGGAATCTGACAGCAACATCCCCCCCTCACCGGTGGTGAATACTTTAGTCGCGTAGAACGAACAGATGCTGATGGTGCCGAAGCTGCCAACCTGGCGGCCGAGATACGTCGCCCCGAAGGCCTGCGCACAATCCTCGATGATCGGGATGCCCCACTCGGTCATCGGTGCCAGGTCCGCCGGCAGGCCGAACATGTGGGGGACGATCACCGCCCGCGTGGCGGCGGTCAGGCGCCGCCGAGCGTCGTCCGGATCGAGATTGTACGTACGGGGATCGATCTCAGCAAGCCTGGGAGTCGCGCCGACGTAGCGCACGGCGTTCACCAGTGCGACGCAGGTATAGGACGGCATCAGCACCTCATCGCCCTTCCCCACGCCAAGCGCAAGCAGGGCCAGGTGGAGTGCGCTCGTCCCGGAGTTCGTCGCGACGGCCCCCCGCCTGCCGGTGACTGATGCCATCGCTTCCTCAAACCGCTGCACCTGTTCTCCCTGGGCGATCTGCCCCGTCTGGAGCACGGCGCTCACTGCGGCGATGTCGTCCGCTGTGATCGTGGGGCGAGAGTGGGGGATCACAGGACCACCCGATGGCATTCAAACGCTTCGGCCGCACTTACCCCAATTTCAGCTCCTCGAAGACGCGCAAGTCTTTCCACGTTCTCGAGGCTCCCCAGATCGGGGTCCGGGCGCAGTTGAGACCGGTGACAACTGAGCGCTTGCAGCTTGACATCCAAATACTCGCTGATGTCCACGTAAACGTCGGGGCGGAAGGGCATTTCCCGCCAGCCGAGCTGTACCGCGTCACATGACAGCACGTGATTGACAAACGGTTTCTGGCGCCGTGCGTGCGGGCGGCACGCGGCGAAGCCAGCCTGGAAGAGAGCTCTGTGGTCCTGATTGAACGAGGGAGCAGGGAGCAGGATCACGGTCGGCCGAACCTTGTCGATCGCGTACGCTGCGTCCCGCTCCAGCAGACGGATGAGGTCCCGTTGCGGGACGGCGTCGAGCCGCAGATGCCGGTCCGTCTCAGTGTAAAGGATCTCGTAGCCGTCGACGCCGAGGAGTTCCATCGATGCGCGCACCTCTTCGGTGCGCGTCTCCCCGGTGACGGTGGGCTGCCCCTGATTGTAATGCTGGAGGTTTCCGACCGATCCGACGATGACGAAAACGTCGCCGCCCATGGCCTTGGCCTTGGCGATCGTCCCCGCACACCCGTACGCCTCATCGTCCGCGTGAGGCGCCACGACCAGCAGGCGCTGGCCGGTCCAAAACTCCTTCACGATGTCTCCACCTTGAACCCCAGTGATCACAGTATATGAGCGGGGCCATTGCCGGGCGGTCAGCCAATAGGACGAAACGGCGGTTGTCCTTTGGACGGCTGGATCATTCGGGTGATGGCTGAAGCAAAAACCTACTATCCCTCTACATGCGATCGTGTGTTCGCTATTCTGGAGATGGGTCGTTTTTGCCGCCATCGTGCAACGACGAAGGATTGCTACTGCCATTTCGCCCGTTCCGCTCACCATGCCGCGCTCAGGGCGAGTTGCTCCACGCCCCACAACGCGCAACGGTAGATGTATCCATTCGCGAACCGGCACCGGAAATTGGCATCCCCGTCCACCGGGTAGTCGGCGACAAGAGCAGGTGCGTCTGGATCGGTGAGGCTGTAGATCCTGAGGCCCTCGGGTGGATTGTACGACAGGCCGTCTCCGTAGTGGCAGACGATCAAGTATGATTTCCCCGTCGTCGGGCTCGTGAATGGCTCGACCCAGGTCGGGAAGATCTTACCGGATCGCGGGTCCGCAGCAATCACGGCTGTCCATTTCAACGTGGCTGGATTGTAGATGCGAATGCCGCCGCTGCCGCACGCGGCGTAGGCGCGGCCGGCGGTGACGCAGATGTCACACATGCCGTTTTCGGTGAACGGCTGGGGATCCCGCGCTACGACCGACATGGACGAGGGATTGCTGATGTCCACGCAGGCGACGCCCTCTTTGGGAGACACGACCCATGCTTGGGTTCTGCCGTTCAACGCAACCCGTTCCGGGTACACCGGTGCCGTCCCGAGCTGAGTGACGTTGGTGCGTCCACCGGATCCGACCCGCCCGGCGGTGAAGCCGCTGCTCCCGCTGCAGACGTACACGTAGCCTGACCCGTCGTATGCGGCGTCCGTCACAATTCCCCCGCTCAACTTGAGCGTCCCCAGCGGCGTCAACTGGCCGGCCGCGACCGAATACACGCGGGGGAATCCGCCGGACGAGAGTGGGTCCATCACCAGAATGGTGCCCTGCGTATACGCACGCCATCCCTCGAACAAATAGCCGACCTCGTTGTAGTAGGATATGCGCCCGTCCGCCGTCTTGCTCGTGACGACCCACCGCCCCAGCGCGATCTGGTTGCCGGCGGCGTCGACATGCACGTCCCGGCACTCTCCGACGGTGGGCACTTTGCTCGCCAGCACCCACTGGTCCGATTCGCGAGCCTGCCATATTTGGACCCCGTAGTAGTAACTCGTCAACGCGATGACCTTGCCTCCCGCGTCGGTCGCGATTCCCACGGGGTACGGGTACCCGTTCGTTGGCGGGATCTGGTACGAGAACCGGTTGATCGGGAGGGGGGTGTCGCCGCTCACGTTGAACAGGTAGAATCCGGATGCATTCCAGACGCTGTCGTTGCCGTTTTCGGCTAGGTCGACGAAGACGACGTAGAGTCGGGTCCCATCGGTATTGATGGCCGGCATGAACAGTGTGGGACGCACCGGGTTGCCGTTCTCGCGTGTCGCGGGCAGGGAGTACGTGCCCACGCGCGAGGGAGCCGCCGGCTTGCTCAGGTCCCAGCACTCCAGCGTGTTGCCTCCTCCGCCGAAGGAGGTTGGCACCACCCAGGCGCGCGTGCCGTTGACAGCAATGTTGCTCGTGCCCCGGCCAAATCTGGTGGCGTATGCGGGAGATGCCGGCGCCGTGACGTTGAACACTACCACTCCGAGTGACGGGTCTCCCACGTAGACGCGGCCGCCGTGGTACACCGTGGCGTAGATCTTACCGAACACACCCCGTGAAGGAAGCGCGGCGGTGCCCAGCGTTGCCCCGCTTCTGCCGTTGAGCACGAGCAGGTTCGACGTACCTTCCTGCGCGAGAAACACGTTGGTCCCGTCTGTTGCGACCGAGTGGGTCGTCGCCGGCAGGGATCGCTGCCAGATAGGCGCGAGCGTCGTCGACCGGTACGCTCCGATCCCGGGGTTCACGGACGATGCAAACACGGCCAAGTCTCCGGCCGCCGCGACGCCCCATAAGTATGGAAACCCCGCGGCTCGTGCGAGCAGCCGGGGCGCCTCGGGGGACGCTACGTCGAAGGCGAGCTGGTTCATGTAGGCGCTCTCGCCGTTCGCCATGACGAGGACGGTCTTGCCGGCGGTCGAAGTGAACGCGCACGGTCCGCCAAACCCCTGGGGCGTGTCCAGCGTGGCGACGCGACGCAGCGCAGCCGACGCTTGTCCCGACGCGGGCGCCGCGTCGCCTGGTGGCGGCGAGCCTCCCACCTGGCTCAGGAGCAGCGCGCCAAGGGTGAGCCGGGGGACGCGTCCCACGAGCGCCCGGCGAGAGAGCCTGTCGGGGGCACGCCGATTACTGCTGTTCTCTTGCTTTCTCATCCGGTGAGCTCCAATGGCTTGGGGTGCTGCTGTCCATCACGGCGCGTTCAAGAGACATCGCCGCACATGGGGTGCGTCATGCCGTTGCGGATTCGTGCGTGCGCTCGCTCAGCACGGCGAGGCTGCGTTCGCCCTCATTGAAAAGAAGATCCACGATCGACAGGTCCGGGATGAACGGGACCGCCGGGAACTGCTGGCGGTACGTGGGCGCGTGCCATCCCTGGGGCCGCACCTCGATGCCGTGGGGGGCGAATTCGGCAACATCGAGGTGGTTCGTTGCCGCGTAGTCGCCCGTCAGGTAGACGGTCGCGCCGAGCTTCCGGCAGATTCCAATCACCTTCGCGGTGCCCGTGCCGGAGACGCCGAGCTCGGAGCTTCGCACGAGGCGCGTGCGGATCCCCAGCGCCCCGAGCAAGGTGTGGAGCAGGTGGGCGCTGAGCTCGCTTACGGACTCCCAGGGCCGCTCGTATGTGGGTTGCAGCAGTCCGCGGTATCGCTCGAAGTGCGGTGCCCGTCCGTAGTTCGTTTGGAGCGCCTGCCAGTGCTTGGCGCGCCACCGCTGCTGGTTGTTGATCATCACCTGGTTGATCGCCCTGCCGAACGCGTCGAGCACGGGGACGGTTAGGTACATCCATCCCTGCGCATGCTTGATCCTCGTTCGGTTTTGCCAGCCGTTCTTCGTGAACTGCACGTCGTCCAGCAGGACGAAGACGTCGCTACGTGCGATCTTCTGAACGTAGCGGAGCCACGGGAGATAGTGAGGTTGGTGGATCGCAATGATCATGGCTCTACGGTCAGATGGCCCTCCGCCGTCTCCACGAACCGGTGCTCTCGGCACCACGCTATCGTTCGTGCAAGGCCCTCCTCCAGCCGGATCTCCGGGCTGTACCCGAGGATCCGGCGGGCCTTGCGGAGATCGGGGACCCGCCGTGGAGTGTCCTCGAAGCGCTGGCCGTAGTAGTCCCGGTAGGCGACGAACTGCACTTCGGACTCGGACCGCGCGAGCTTCTTGACGAGCAACGCGAGATCGTGCACGGTGATCTCCACGTCGTTGCCGATGTTGAAGACCTGCCCTTCGGCTTCGTGGACCTCCGAGGCGAGCAGGATCCCTCGCACCGTGTCGTCGACGTGGCAGAAGCACCGCGTCTGGCGGCCGTCGCCGTGGACCGTCAGCGGGCGCTCATTCAGCGCCTGATGGATGAACCGGGCCACCACCGTACCGTACCCGTTCTCGTGGATCCGGGGCCCATAGGCGTTGAAGAACCTCAGGATCACCGCGGGGAGCCCGCGCGCTGCGTACGCGTACGCGAAGTGCTCGTCGATGGCCTTGGAGGACGAGTAAGACCACCGCGAGATGCTGGTCGGCCCGAGCACGCGGTCGTCGTCTTCGCTCAACGGCGCCTTCGTGGATTTCCCGTACACCTCCGACGATGATGCGATGACGACCTTGCGCCAGAAGCTGAACGCCGCCCGGAGGACGTTCTCGGTGCCCTCGACGTTGACGCTGATCGCGGCCAGGGGATTCTCCACGATGTGCCAGACGCCCACCGCAGCTGCGAGATGAAACACCACCTCGGAGGACTCGACCAGCCTGTTGACGACCTTCCGGTTCAGGATGCTGTCGTTCACCAGCTTGAAGTGCGGATGTCCCAGGTGGTGGCGCACGTTCTGGATCCGTCCCGTGGACAGATTGTCCAACACGCAAACCTCGTCGCCCCTGTCCATCAACCGGTCGACCAGATGGGAACCGATGAAGCCGGCGCCCCCGGTCACGAGTACTCGCATGATCTCCTCCACAACAACCGGACGTGCGGTCGGAATAGCTCTCTGCTTCCTCCTAACACAGGAGGACGCCTATCGACAGCGGTCATCCGAGCGAAATCGATGGTTCGTCCGAGCGCGATCGCCACCGGGCCGCGAGCAGCCCGGTGTAGAGTCGGTCGATGTCGCGAAGCATGGCGTCGATCCCAAAGGGGCCGACGGTCTCCTGCCCTCTTCTTCCCAACTTGCGGCGTAGCTCCGGATCCCGGAGGCACCGAACGATGGCGTCCGCAAGGGCTCTTGGATCGCCCGCGGGCACCAGGAATCCGGTCTCCCCATCGGCGACGACGCTCTGGATGCCGCTGATACGCGACCCCACCACGGGCCGGCCCGCTGCGAGCGCCTCGACGGCGGCACGGCCCATGCCCTCGTTGAGCGACGGGAGCGCCACAACATCGAACAACGGCAGGATCTCCGCTACGTCGTCGCGGAGGCCGAGGAATACCGCGCCGCTTCCCAGCCCTCGCGACTCCGCGTCTTTCTCCAGCGTCGAGCGGAGAGGGCCATCGCCGACGAAGACGACCGTCGCGCCGGGGACCGCGGAGCGCACAGCGGGTATGGCCTCGAGGAGATAGTGCACGCCTTTCACCGGCACGAGACGGGCCACGCAGCCGACCAGCGGGCCCTGCCGCGGCAAGCCGAGCATCTCGCGCTTTTGCGCCGGCGCGGGCAAGGGCGTCCGGAACCGCTCGAGATCCACGCCGCTGTGGATCACGCAGAACTTCTCCGGAGGGCCGATGTGCAGGCGGAGATGGTCGTCGCGCTCGGCGTCGGTGAGGCAGATGATGCGTGTGGTGCGCTTCGCCAGCATCCGCTCGACGGCCTGGAGGGCCACGGAGCCTCTCGCGCCCAGATAGTTGTGGAACGCGTGGCCGTGTGGCGTGTGGACGATGACCGGGACGCGCGCGCACGCCGCGGCGATCCGGCCGAGCAGCCCCGCTTTGGTCGTGTGCGTGTGCACGATATCGAACTGGCCCGTGCGTATGAGCCGGTAGAGGCGGGCGAACGCCACCGGATCCTTGGCCGGGTGCGGGTCCCGGACCAGCTCCGGCACCCGCACGAAGCGCAAGTCTCTCGGGATGCGCGGTTCCAGGGTCCCCTCGGGGCCGACCGTTGGTCCGCTGGCCAAGGTGACGTCGTAACGGAGACCGTCCAGACGTGTGGCCGTCAATAGCGTGTTCTCCTGCGCGCCGCCAATGACCATGCGCGTAATTACGTGGAGGACACGAATCCGTCGGCCGGGCGCCGTCCCGCGAGAGAGTCCGGAGCCCGCGATGTCCGTGGCGGCACACGGATGCGATGGCGTCATCGAAGCGCACCCGGAGGAAGTGGGGATGCACGGTCTTCCTGCGGTTCCGCGGCTGCGGTGGGCAAGGGTGAGGGACGCGTCTGGTCCCGGGCATCGGCCCATATCCCGCGAAGGACGCGATGCCAAGCCGCCTCGAGCATCTCGGCCCGGCGGCGTCCTTCAGCACCCATTCGGATTGCTTCGCTTCGATCGCGGAGAAGACGAGCCACCGCGTCAGCCACCTCTTGGACGCTCTCGGGAGCGACGACGATCCCCGTCACGCCGTCGAGCACTGCCTCAGTCACACCGCCGCTCCGCCCCGCGACGACCGGTCTTCCGCACGCGCCGGCTTCCAGAAACACGATGCCGAAGCCTTCGACACCGTCCCGCTGGTCGAGGGCGCGGCTCGGCATCACGAAGACATCGCACGCCGCGTAGAGTTGCGGGAGGTCGCCGTCGGCCACGTGGCCCGCAAACACCACGGCGTTTTCGCACCCGACCTCGCGCACGAGCGCGCGAAGTCGCGCCTCTTCCGGGCCCGTGCCGGCGATCACGTATCGCACGTTGCCGATCGACCGCCGAATGGCCGGGAGGGCGGTGATGACCACGTCGTGTCCTTTGCGTTCGATCAGCCGGCCGACGGTCAGGATCACCCGTGCTCCGTCGAGCCCGTATCGTGATCGCACGCTCCTGACATCGGCGTCCGGCCGGAAGCGGCGGGTGTCCACGCCCGGCGTCAGGACGTCGTGGCGCGGGTGGGACATGCCGAGCGCCGCATAGTGCCGGCGCGTGAAGTCGCTGTTGACCACGACCCGGTCGGCGCCATGGATCACCGCGCCCGCGGCCCGCCGGACGAGGGGCCACCTCATGTACGGCGCCATCTCCCCACCGTGAAGATAGACCACGTACGGGACCCCCAACAGCCGTCGCAGTGCCAGCGCAATCGGGCCCAGGTACAGGTGCGCGACATGGATCGCCGTGACCCGTTCGCGCCGAACGAGTCTCGCTGCATGGACTCCGAGAATGACGAGCTGGGTCAGCCGGGCGACAGGGTGCGGCCGTACGGGCGCATGGCGCCGGATGATCCGGTAAGGCTGGCCCGCGTCGAACGCGTCATCGCCCGCCACGTGCGGGGCTAACACGATGACATCGCCGCCCGGAACGGTCGCGCAGATCCGTGCGTACCACGTCGCCTCCCCCCCGGGCATGGGCGGGAAGTCGTTGGTGAGGAGCAGTGCCTTCACGATATCCGCCCCGCGCTCAGCACGAAATACGGCAGCTTGCCTGACCGGAGTCGCTCAAACCGGTCCACGGGCCGTACCTCGACCCGCCACCCGGGATCGAATGCCTCATTCACGGTGTCGGCGAGACGGTCCAGACTCGCGACCCCGCCGACCGTTCGCTCCACCTCGAGGACAACAACGCCGAGTTCAGGATGCACCATGCGCACGGATCCCCGGAGCGCCTCCGGCAGGGAGCCGAGGCACCGCTCAACCAGCGGCCTCGCCAGGCTGCGCGACCGCCCGTCATCGAGGCGATCGCGGTCGCGGCCGAGAATCCTGAGCGTCGGCAAGCCCCGGCCGCAGCCGCATGCCTCCGCGTCGATGACCCCGATGTCGCCGATCTCATACCGGATCAGCGGGAACACTCGATTGCGAAGGTGAGTCGCGAGCACACGTTCCCCTCCGCTCTCGGCAGGGACCGTTTCCAGAAACACGTTCTCCGCCGTCACGTGAAGCGTCCCGTGCGGGCACTCGAACGCCACAGAACCGAGCTCCCCCGAGCCGTACTCCTCGACTACGGGGCACTCCAACGTCTCCGCGATCGCTTGCCTCTGAAAGACGTAGAGAGGTTCGCCAGTGAGCACAACGGCCTTGAGCCGGGCGGTGAGCCGGCGGCCTCGTACGCGGATTGTCCGCACCAGCCGGTGGACCGCGGACGGATAACCGTAGAGCAGCGAGGGATGGAAGCGTTCGATGTCCTCCAGCACCCGGGGTGTCCGGTCATCGAACCCGGCGTCGACCGGAAAGCGACGCCAGTTGATCAGGCGGTCCTTGACTCGTGCAAGCAGGGCGTACACCGGCGGGACGCGCGAGCTTCCGAGCATCAACGCGACCGGTTCGCCCGGCTCGACTCCCCACCATTGGAAGCCGCGCCACGTCCCGGCCATGTACCAGCCGTACGCTTCCCGATCGACCGGGATCGACACGGCGGGGCCACCGCTTCCGCCCGAGGTGCGCCGGAGACCGTGCCAGCGCTCGATTCCGATCTCCCGCGCGTAAGCGGCAAGGTCTTCCCGCGTCAGCGGGGGCACGCGGCCAAACCGCGCAGGGTCAAGCGGCGGAGGGCCGCTCTCCGCCATGCGCTCCCGGTAGAACGAGTTTGTGTCCCACGCCACGTGCAGGATCTCTTGGAGCCAGATCCACTGGCGGGCCCGGATGACGTCCGGGACCCACCACTGCGCCTCGGCGTGCAGGGTCTGCGCCTCCTCCGCGGACCGGCGGAGCAGAATCCGCAGGCCCGTGTGCCGGAGTCGGGGCACCGTGCCTCGCGCGGCCGGGCGTGTCATCATAGGGAGTCTTCTCGGAGTCGTCGCATGCCCCACACGTACCCTGCCGCGTACGACGCCAGCGTCGCCAGATAGATCCACTGCATCGTGACGACCGCGCCGGCGAAACGGCCGAGATAGCGGACGGCGCGGGTGAGGCGGCTCCCAGCCGCACGCGGCCGGGCGCGGTGGTCGAGCGTCTGGTCAATGACAAACTCGGGATAGAATCTCGCCACGTACGCTGCACCGACTCCGTTGCGAAAGTACTGGCGCAGGATGCCGCGGAGGGTCGAGGGCAGAAGATGGTGGATCCACGCGTGCGGCGTAACCACCACCCGATACCCTATGCGGCGTACTTCCTGCCGCAGATACGGGTCCAACCCTCTGGGGATCCACTCGTGCTCGCCGCCGATCCGGTAGAACACGTCCTTGCGGATCGCCAGGCACGGATGCTCGGCCATGTCGCTGTCCGTAACGGTGTCGACGAGCTTGGACGACCGGCGGGGGAGTTCCCTCATCGCCCGGCGCACGATCCAGGAGGCGTCCGGGGGGGTCACGTTGCTGACCCCCGCAATCCCGATCGAGGGATCCGCCGAGAAGACCCCGGTGATCCGTTCCAGAAGGTCGTCGTGGCCCAGCCGCGTGTCGTCGTCCATCGTGACGAGGATGTCGCCCCGCGCGATGGCCGCCGCCGTGTTGATCGCCCGTCCCTGCCGGCGGTCACCTTCGACCACGACGATCTCGAACCGTGCGAACGTCTGCCTCCGGAGATCGTCGAGCAGGCGGCCAAGATTGCCCCCGCGGGTGCCGTCCGCCGTGGGAATGATCACGGTCACGGGGGGCGGCACCGCGGGGTCCGATCCGGGGATCACCCGTATCCTCGGCGGCGGGCCTTCGCGCATGTAGCGGACGAATGTCCTACGCATCGCGGCGGCGGCGGCCGCCTGCGTCGTCGCATCCGCCGGGAGGGCTGCCATGGGCCTCATTGGCGTTTCCCTTCCGTCATCATGCCCCCGATCGATCGGCAGTCCCTAGACGAGATCATCGAGCTTCGCGGGAGAACTCTCGACACTCCCCCCGTCCAGACGCAGCCGCGCCCACACTTCGAAGACGAGTAGGTTCCAGAGGCGCCGGCCGAAGTCGCGGCGGCCGGCCTGGTGCTCGTCCAACATCCACCGCACGAACGGCGATGACCACAATTGGCGCCGCTCGGCATCCGGCCCGAGCAGGATCGCGCGCGCGGGCGCGCCGGCCTTCCCTCGCAGCCATCGTCCGACCGGCATGCTGAAGCCGTGCTTGCGCTGGCGCAGTAGGGGGGGCGGCACCAGGCCTCGCGCCGCGCGTTTGAGCAGGTACTTCGACGTCAACCCCCGGACTTTCAGGTCGTAGGGGAGCGTGGCCACGAATTCGACCAAATGGTGATCGAGGAGCGGCGTGCGTGCCTCGAGCGAATGAGCCATGCTCATCCGGTCCACCTTGAAAAGGATATCGTCGGGCAGGTACAGCGACTGGTCCGCGAACAGCATGCGCTCGCGGACGTCCTTGACCGCAGTCGTGGTCAACAGGTCCCGGACCGCGGCGGCCCCGTCATGCCCGTCGAGCCGCGAGCGGAGCGTGTGGTGATAGAGAGATGCCCGGAAGGGCGCCGGCACCGTGGTCCGCCGGAGGTAGCCGTCTTCCATCGTCCCTGCGATGTCCGTGAGGCCGCTGCGCACCCGGCCGGCCCATCCACCGGCCGGCACCGGCTGACGATCGGCCGCAACACGGGCAAGCGTACGTCGAACGGGTGCAGGAAGCCAGCTGGCGGTGCGCCTGAACTGATCGCGTGTCGTCCATACGTACCCGCCGAACAGTTCATCCCCGCCGTCGCCCGAGAGGACGACCTTGACGTGCTGCCGCGCGAGCCGCGATACGGCGAACATCGGAATCGTGGAGTCGTCCGCCATGGGCTCGTCCAGAAACCACGCGAGCTCCGGCAGGCGCAGGATCTCGCCGTCGTCGAGCACCACCTCGTGGTGGTCGGTGCCGCATTGAGCAGCAGCCTGCCGCGCGTAGCCCAGCTCGTTGTACGCGGGATCGTCGAACCCGATCGAGAACGTCTTGACCCGCTCGCGCGTCGCGCGGCCCATCAGCGCCGTGACGGTGCTCGAGTCGAGGCCGCCACTCAGGAACGCGCCGACCGGCACATCGCTGATCATCCACGCGCGCACCGCGTCCTCGAGGTGCGCCCGCAGCCGATCGGTAGCGGCCGCCTCCGTGTGGTGCTCGTTCGTGTCGTAGCGTACGGCCCAGTACCTGTGGAGCCGGGTCCGGCCCCGCGTCCACTCCAGGACGTGCGCGGGCGGGAGCTTGTGGAAGCCGGCCAGGATCGTTCTCGGCGACGGGACGTAGCCCAGCGTGACGTACTCGTCGAGGGCCTGCGGATCCAACTCCGGTGACCCCGGAAGCGCTAGGCGGAGGCTCGTGAGCTCGGAGGCGAACGCAAAGCGTCCGCCGCCCTCGCCGTAGTAGAGCGGCTTGATCCCCAGCCGGTCGCGCGCCAGGACCAGGATCCCGCGCGGATCGTCCCAAATCGCGAACGCAAACATGCCGCGCAGCCGCTCAGCGCATTGAGGCCCGTACTCCTCGTAGAGATGGACGACGACCTCAGTGTCGCTGGCCGTGCTGAACCGGTGTCCCCTGGACAGGAGGTCGTTCCGCAGCTCCCGGTAATTGAAGATCTCCCCGTTGAACGCGATCCACACCGTGCCGTCCTCGTTGCCGATGGGCTGGTGCCCGCCTTCGAGGTCGATGATGCTGAGCCGTCGGCTCCCCAGCGCGGCGGGGCCCTGGAAGTGATGGCCTTCGTCGTCGGGGCCCCGATGCACCAGCGCGTCGGTCATCCGCCGCAGGTCGGCCCGGTCGTGGTCCCCTCCGGCGCCGGTAGTTACGAATCCGCAGATTCCGCACATGCCGAGTGCTCCTTGGGTTTCCGCGTTGACGTCATCTTTCCGGCCTCGGTGAGGGCGGCGCGCGCGGCCGGGCGATCGAGCAGCGCTTCGTGAAATGTTTCCAGCCTGCGCGCAAGCACACGCCAGTCGTAGTCGCGAACCACGCGCGCGCGCGCCGCGCGGCCGATCCGTGCCCGGCGCGGCGCATCCCGCAGCAGCATGACCGCTTCCTCGACGAAGCGCGCAGTGTCGTGCGCGATCACGATTTCCTCTCCCGGTGCGGCGTCGAGCCCTTCGGCAGCCAGCCGAGTGGCGAGCACCGCGCGCTGCATCGCCATCGCGGTGAACACGCGCACCTTGGTGCCTGCACCCGCGCGCAGGGGAAGGGCCACGATCGCGGCTCGCGCGAGATACGGCCGCACGTCCGGGACGCCGCCGGCCACGGTTACCCCGGGAAGCCCGCCGAGTCTTGTCACGGCGGCCGGAGGGGCGGTGCCGACGATGGTCAAACGGGCGTCCGGAACATGCCGCCGCACCCGCGGGAGGATTTCGCATGCCATCTGCACGGCGGCGTCCACGTTCGCGGCGTCCAGGTGGAACGAGCCGAGGAACAGCATCTCGGCCTCACCGGTATCCCCGGCGGCCTGGAAGAACTCGGTGTCGACCCCGTTGGGGATGGTGGTCGTCCGCACCTGCGGCGCCCACGTTCGCACCTGCTCCGCATCTCGGCTGGACACCGTCACACAGGCGTCGAACGAACGGATCGCGGCCGGTTCGTACCGGCGCAGCTTGAGCAAATCCAGCGCGTAGTAGAGGCGCCGGGGTCCCCAGGGCATGAGCCCCAGCTGTCGCGTTCGTGCCTCGGTCGCCAGGCAATGCTCGACCAGCACGGTGGGCAGGCCGGCGGGCAGCGCTTCCCGCAGATGCGCGAGTCCGAGAAACTCGACCTGCACGATGTCGAACCGCGCCCCGCGGAGGAGCGCATGCGCGCGTGTGGCGAGCGCCTCGGAGGTCAAGCTGACCGACGCGGGGAGGCGGCCCGCGAGGTGCCGCGCATGCTCGTGCCACGGCCGGGAGGCGGGTGCCGGGAAGGACTCCACGGCGGTGCAGAAGCTCAGGGCGTCGGCCGCGGTCCGATCGATCGGCTCTGGACACAGCAGGACAACCTCGTGCCGCGTCGCCAGATGGCGCAGCAGATGGTAAATGCGGATCGCTCCGCCGAAGTCGAGCGGGTAAGGGACGAAAGGGGAGGCGACCAGCAGTCTCACGGCGACAGCTTGCGCTCCGCAGGCGGGATGGTTCCGGCGCGGCCGGTCACGCTCCAGCGAAGGAGCCGGAGGAACTCACCGGTCTTGCGCCTAGCCGTTTCGAGTCCAAGCAGCGACGGTAGCCCCCAGACGAGCACCCGTGCCAGGCTGTTGAGCAGCACCGTCGTGTGAAACAGGATCAGGCCCGCACGCCCGTAGTGAAGGCGGAACAGCAGCGCCTGTGAGCGCATGTGGTCTTCATATTGGCGGTCGGTCGCGTTTCCCCACGACCGGCCGCCCAGATGGACGATTCGGGCGTCAGCGATCGATACGATCTGGTATCCGGCGCGACGCGCGCGCAGGCCCCAGTCGATGTCCACCCCGTACACCCAAAATCGCTCGTCCAGGAGTCCCACGGTCGGGAACGCGGCTTGCCGAACCATGAGCGCAGCCGAGCTGATCCAGTCCACGTTGCGGTCGGCATGGTGGTCCCAGGCCCGGTAGTCGTCCCATACGCCGGTCCGGAACAGCCACAGCGTGTTGCCGATCAAGGTGCGTAGGGGAAAACGCCAGCAGGACCGCTGGATCGTGCCGTCGGGGTTGAGCAGCGTGGGCCCGACCGCCGCACCGTCGGGATACCGGTCGAGGGCCGCGAGCAATGTCGGCACCGCGCCGGGGTGGACGATGGTATCCGCGTTGAGTAGGAAGACCGCATCCCCCGTGGTCAGGCGGATTCCCGCGTTGTTGGCACCGGCGTATCCCATCGCGACGGGAGCGCGGACGAGCTTGATCTCAGGAAATGTTTCCGCGATGAAGTCCGCGGTCCCGTCGGCCGAGGCGTCGTCGACGACGATCACTTCGTGGAGGACGCCCGCGCTACGCAGGTCGGCCAGCAGCGATTCCAGACACGCCCCCACCACACTCCGCGCGTTGGACGTCGTGATGACCACGGAGACGCGGGGTGCCGTCACCGGAGCACCTCCGTGATCTTCGCCTGGGCCTCCACGATCTCGTCGTACGTGCCGATGTCGACGTAGAACCCGTCGGGGAATGCATGCCCCTGCACCCGGTATCCACGGGCGATGGCTTCGTCGATGGCGTCGCCGAGCACCGGCTCCCGACGGCGCCCTTCTACAGGATGGCCGTTGATCTCGTGAATGAGCTCGGTGAACGACGGCTCCCAAGCCGCGATCCCCCACATGTGTGTGAGCGTCGTTGTCCGAGGCTTGTCCACGTGCGCGACGATTCGGCCGGACTCGTCCATCTCGACCATGCCGAATTTCCAAGGACGCGTGGTTTCGAACAGCCCGAGCGTCAGGTCGGCGGAGGAGCGCCGGTGCGCGTCCAGGAGCCGCTCGAACACGTCCGGTGGGTGAGTGATGGTGTCCGGCATGCCAAACGCCATTCGCGCTCCTTGCGTCCAAGGATACGCCAGGTCGATCGCATGCATCATGCCGAGCGGCTCGTCCTGGTAGAGGTACGAGAGGTGCAAGCCTACGCGCTCCCCGCTGGCGTAGTAGCGCAGGAGATCGTACTTGTGCTCGCCGACGATCATCAAAACGTGGCGTACTCCAGCCTGGGCCATGCTCTCCAGGACGTACTGGCTGACCACTTTGGGACGGCGATGCACTTCTCCGTTGACCTGGTACGGCTGCCAGCCTACCGGAAACAGCTCCTTCGGGCCCGGGTACGGAGCCAGGCGCGTCCCGCGACCGCCGGCCGGTACGATTCCCATCAACCTCTCGCTCATGCCCTCGCATCCTCCTGCGCTTCGCTCTGTGAGCCGGACGCAACGGCCAAGGACGTCACGCTCGTGCTTTGGTCGGCGGCTGCCGCTGCCCGGCGCCAGGTGCGGACGACGTCCTCGTAGGCGGCCTCGACGGCGCGCACGTGCTCGGCCATGTGCCGTGGAGCGGACGTTCCCGACGACAGCCGGGCGATGAGATCCGGGTGCTCCACCACGCGGAGGATCCGGGCCCGCAGCGCCTCCACATCGCCGGGCGGGAAGAGCAGGCCGTTTGTGTCGTCCTTGACGTACTCTGTGATCGCGCCGTGCGCCGCGCCGACGATCGGGATCCCCGCGGCCTGCGCTTCCAACCCCACCAACCCGAGTGTTTCCATCATGACCGAGGGGAATACCGCGACGTCGATCTCGTCGAGAATGCGGATGAGGTCTCCCCGAGTGTACCGCCCCACGAAATGGAGACCGGGATGGCGGCCGCTCAACGTCGTGAGGTAGGAGCGATCCTCGTCGGTGACCGCCCCGTAGAACGTGAACTGGGCGCGCGGTGCTGGGATGCCGCGCACGGCCTCGGCCAGGAGATGGGCGCCTTTCCACGGGTTCACCCGGCCCAGATAGCCGAAGCGAACGGGGTACCCCGTGAATTCGCGAACGCGGCGCCGCACCTGCTCGGTGACCCTGAGCGCGAGCGGCAGAACGTGAATGCGCTGTTCCGGATATCCGTGCCGCACGTACACGGTCTTCGCGGACTCCGATACGGTGAGCAGACGGTCCGCGCGCAGCAGCGCGTGCCGCATCCGCGTCTCGCGTTTCGCATACGCGTCGAGGAGGTGCTCGTCGGGCACGCCGTCGGACGACGGTCCGTTCACCACGACGAATTGAGAGCCGCTCCCGCCGCTCCGCCGGCGATACAACCCCAGCGCCCAGCGCGCACCGTCTCGCACTCCTCCGGGGAGCGCCTGGTCGGCCCACTGCGCGAACCGCCGTGCCGCGGATACCGGTTGCGCGGCGCAGTACTTGGCGCAGTTCCGCCCTCCATCGGATCCAGGGCACGGAACGAGCCCGCGCCTCACGAGAAGAAACTGGCGGCAGAACGGCCAAAAGTCGTGCATGGTGACGACGACCGGCACGCCGGCATCCTGCGCGGTGGGGACGAGCTCCGCGGGAACACCGGAGAGATCGTGGATGTGGACGACGGCGGGTCGAATGGTTCCCAACGCTCTCGTCAGCACCTGCTCGACCTCGCTCCACGTGACGTCCGCTCGGAGGCGCTCTTCCTCGGTTCGGGAGACGGCGGGCACGGTGACCACCCCGGTCAGCACGGAGCCGCGCCTCGTCCAGCGGAGGCGGGGACGTGTCCACCACGGTCCGGGGCTGACGTGGAGATGGGCGATCTCGTGGCTCCGCTTGCCGAGTGCCTCAGCCAGATCGCGCACGTATGTGGCCACGCCCGTCAGCGCGCCGTACGGATCGTCTCGCGTTACGAAGAGGATGCGCATCCTAGATCCCGAGCGCGGCCCGCACGCTCCTCCAGTTACCCCTCAGTCCCCGGCCCAGGGCCATTGGGATCGTGAGCGGATCGTCGACGAGTGAGCGTCCAAAGTACGCGGTGGCACGCGACCACCGACGTTTCGCCGCGTGGATCAGTCCGAAAGCCATCCAGACGGCACTCCAGGCGATTCGCCGGCGAGCTTCGACCTCCGGCGGGAGTCCGGGTGTTGCGAACAACGCATGCAACAGGCCGGTCAGTCGTGGCACGACAGCATCCATCCTGTTGGTCAGTTCCTGCCACGTCTGGTATCCTGCCGGCAACGTACGCAACGCAAGGCCGACATAGAAGCCTGGTCGCTCCAGCGCCTCAGGTCTGATGCTCACGCCTTCGAGTAGGAAAGCGCGAGCGTCCTCGAGATGGCCTCGCCACAGACAGGACATAGCGGTGTTCACGAGCAGTGTTTGGTATGCAGACGCCCGCACTTGGGGCATGCGGAGCCTCGCCGGGAGCGCGTCGCTGTCAAAAGCGCGATCCAGGACGGCGCGCTGACCGCGGCCCTGCCTCGCAGGGTTGCTCGTCATACTCCTGTCGGACAGTCGGATGCGGGCCAGGGTCTTTGGGACATATTGGAACCTGTGGCCGGCCAGCGCCATTCTGAGGAATAGGTCGTAGTCCTCACCCCAACTCACCGAAGGGTCGCACAGGCCCACCTGGTCCAGACACGTTCGCCGAATCGTCACCGCGGACGGGCTCAAGAAATTACCCATGAGCAACGGCTCCACCACATCGCCGTTATGCACGGGCGCATAGATCTGGGGCCCGGCTTTCCCGTCGATGCCGACGAACGACCACCAGTGGTAGACCGCCCCCGCCTGGTCGTCTTGCTCAAACGCTTGCACGACCGAGGCGATCTTTTCAGGGAACCACACGTCATCCGCGTCGAGGGAGGCAACATACGTGCCGCGGCTCCGTCGGATGCCAGTATTCCTGGCGGCCGCGCAGCCGGCATTGGCTTGTCGGATGAGGGTCACGCGCGACTCGAACGCGGCGACGCGGGCGCATGTATCGTCCGTGGAGCCGTCGTCGACGGCGATGACTTCGAGATGCGGATACGTTTGGGCAAGTGCGCTTCTGACAGCGTCCTCGATGAGCGGGCCGGCGTTGTACGCCGGGATCACCGCGCTGACAAGGGGGCCGTTCACGAAACCTTCCCCGCGCTGCGGATGGGGCCGGACTGCCACAGCGATCGTGCTGACAGCCAGCGACCGGTGCTCGCCCGGGCGAGCGCGCCGGTGACGGTCGGTGGATGCGAAAGAAATGCTCGCGCGAGGCTGACGGCGACCAGCGGACGCCTGCCTACGAGTCCGTGCAGCGCGCCGGTCGCGACCCACAGGGCGCTCCAGGCCCCGCGCTTGTGCTTGGCAACGTCGTGCGGCAGGTCCGGCATCTGGAACAACCCAGCGAGTACCTTTGATAGCAGCGCGGCCGCCCGATCCGCGCGTTCGGTGCGGCCTGTCCCCGGCTCACCCGCGGGAAGCATGGGCAGAGCCCGCTGCGCAAAGTCCAGGTAGAAGCTCGGCCGGAGCAGGATGCGGGGCTCCAGGCGGACGCCGTCCAGCAGCAACGCAAGGCCCTCGGGCCATCGGCCCCATTGGAGATACCGCGCCGCCACAGAGATCGACAACTGGCCGTACGCCTGTGCCCGGAAAGCATCTGTTCTAAGCCTAACAGGTAGCTTGGGGTCGGCAAATGCGCGATCAAGGACGACTCGACCGTATGCGATAACCCCGGCAAAATTGCGCGACGCGTTGCAGTCGTGTAGGCGATAGTGGACGAGAGCCTCGGGAACACATTCAAACACGCAGCCTCCTAAGGCGATGCGAACGAAGCAATCCCAGTCGGGCAACATCCGCATCGCTGGATCAAACAGGCCCGCCCGATCCAAGTAACTGCGTTTGAACGTGATCATTGATTGGCCGACGAACAATCCACAGAGCAGTGGTTCCAGGATACTGGCGCTCCGGGTAGGGATGAAGGGGTGCCCGATTGGCCTGCCCATCGCGTCGATGGGTGCGTATCCATGATACACTGCGCCGGCTTCCGAGTGTCGCGCAAACGCATCCATTACGCGCGCCATCCGCTGAGGGAGCCAGACATCGTCGGCGTCGAGAAACGTCACGTACGTGCCCCGGCTGTGCCGAATGCCGGTGTTGAGGGCGGCCGCCACGCCACCGTTCGCCTGTGCGATCATGGTCACGCGCGGGCCAAAGGCCGCGACGCGCGCGGCAGTATCGTCGGTAGAGCCGTCATCGACGACGATCACCTCGAGATCACGATATGTCTGGGCGAGGATGCTGGCGATGGCTGCCTCGACAAACCGGCCGGCGTTGTAGACTGCGGTGATGACGCTGACGGTCGGCGCCCCCATCAGGCGTGCTCCGTTCTCCCCGTGTGTACCGGTTGCCACGCGGACGGAATGGACATCCAGCGTCCGGTGCCCGCTCGAGCAAGCGTGACGACGACGGTTGACGGATCCGTGACAATCGCCCGCCCGAAACTCGCGGCGGCGAGAGCATATCGGTGCGCAAGCGCATGCAAACCTGCCACGGTGATCCAGAGAGCGCTCCACGCTTGACGCTTTCGCCGGGCGGCCTCGACCGGCAGATCGCACGACCGGAACATCGCTTCGAGCAACTCAGTCAGCAGCGCGGTTGCCTGACGGGAGTGCCGGGCGAGCGCCGGCCACGTTTGATCCGCCACGGGGAGCGTGCGCAGCGCGAGGTCCAGATAGGAGCTGGGGTGAGACAGCATCCCGGGATCCAGCCGTGCGGCCTCGAGGAACAGCGCGACGCCATCCTGCCACTGGCCGGCCCGCAGGCACCGCGCCGACTGGAAGATCGCATGCGTCTTGTATGCGGCGGCACGGAACGCATGTGTGCGGAACCGTGCAGGCAGCCGCGGATCAGCGAACGTCCGGTCCAGGACCATCCGTCCGAACTCAGCCGCCCGGGCGGGGTCTCGGGTGGTGTTTCCCTGATGCGTGCGGCAGAGGACGAGAGCCTCGGGGACGCACCGTACCCGATAGCCGGCCAGCGCGATTCTAAGGAAGAGGTCCCAGTCCTGCCCGAGCCTCAACACAGGGTCGAACAAACCGACGGAGTCCAGGCACGTCCGCCTGATCATAACCATCGGGGGTCCAAAGAAGCATCGGAGCAATAAGGGCTCCAGGACGTCTCCTTCATGGACCGGGATGACCGGTTGTCCAACCACGGCACCAGCGTCGTCGATTGCGGCATAACCATGGTAGGCGACCGCAGCCCCGGGTTCCCGTTCCAGGATCGACAGGAGGCGTGCCGTCTTCTCGGCGAGCCATACGTCATCGGCGTCGAGGAACGCGACGTACTCGCCTCGACTGCAACGGATGCCGGTGTTCCGTGCGACGGCGGCCCCGCCGTTGGCCTGTCGGATGAGCGTGATGCGCGGACCGAATGCGGCGACGCGCTCGTAGGTGTCGTCAGTGGAGCCGTCGTCCACCACGATGATCTCGAGGTTGCTGTAGGTTTGACTCAGGACGCTCCGCACCGCTTCCTCGATAAACCGCGCCGCGTTGTGCGCCGGGATGATGACGCTGATGAGCGCCTGGTTCATTGGGCGCGCCCCTCGGTTGCGACCGCCGGTGATCTGAAATCCTCAAACGCGGCCACATCCCAGTCGTGCTCGACGTGAATCGCGGCGCCCATGCGCAGGTCGCTGACCGGTGCCGGGGTGTCCCCGGCCAGGGCTCCCTCGGTGACCCGAAATGTCCCCACCATCTGTTCCAATACGTAGCCGTACGCATGGCTCCCGCGGACGCCGCACCACACTTGATACACGCGCGGCAGCAGCGGCAACCCGTGCATGCGGCAGGACACGACGGCTGGCCCGCTGATCGTCTCGGGGACTTTGCCGTCCACTCGCATCGAGCAGACGATCAAGCTCCCGGGGCGGCCGTCGCCGATGCCGAGCGAGAAGTTCGGGCGGACGAGTGGCCTCGCCGGTCGCACCACGAGCCGGATCTCGAGGTCTTCCCCGGTTCGAAACGACGTGCGCTCCCCGCCGGTCGCGTCGTGGAACGAGACGCGTTCGATGACGAGATCCCCCGAACTGCTCTCGGCGCCCGTCTTCGCCCACCGTTCCTGCTGCCGAGCGTCGATCCAGTCGACGTACGACCGGAGCACGTCCCGGACGGGTCCGGCGTTCTCGATCCGTCCGTCCAGGAGGAACATTCCACGTTGGCAGATTGCCTCGACCGCGGTGAGATTGTGTGAGACGAACAAGAGGGTGTGCCCCTCGGCGACGAGGCGCATCATCCGTTCCACGCACTTCGCCTGAAAGCCGGCGTCTCCGACGGCGAGCGCCTCATCAACCACGAAGATGTCGGGATCGAGGTGGCTCGCAATGGAAAACCCCAGGCGCAGCTGCATGCCGCTCGAGTACCGCTTCACGGTTCGATCCAGGACGTGACCGAGTTCCGCGAATTCGACGATCTCGTCGAACCGGCGGCTGATCTCCTGCCTCGACATCCCCATGATGCGCCCGTAAAGCCAAATGTTCTCCCGTCCCGTCAGCTCCGGATGGATGCCGGATCCCACCTCGATGAGCGCACCGATGCGCCCCCGCACGCGGATCCGTCCGCGCGTCGGGAACGAGATCCGCGTCAGCAGCTTGAGCGCGGTCGTTTTGCCGGCACCGTTTGGCCCGACGATGGCAAACGCTTCTCCTTCCTCGACGTCAAAGGAGATATCTTGGAGCGCGAATGGGCCTTCGAGCTTGGACCTCCGCCTGGCAAGCCACGTCGCCACGGAGCGTCCGAGCCGGCTCAAATCGCCGCGAAGCGATGGATAGCCCCATCCGGCGCCCGGGTATTTCTTGCTGACCCCCTCGAACCGAATTGCCCAGGTCATCGTCTACACCACATCCGCGAGTCCCGGTTCCATCCGCTTGAAGAACCAGTAGCCGATCCACGCTACCAGACACGAAGTCCCGGCACTCAGCGCAAGGAGGCCCAGATCCGGCAGATGGCCCTCGGCCAACGCCCGGCGGAACCCTTCGAGTATCCCCGCGGCAGGATTGAGCACGATATACAGCTCGCGCCACTGCGCGCGCACGGCGCTCAACGGGTACGCGACCGGGCTGGCGAACATCCACAACTGGAGGAGGACCGGTAGGACAAACCGGAAGTCACGGTAGTAGACATTCAATGCCCCGAGGATCAGCGACACTCCGGTGGTGAGGACCGCGAGGGTCAGCCACAGCGGGACCACCATCAACACGTTCCATGACAGGTGTCCGCCCAGCACGGGCTCGAGCGCCATCAACAGGGCGAATCCCATCGCGAAGTCGAGGCCGGCGCTCAACACCGCGCCCAGCACCGGGGTCTCCCGCGGGAAGTACACTTTGCGCAGGAGCGCGCTGTCCATGAGCAGCGCCTGCGCGCCGAACGTCACGGCGGTCTGTACGAAGAACCATGGGACGAGCGCCGCGAGCGCGAACGCAGGGTACGAGGTGCTTCCTGCCGAGATATTGGCCATACGCCCGAAGACGACCATGAAGACGCCGAGGAAGATGAGGGGTTGGAGCACGGCCCACAAGACGCCGAGGACGGCTTGCTTGTACTTCACTCGAACGTTGCGTTCGGCGAAGGCCAGGATGACCTCCCGGAACGCCCAGAGCTCGCGTGCGCGATCACGCGGGCGCGCGTAATTGGTCGATTCGATCAGGAGTTCGACTGCCGTCGCCGCCATAGTTGTGTTGGATCACTCCTTCTGTGCCATCATATCGTGTTCTGCCACGGCCCACGCGGGCGTTCCCGGAATCGATAGGTCAATTGGTCCTCGTCCGAAAGACCTCCGACTTTTCGTACCGCGGAGCCGGTGGTGCCGCGTGGCTCGCGGCGTGGTGTCAACGTCGGGACGAGTTTCCGCCATTCCGCGCCTTCCCCATTGGGTCCGCAAGTAGCGTACCTTGCACACCCCGACCGCTTGCCCTTCGCCGCAACCCGTCCCCCGGATCGGAGCGCACCCCGATCCGCGGCGATCAAGATTGAGCGTGCCGTTCCGACAAGGGCGGTGGCAGGGCGGAGCCCCGGCGGCCGCCGAGCGGCACCCACAGTTCTCGCCGCGAGCGAGCGGGGGCCCGCCGCGGCCCGGGAGCCTGCCGCAGTACGGCAAGACGCTGCCACGGGTTCGCGACGGCGGGTACGGGAAGCGGTACCGGCGTCCGCACCGGCACAAGGGCCCGGCTGCCGAGGCGTTCCATCCGTGCCTCGGTGGCCGCCAGCGGCTGCGGCAGAAGTTGGCGGGAGAGCGCGCCGGCGAGTGCCGCGACGATGAAGAACGGTCCACCCGTGTGCGTAGCCGACACCGACGCCGCGAAGACGCTGTACACGGCGTACCCGATCGTCACCAACTGAAGCCCCTGTACCAGCCCGGCCGCTTCCGGGTCGGTCGTGGCTCGGCGCATGTCCCGCATCACGCGCAGCAACTTGGCGCCGAAGACCAGGAAGATCGCGAGCCCGGCAAGCCCCGTGTAGAAGAGTTGGACGACGTACTCGCTGTCGATGAAGCCGAGCGGAACGCTGCCCATCCCGAGTCCGAGCAGGGGCGAAGCTCCGAGCGCCCACACCGTGTAATACAGCGGCGCTTGCGCCCGGTAGAATATCGACGTCGGGGCGGTCGAGGTCTGATTGAGCGAGCTCAGATCCGGTGAAAAGGCGCTCCCGAGTGTGAGGACACGGTGAGCGATACCCTCGGGGTACAAGAGGAGCGCCACCGCGGCGAGCGCCGGCATGGCGAACAGAAGCCAGCGCTGTTCCCTCAGGCCAACGTACAGCAGAATGATCAACGTCGCGGCGATGTAGTTCCGGCCGAGGGCGAGCGGCAGGGTGGCGACGCCGAACAGCACGATGAGGCCCAGCACAAACCTCGCGCGGGGCGTGCTGGCGGTGCGCATCAGGCCGAGGGCGAGCCCGACCGTCACCATCGACGCCAAGCCGGGCTCGTGGATCGGAGCCCCCTCGGGACCCAGCGCGATCGCCTGATTGGTGTGGAACTGCCACGCCGAATACAGGCTCAACGCGATCATGGAGCCCAGCAGCACATACACGATACGCCGTACGTCCACGAGCGACTCCACCGTGTCCGCCACGATGAAGAACAGCACGACGAACTCGATCCGCTTGAGGACGTGGAGCGGCGAACTCTCGTACTTGCTCACGGTCGCCAGGTGCACGGTGCCGAGCGTCATCCCCCACAGCGTCGCAGCAATGCCCACGAGGATGTAGGCCACGAGGAGCCGGTCGAACGGCGTCCGGCGACGCGTCTTGGCCACACACAGGTGCGCCAGCCACCCGACGGTCAGCGGCACCATCATCAAGTCTTCGGCGCGCACCGCGACCCCGTGCACCGGCAGATCCGGCGAGAGGGCCATTGCGGGAACGATCAGAAACAGCGCGATCTTCGGGTTGAAGAGCGCCACCACTCCGACGCCCGCCGCCAGCATCCCGAGCAGGACATGAGACCCGGGGAGCACGACACTGGCGAACGCCACGACGGCGCCGA
Organism: bacterium; assembly: GCA_035622635.1. GTDB lineage: Bacteria > Sysuimicrobiota > Sysuimicrobiia > Sysuimicrobiales > Segetimicrobiaceae > JAJPIA01. The sequence goes on along the minus strand of DASPUZ010000151.1, from coordinate 11,759 downwards.
GTCCCAGGGCGAACACCAGCGTCGCCCGTACGGTGGGAGCGCGCCCCGTCATCGAGGCGAGCGGCAGGCCCTGGCGTTCGCCAGCGATTCCCGAACGTGTGAACCTGCTGCCATCAGAGCCGGACCACGTGCGGCAGCCGGTGGCCGTGGAGCCGGTTGCGTGTGTCGACGATCAGCGAAGCACGCGCGACGATGCGGTCGTAATCCATGTCGCTGTGGTCGGTCGCCAGGATCACGCAGTCGACGCCCTCCAGGGTCTCGTCGGTGAGCGGCACCGACCGGATGATCCCCGGGTTGGTCAGCGTCACCTCCGGCACGTGCGGGTCGTGATAGGTGACGGTCGCCCCGCGTTTGTGGAGCAGGGCCATGACCTTCAGCGCCGGCGACATCCGCACGTCGGAGATGTCCTTCTTGTAGGCAACGCCGAGCACGAGCACCTTGGCGCCACACAACGTCTTTCCCTTCGCCTCGAGCGCCCCTGTGGTGCGCGAGACCACGTAGTACGGCATGCTGTCATTCACTGTAGCCGCCAACTCGATGAAGCGCGCGTGGAAGTCGTACTCCCGCGCCTTGGCCGACAGATAATAGGGATCCACCGGGATACAGTGGCCGCCGACCCCGGGCCCGGGGTAGAACGGCATGAACCCATACGGTTTCGTCGCCGCCGTTTCGATGATCTCCCAGACGTCCAGGCCCATGCGATCGCAGAGCAGGGTCAGCTCGTTGACGAGCGCGATGTTCACGTTCCGAAACACGTTTTCGTAGACCTTGACCATTTCGGCGACGGTGGGAGATGACACGGGAACGACTGTATCCGCGACCTGCTCGTAGAACGCCTGCGCGATCCGCGTCGAACCCGGCGTTACGCCCCCGACGATCTTCGGGACGCTCCGGAAGCTGTGCTGCCGGTTCCCCGGATCGATCCGTTCCGGTGAGAACGCCAGCGCAAAGTCCGGTCCTGCCCGAAGCCCGCTGGTCTCCAGAATGGGCTTTACGACCTCCACGGTGGTTCCCGGATACGTCGTGCTCTCCAGGACGACCAGCATCCCGGGCCGGAGCAGGGGCACGCACGCGTGGGCTGCGGCCGTGACGTGGGACAGATCCGGCTCCTTGCTCTTGGTCAGCGGCGTTGGCACGCAGATAATGATGACGTCGGTATCGCGCAAGGCGTCGTGCTGCGTCGTGGCGCTGAGCTTGTCGGCGTCGACGACGCGGCGTAAGGCCTCGTCGGTCACGTCGCCGATGTACGACCGGCAGGTGTTGACCATCGAGGCTTTCGTCTCGTCGATCTCGACCCCCACGACGTGGAATCCGAATTCCGCGGCCTCCACGGCGAGTGCGAGGCCGACGTACCCAAGGCCGATCACCCCGACGCGGGCGGTGCGCTCACGAATCTTCGATTCGAGCGATGTCTCCAGTTGCTGTGCGGTTACAACATCCACGAAACGGTTACCTCCGGGTGGTGGTCATAAGTGACGGGGCATTGGGCGTCGACTGAATCAGGGCCCGCTCGGCGCTTCCGCCCGAGTGGAACCAGAGCCACAGGCCCATCGTAAGCCCGCCAGCGACGATGAGGACCGCCAAGCTGGTGGTGGCTGTTGCCGGCCCGATCTTGGCCACTGCGTGGGTCCGGTAGAAGTACTCCTGGTAGTAGTAGCTGTCCACGAGATCGGGTCGGACCTTGCTCAGGACCGAACCGATCACGGGTGTGCCGAGCCGGTCGAACTGGAGCTTGACCTGCTCTTCGATTCCCCGCGGCGCGCGACTGCCGTCGAGGACGATCAACGCTCCGGAGACGAGCGGCGCGAGCGCGTAGACGTCGGCGAACGCGCCCGCGGACGACGTGTCGGCCAGGATGACATCCGCGCGCTGCCGCAGGTCCGCCAGGACCGAAGCCATGGCCGCCGAGCCGAGCTGCATCCCCATGTCGGGCGTGCGTTCGGCTCCGCTCGTCACGAGCCACAGGTTCGGTTTCACCGGCATGAGAATCTCCGGGAGCGTGGCGGTCCCGGCCAGTACCTCGGCGACGCCTTTTTCGTTGCTAACGTTGAACAGCGTGTGCTGGACGGGATCACGGAGTGCGGCGTCCACGATCACCGTGCGCTGGCCCGCAGCGGCGAACGCCTGGGCCAGGTTGGACACCACGGTGGATGTCCCGGAGCCCGGCTGCGGGCTTGTGACCGCGATCACGACCCCGCCGCCCTCACTCGGCTCGCGCGCCAGCAGGTTGACCGTCAGCAGGCGGTACGCCTCGTCAAACGGCGGGTTGTGACGTGGAATCGCGACGAGCGCCGGAACACCGAGTAGGCGCTCCGCGATCTCCGGCGTCTTGATGCTGGTGTCCACGTATTCCAGGAAGAACGCCAGGCCGATTCCTCCGAGCAGACCCAGCACGCCGGCCAGCGTCAGCTTGAACGGCTTCCCGGAGAATGGCGACGCGAACGCGCTGCTGGCATGGTCGAGCACCGTGAGGTTGCCGAGGCTCTGCATCTCTTGCTCTCGGACGCGAGCCTGAGCCAGCTGGCCTTCGAGGTCTGCGACCTGATTCGTCAGGATCTCCGCCGTGCGGTTCAACCGTGCCTCATCGAGCTGGGTCTGCGCTACCGTGGGGAGGTGTTGTGTCGCACCGGTAATGGCTTGCTGGATCGCTTGCCTGCGCGCCTCCAACGCGATCCGGTCAGTCTCGGCGGCGATCCGGTTCATCGCGAGCGCCTCGTACATTGGAGTGTGCTGTCCCTGGCTTGTGACCGCGATCTTCTGCAGTTCGGTATTCAGCCGTCCTTTGACGGCGTCGATCTGAGCCTTCAGCGCCACCACGGCGGGGTAGGCGTCGGTGTGGACCGCGAGCTGCGCGGCAAGCTGGACCTCGAGCTGCACGAGCTCGGCGCGAAGCTGTTGGGTTACCGCATCGTCCTGAATCTGGGTTGGAGCGCTGCCCGCGCTCTGCATTTGCGCGGTGTACGACGCGATCTTGGCATTGGCTTCCTCGAGCGCGAAGTCGTTCTGCTGGGCCTCCGCCTGCAGCGCGCCGATCTGAGCGCTCTGGCTGGACGCGAGCGTGACCCCGTTCTTCTGCTGGTACGCGAGCAGTGCGTCCTCGGCCGCGCGCAGGCTCGCCTGCGCGTCTGCGAGTTGCTTCTCGATGAATTCCCGGCCGAGCGTGGACTCGCGGCGCTGCACTTCCTGGCTGAACGCCGCGGCATTGTCGACGACGGCGTTTGCGAGCATGACGGCGGCGGCCGGCGTTGGCCCCTTGGCCGTCACTCGAATTAGGTCGCCGTTCGGGTCCTGCTGAACCGCCACGCGAGTACTGAGGTCTTCAGGGGTCAGGCCCAACTGCAGCTGCTGGACGGCACGATTGTCGACGTCCCGGCTCCGCACGAGATTGATTGCGAGCTGCATGAGCTGGTCCGACGTCGGTATCGAGCCGGAGCCGACGTTCGCGATGAAGAGGAACTGGGACGCGGCAGGTACCGACAGCGTGGCAACCGCCGCGTAGTCGTCCGTGCCGGCGCGCGCCCCGGCGAGCCCCACTCCGAGTGCTGCGGCCATGGCCACCATGATGACCACCCAGCGCTGCCGGAGCACCCGATAATACCGCCAAAACTCCATGCCTCTGTCCCTCCCCGTTCCATACTTACCGCGTCCAGCCGGGGTGCTGCAGCCCGCCGTGAACTCCAGCACGCCTCAGTGGACGAAGAAGACGAGCCAGCCGAGCCCTCCCACCGTGTTCAGAAACGCGTTCCAGACGACGTGCTGTGCCTGCTGCGGCACGTATACGATATCCCCTGCTTGCAGCTCGATGTTCTGGGTCGTATCACCGTTCTTGTAGAACCTCGTCAAATCGACCTCGGTGACGGTCGGCTTCGCCGTCGTGTTCGCCGTGCTGGCCTGCACCGCGTGGCGAATCACGCCGACATCGGTGAGCTTCGCGTCCTGCGTCGAGCCGCCGGCGGCCGACAAGAGGTCGACGAGCCGGTCTCCCGGGTTGATGACGTACGGTCCCGGCCGCGCCACCGCACCCATCAGCAACACCCGATCCCGCCCCTCGGGCACCACGATGATGTCGCCGGGCTCCACCGTTGTGTTGGCCTGGGTGTTCCCGTCGACCAGCAGGCTCTGCAGATCCACGGGAATCGTCTGCGATTTACGCATGATGAATGCATTCCCAAGGGAGGCGCTCGGCGTCGGCCCGCCGGCGGCCGCAATGGCGGCCGCGATCGTGAAGCCGTCCTGCAGCTGGTACGCCCCGGGACGGCTCACCTGCCCCAGTACGTACACGTACTGCTGGCGGGTGGCCGCCTGGGAAATCGTGATGGACACCTGCGGATCGCGAATGTAGGTTTTCAGCGCCTGGGTCACGCGGTCCGTTAGCTGCGGAAGCGTCGCCCCCATGGCGGGAAGCCGGCCCACCAAAGGCACCATGATCGAGCCGTCTGGGCCGGCGGTGACCAGGCCGCTCACCTCGGGCTCGCCCACGACCGAGATCTGGAGCACGTCCCCGGGTTGCACGGTGTACTCTTGGTTCGTCTGCCCCGGCTGAGGCGCGCCTCCGACTGAGGGTGCCAGGGAAGGTGCTTGCGGAGCCGGCCCCCCGGTCGCGGCTGGCGGTGCCGCAGGTTGTGCCCCCGACGATGGTGGCTGCTGATCCGTGGGCGGAGTGGCAGCCGGCGGCCCCATATATACGGGCGCCGTAGCCGCCGGCCCCACAGCGACGAGGAGCATCGCGAGCACCACGAGTCCCCCCACCGCGTTCCGTCGGAGTAGTCGGAGAACGTACTTCATTACTATTCGCCTCCGCTGTCGAGATCCGGCACTTCGGGCTTCTGCTCGTCGAGGATCCACCAGAGCTCGCGATTCCCGGAGGACGTGGGCGCGAGGTACAGCCCTTGGATGCGCCAGATCGACGACTGGTACGCGAACGCCGACCCGATCGGCCATTGCGGATGCTGCAACCCGTGCTTCTCGTCGAGTTTGACGTGTCGTTCCGCCATCATCCCCTCCGTTCTGCTCGTCCTAGCCGCGGAAGCGGTCATCTCCGCGGACGTGCGTCCGACCGGTCGCGCTACGTGATCAGCCGGTTCTTCAGGACGTACACGACCGCTTGAGTGCGGTTGCGGGCACCGATCTTTCTGAAGATGGAGCGGATGTGGCTCTTGACCGTGGTGGTGCTCACGAAGATCTTGTTTGCGATCTCGCGATCGGTCGCACCTTTTGTCATTTCGAGGAGGATCTCGAACTCGCGGGTCGTGAGGCCCCCGAGGTGCGTGCCGTCCGTCTTTGTCTGCTCGCGGGCGAGCGTACGGAACCGCTCGACGAGTTGTCGGGTGACGTGCGGGTGGATCAATGTGCGGCCGTTGCATACGCCTTCGACCGCCCGAGCGAGATTTTCCGGCGTGATGTCTTTCAACACGTAGCCGGTTGCCCCGGCTTCCAAAGTACGGAACGGTTTCTCGTCGTCCGCGCCCTCCGCGAGCACGATGATCTCCGACTTGGGGTGGCGCGCCTTGATGAGCTTGATCGCCTCGATGCTGTCGAGGCCCGGCATGTCCTGGTCGAGCAGGATCACGTCGGGTTCCAGCGTTGCGGCCAGCTCCGTGGCCTCTTCGGCGCTCGATGCCTCCCCCACGAACTCGATTGTGCTGCGCTTTTCTAGAAAGCTCTTGATTCCCTGGCGCATCAGGGTGGTATCATCGACCACAAGCACGCGAACTCTTGACGCTGGCCGGCTGCTCTCCACTGGAACCATCCTTGGATATCCCCTTTTCGTCGAGTCGGGAGATTTGCTTCTTATGAACGAGCGATTGGCTCAGTCATCCCTTGCTCCCCACGTCCTGTTGAAGAGTCCTGGGAGGTTTTTTGGAGGAACTATCGCACAATCGAATGCGAACGTATGTTTGTATGATCGCGGAACTGGACCCTTCTTTTGGACGGGCCCTCGTGTTCGGTTCGACTCGATCATTAGGTGGATCGCTATTTCAGGATTCGGAGGGGTCGCTGGCGAACATTTATGAGAATTCGTTGTCAGATTGCGCACCGTGCTATAATGTGTCGATTGAGATCGGTGCGCGTAAGCGGTAGGAGGTTGCGCCGAGCGTGGCCGGGCTCCCTTCACTTGATGTTCGTATCGGGGTATCTCATGCGGGATGCCAGTTGCTCCTGGCGCCCCTGCGGGACGGCCGGGGGGTCCTTCTTCTGATGGGCTCAGACGATATCACTCCAATGATGCGTGAGCGGTTCGGCAGGGAAAAGCTGAGCGGGCTGGTCCGTGTGGTCGGCAAAACGGGTATTTCATAATGGGACTCACAATGGGACGAAATGACGCACGGTTCAGGGCAGCCGGCATCCCTCGCTCGGGCGACGTGGCGGAGGATGGCGATCGATCCGGTGCCGAGCCCGGCACTGAGGAGCGATTGCTCCACGTCGCGTTTCAAATCCACAATGGCCCGGCCCAATGTCTGGCAACAGCGCTGACATTGTTCCGGGTGCTCGACCGGAGTCTGCCGCCCGAGATGAGCGAGGCGCGTGAGTCTCTGAGGGCGACGATTGCAAGCACCCAGGCGGCGCTGGAATCGACTCGGCGGGCGATCGGAGCGTTGCGTTCCCCCAGCTCGGCCCTGCCGGCGGCGTCACTCGCCGGGTACCTGAAGGACGCGTTCGAAGAGGTCCGGGCATACACCAACGCGGAACTGTCCCTCGACGTGGCGGCGGCAGACGATCTGCCGCAGGGAATCGTGGCGGGGTTGGCGGAGGTGGGGCGGGAAGCGCTGGCAAACGCCGCGCGGCACGCTTCGGCGCGGCACATCTCCGTGCGGATCCAGCGTACGCGGCGCGGGGTCGTGCTCGAGGTGAAGGATGACGGCAGGGGGTTCACCGGGGGCCGCCGCGCGGGCGGGCGCGGACGCTCGGGCGGATTCGGACTGGCGTTGATGCAGGACCAGGTGCGCCTGCTGGGGGGCACGTTGCACATCCGGAGGATCCCTGCCGAGGGCACGGTAGTGCGTGCGTCCATTCCGCTCCCGGAACTGGCCGGCGCAACGGAGCAACGGCCGCGGGCCGCCACCGCGTGACCACGACTCCGGGAACGGGGGCTACCTGATGACCATCCGCCTGCTGATCGTGGACGATCAGAGCCTGACCCGCGTGGGGCTGCGGGTCGTGCTTCAGGATGCACCGGACATCGAGGTGGTGGGGGAGGCGGAGAACGGTCCAGAAGCAGTCCGTCTCACGACACAGCTCGATCCCAACGTCGTCCTCATGGATCTCAAGATGCCGGGCGGCGACGGGATCGAGGCGACTCGCGCGATCCGGCAGCAGTGCCCCGCGACGCAGGTATTGATTCTCACGGTGTACAGTGAGCCTGGGCTGTTTCGCAAAGCGATTGCCGCAGGCGCCGTGGGGTATGTCTTGAAGGACATCTCGCCGGAGAACATGATCCGCGCGATCCGGGCCGTGCACCAGGGAAGGACAATGATCAATACCAACATCGCTCGCCAGCTCCTGGAGGAACTGGCGAGCAACGGGTTCGGCACTGAGCCAGTGCGGCGGGGGTTGCACGGCCTCACCGATCGCGATCTCGAAGTCTTGGTGGAAGTGGCCCGGGGGCTGGCCGACAAGGAAATCGCGGCCAAGCTCTTTTTGTCCGAGTCGACAGTCAAGAGCCACCTCCGGTCGATCTACCGGAGGTTGGGTCTTCGAAATCGTGCGCATGCCGCGGCTTGGGCAATCGAGAAGAACCTTCTCCAGCCGCAGGCCGCATGGCCGCGGCCGGACGTTACCGAAGTTCCGGACTCCATCTCGGCCCCGAAGGAGCCGCCGCTGCCGAGTAACAACCCGAGGTCGAACGCGAAATCTGGCCGCGCCTCTCCCTCTACCGACTGACAGACGGCGGACCATCCGCGGGCGCTCACTGAAACACCACGTCGTCCGGCGCGGCTAGACCGAGATCTTGCTGGGCACGAATACAGTACGGGGCTTCCGAACGGGCAAACCCGCCGTGAGGCGGGGGCGCAAAGCTGCGGGACTTCCATCGTGAAGTCGGCCGGGCTGCCGAAGAGCCGGAACCAGCCCCGAGTGGAGGAACTTCGTCATTCGCGGCTGGTTCTCGGTTGTCTGCGCGCTCTTGACGGTGGCCGTGGTGTCAGCGCCACCATCGCTCGGGATCGGGGCCGACCTGCCTCGCGCGCTCGGGAGTTCTGAGCCCGCAGCGTACACGCTTCCCTATCATCTCGCGGACGCGCCGTTCCGCGCCGATCTGGCGATCACGGTACTCAACCTCGTCAACGAGACTCGCGTGGCCGCCGGCCTCGTGCCGTTGATGCCGCACGAGACGCTCCAGGGGATCGCGCGCACGTACGGCCAGCAACTGTTTGCCCGAGGCATGCTCTCGCACGTGTCTCCCGACGGCAAGACACCGAGAGACCGGGTGCTGGATGCCGGTGTGCGCGTACGCGTCGTCGGCGAAAATCTCGCCTACGCCGACGACGTCGAGGCCGCGCACGGGGCGCTGATGGCGAGCGCGCCGCACCGCGCGAACATTCTCTATCCAGGATACCGGCTTATTGGAGTGGCCGTGCTCGATGGCGGTACGGACGGGATCATCATCGTGGAGGACTTTACCGACGACAGCGTGTTCTTCCCCCTCCGCAGGTGGTGGGCCAGTCCTGCGACCGCTGCAGCGCCGCCCCCCTGATTCGTCACCTCGCCGGCAGGCCGTGCGCGTGCCCGCTGCGCCGGCCGAGGTGATTCCTGAGGCGTGCCCACTGCACCTCAATACGGTCCCCGACGAGCGCCGCGTACCGCGGTGACGCGTCGCCGTCAGTCCACCGCATCACGGCGATTCGCAGCAGCGCCTCGAATGGAGACGGGCGCCGAAACACTGTCACGCGAACACGGCGTTGCACCATCCGGTCCACGGCCGCAGCCCGTCGCGGACCCATCGCTTCCAGCACATGCCGGGGGACATCGGCGCCCAAGAGCATCCGGGCTGCGCCAAGGCTCAGCCGGAGCGGCGCCCGGAGATGCCGCCCCGCGAGCGCGCATTCAACCAGGCGATCCCAGTTCACGGAATTCCATCGAATGATCTCCGCCATATCGCAGAGATAACGGAGCATCGGCTTGCTCTCCCATGCTTCCCGTACGACGTGGACGCTGAGGGCCAGGAGCAGGTCGTCAGGCGAGGGGAGTAACGCGACTTCGCGACCTACCGCCACACTTGATGCGCGCGCGAAGACCGCACCGTAGTCCAGCTCGATCGCGTGGAACGGTTCCGCATACTGCCAGTGAACATCGACGGGCAGGCGAGTCCAGGATGGGGTGAAGTAGCACTGTTCGTAGGTGCCGGACCGGTGGGCAGGACCCGCCATCGCATATCCGGCGCGGCGCATCACCTTCGCGACCGCAGACACATCGTCGCGGCGCACGAGCAGGTCGAGGTCCGTGAACGGCCGGGTTGCGGCGTCGCCGTATGTGAACCGGGCCAGCGCGGCCCCCTTCAGCAGCATCGGGCGGATTCCGGCCGCCCCGAGTACGCGCAGCACCTCCTCAAGTTCGAGGTAGGCCGTGGCGGTCAGTTCCGCGCCCTCATGGTACCGGCGGGCCAGCGCCGCCATCACGGGTTGCGGCACCGCTCCCGGCGCCGACGCGGTGAGCCGTCCAAAGACGATGGACGAGACCCCTTCGCGAAGCGCTAGGTAGAGAACCGTTTGCCACTCAGCGCTTGCGAGCGTCGCGGCTGGCCGCCCGTCGCGGAGAATGTCCAGGAGCGCCCGCTCGGCCTGAAACACCGGGGGATGCCTATCCGTTGAACCCACCGGAACGCCGGACCTCGTGGAACGCGAGCCGGCACGCCAGCATGGCGGCAGGGAACACCACAACGAAGAAGGCGAGCAGTGCCGTGAGCTCTCCTCGAAGGGCCATCGGCCCGTCGCCCCGAATGGCGGCGAGGCGAAGAGCGCGGAGACCGTGCGTGAGCGGCACGAACTCCGCGGCGCGCTGGAGTGCTGGCGGCATCACGGTCGTTGGATAGAAGACGCCGGCCAGCAGGATCGAGATGCTCGCAAGGGTGCCGGTGAACACGTCGGGGCGGCGGAAGACCAGCACAAACGCGCTCGAGAGCATGCCGAGCGGCACGAACGCCGCAATGGTGAAAGCCACGGCCGCCGCGACGCCGAGTAGGTTCGCGTTCGCAAGATGCATCGGGAAGATCACGCTCGCGAGCACGAGGTAGAAGAGCGCCTGCCCGGCGGCGATGAGCGTCCCCCACAGCGAGGCTCCTACGGCCATCGCCCAGGGCGATGCCGGCATGACGAGCAGGGTCTCGATGGTGCCGCCCATCTGCTCGCCGCGAACCGCCGCCGCACACGTGCCCATCATCGTGGAAAAGAAGGTCCCTGCGGACACCCCCAGGACGACAAACGTGAAGTAATCGGCTCCCGCGGTGCGGAGAGACGGGATGGCGGCGGGATAGATCAGCCTCCCGAGGTAATATAGCGTCGGGACGGCGAAGCCCACGGCGATGATTTGCCACGCGAGCGCGAGGCGGGATGTGCTCGCGAGCAGATAGTCCCGCCTGAGGAAGGCCAGGATCTGGGCCGTCATTCCGACGCCCCCAGCAGCGCGTGATACCGGCGGGTCAGAGCGCCGGCGCCGTCCATCGACATGATCTCCCGGACGGTGCCGCCCGTGAGGATCGCGGCGCGGCTGCAGATCGCGTCCGCTTCGTCCAGGTTGTGCGTCGCCATGATCACCGTGCGGCCTTCCTCTCTCGACAGTCTTGCCGCGAGCGTCCGGAACCCGGTCGACGCCACCGGATCGAGGCTTCGCGTCGGCTCGTCGAAGAGCAAAACCGGAGGGTTACCGAGGAGGGCCCGGGCGATGGCGAGGCGCTGGCGCATGCCCGTGGAGTAGCGACCGACCGGCTCGCGGGCCATGGGGAGGAGATCCAAGCGCTCCAGCGCGTCGACCGCGCGGCGCCGAGCCTCTGCGGCTGTGAATCCCAGCAGCCCCGCAAAGAAATCCAGGTTCTCAAGCCCACTGAGGCGCCAATAGAATCCCCGATCGTCGCCTGCCACGAGCGCGATGGCGCGCTTCACCCGGCTGCTCTCCCGGACGACGTCCGCTCCATTGATTCGGGCAGTCCCCTCCGTGGGGAGCAGGAGCGTGGCCAGGATCCTGAGAAGGGTAGTCTTGCCTGCGCCATTTGGGCCGACGAGACCGAAAATCTCGCCGCGTTCGACATTCAGATTGATACTGCGAAGGGCGCGAACCGATCGGGCTCCGGTCCGCGTCGAACCAGCGATCGCCCAGGGAGGGCGGCGAAAGATTTTCCCGAGGTTTCGTGTCTCGATCATCGGTGCCGCCCCGCCGGTCTGGTAAAGCGACCGAATGACCGGCGTCGCGACATTCAAATGATAGCAATGGGCCCGAACCGAGGCAGACTGATCGAGAGGATGATCGGAAGTATCAAACAGATAGATACCGCTTGGCCCTTTGAATGATCTAGGTAAGTCGCCGAGTCGTGTAGAATGTTTGTGTAAAATGCGCGTATTGTAATCAGGGCGGGGTCGCCACCCGATGCTGGAGTGCGGGAGGGCGACAGGGGAGACCGACGGATGTTTGGATCTCGACACGGGGTCACGGTGCAACCGATCCCATTCGTGCTCGGCGTATCTTCGTTTTCGCCTTCTCCTCCCGGGCCGCCACCACCGAATGGTGGTGGGGGTGGCGGTGGTGGTGGGGGTGGCGGCGGCGGCGGGGGC